>CAXTWG010000013.1:0-38772 GCA_964247895.1 uncultured Acidobacteriaceae bacterium
CTCCGGCAACGTCACCACCGAGCACTACACGGAACCGCTCTCGAACCTGCAGCTCTTCGGCGTTCCCTCGCTCCAGCAAAACACCATCGGCAGCCAGTGGGGGTACAGTCAGGCCTTCTCGACCGGCGCCACCCTCAACTTCTCACTCCAAAACAGCCGTGCAACGCAAAACAGTCCCTTCACCGTCCTCTCGCCCGCGCTCAACTCCTATTACCGCTTCCAGCTCACGCAGCCATTGCTGGCCGGTTTCGGCCGCGGCACAAACCTGCGCTACCTGCGCATCGCGCGAAACGACCGCGGTATCTCCGACATCGCCTTTAAGGACCAGATCATCGCCACCATCACTCAGATCGCAAATATCTACTGGGACCTGGTCAGCGCCTACCAGGAAGAGCGGGTCAAGGAGCGCTCACTCGGGTTCGCCCAGGACGCGCTCGCGAGCGACCGGCAGCAGCTCGCGCTCCAAGCCATCCCGGCGCTCGACGTCACCCGGGCGGAGGGCGAGCTGGCCAGCCGCGACGGCGACCTGACCGTCGCGAAAACCACACTGCAACTCCAGGAATCGCTCATCAAAAATGCGCTCACCAAAAACCTCGACGACGCCACTCTTGAAGAAATTCCCGTCGTGCCGGTCACAAAGATCTCGACCGAAAGTCCGGTAAACGCAGACTCGCTTGCCGAGCTGACAGCCCGCGCGCTACGCAACCGGCCCGAGCTCGGCGAGTCGAACCTGGACCTCCGGAATCGCGACATCAGCCGCCACGCCGCGCGCAATGCAGTGCTGCCCACCGTCGACCTCGTCGGCTTCTACGGCGGCACGGGTCTGTCAGGGCGGCAGAATCCTGTGTCCACCCTGGCCTCGACCGTACCCGCGGACTTCGGTTCCTCACTCAACAGCGCGTTCAACAACAGCTCACCCGACTACGAGGTGGGCTTGTCGGTCGCGATCCCGATCCGCAATCGCTTGCTCAAGTCCGACCAGTACCGGTCCGAACTCGAGTATCGCCAGGCGGAGCTGCGCATCCAGCAGCAAAAGAAACAGATCCGCATCGAGGTCCGCAACGCGCAGTACGCGCTCGAGCAGAACGGCGCGCGCGTGGTCTCGGCGCGCAAGGCTCGGGACTTGGCGCAGAAGACCTTTGAGATCAGCAAGCAGGAGCAGAAGCTGGGCGCAGGCTCGAGCTTCCAAACCCTCACCGCGCAACGCGACCTCGCGCTCGCCGAGTCGACCGTGGCCGCCACCGAGGCGACCTTCGAGAAGGCCAGGATCGAGCTCGCACGCGCTACCGGGGCCACGCTTGAAACCTACAACGTTTCCATCGACGACGCGCGCACTGGCATAACCCGCGCCGGCAACCCATAATCAACCCCATGCCCACGGCCCTCAAAGCCCGCCTCCTCGTGGCCGACGACCAGGCGGATATCCTTGAAGCGTTGCAGGTTCTGCTACGCCCGGAGGGTTTTGCGGTGCACACGGCCCGCTCGCCTGCTGAAGCGCTTGCCGAGCTTGCGTGCGAAAGCTTCGACACCGCACTCCTCGACCTGAACTACACCCGCGATACAACCTCCGGCAGCGAAGGGCTCAAGCTCATCCGCGACGCCCTGGCCGCCGAGCCCGGCCTCCCGGTCATCGCGATGACAGCCTGGGGCAACATCGAGCTCGCGGTGGAAGCAATGCGGCTGGGCGCCCGCGACTTCATCCAGAAACCCTGGGAAAACGCCCGGCTGCTCACGGTCGTGCGGAATCAAGTGGAGCTCCACGCGGCGCTCAGGCGGGCGCGCGCGCTGGAAGCCGAAAACCTTTTGTTGCGCGCAACAAACCGGCCTTTTTTCATCGCGACAGCGCCCGCGATGCGACCGCTCCTGGACGCGATCGCCCGCGTGGGCCCGTCGGATGCGAACGTGCTGGTCACCGGAGAACATGGCTCGGGCAAAGAAGTAGTCGCGCAGACGATCCATGCGGTTTCCTCCCGCGCCGCGCAATCGCTTGTTGCCGTCAACACCGGCGGCCTGCCCGAGGGCACGTTTGAGAGCGAGCTGTTCGGCCATGTGCGCGGCGCCTTCACCGACGCCCGCACCGACCGCGTGGGCCGCTTCGAGCTGGCCGACCGGGGTACGCTCTTTCTCGACGAAATCGCGAACGTGCCCCTTCGCCAGCAAGCCAAGCTGTTGCGCGTGCTCGAAACCGGGCAGCTGGAGCGAGTTGGCTCGTCTAAGACGACCCGCGTGGATGTCCGCCTCGTTTCCGCGACGAACGCCGACCTACAGCGCGAGGCCACCGAGGGCCGCTTCCGCGAAGATCTGCTTTTCCGCCTCAACACGGTCGAGCTGCGCCTGCCGCCCTTGCGCGAGCGCCGCGAAGACATCGCGCCCCTGGCGGCGCACTTCCTCGCCCACTACGCGGCCAAGTACCGGCGGCCCATCGCGGGGATCTCTCCCGCGGCTCTCGAGGCGCTGTTCGCGTGCGCCTGGCCAGGCAACGTGCGCGAGCTCGACCACGCCATGGAACGCGCCGTTCTGATGGCGAGCGGCGCGCATATCGAGGCCGCCGACCTGCACCTGCCCGCCAGCCGCCCCGGTGCCACCGGCATCGATGAGCTTCCACTCGAAGCGGTCGAGGCCATCCTAGTCCGCAAGGCGTTCGTTCGCGCCCAAGGCAACATCACGCAGGCTGCGGAGCTACTGGGGTTGAGCCGGGGAGCGCTGTATCGTCGGCTGGAGAAACATGGCATCGCGCCTTAAAGTCGTTTCCCTGATGCTCTCAAAAAGCCGGCAACGTTGGACGAGGCTTTTCCGTCGAAGGAGGTTGCACCCCGCAACTCTCTCCGCAGCACGCTCGCAGGAACACGGCCATCGACGCGTGCCGCTCGGGCGTAGTCGCCGACGGCTCGGCTACCAGCGCAGCTTACACTTCATACTCGCCCTGCTTGGGCTGCCATTCTTTGCCCTCACGGCTCTAGTGCTCTCCCAAACCCATGCCGGCGCACTCGTCTGGTTTGCGGCTTGCGCGTGCGCGCTGGCGATTTGGGCGCTCCTTCAGGCCTCGCTTGCCGACCGGCTTCTGCGTCCCCTGCAAACGCTATCCAATGTCGTCGCCGCCCTGCGTGAGAACGATTACTCATTCCGCGCTCGCGGCGCCCGGCGGGGCGATGCCCTTGGCGACCTTGCGCTTGAAGTCAACGCACTCGCGAATGACCTGCAACGCGAACGCGTCGCTTCCCTTGAGTCCACCGCATTGATGCAGCAGGTTCTAAGCGTCATGGATGCGCCGGTATTCGCCTTCGACGACCGCGGCCTGCTTCGCCTGCTCAATCCGGCCGGGGCTGCCCTGCTGCCAACCGCAAAAAACAATCCGCTCGGCCGCCATGCCGAAGCACTAGGCCTCGGCTCGCTCCTTGCAACGACGGACGGGCAGCTGATTCGGTTCGGAGACAAGCAGTGGATGGCGCGGCGCAGCGGGTTCAGAGAAGGCGGCGTGCCTCACCGGCTCCTGCTCCTGACCGATGTGGGCGAGGTGCTCCGGGATGAGGAGCGCCAAGCCTGGCAGCGGCTCATCCGCGTCATGGGGCACGAGGTCAATAACTCGCTCACGCCGATTAAATCGCTCGCCGGCTCCCTGCGCCAGCTCGCGCGGCAGGGCACGCCGGGCCCGGAATTCGACCGGCCGCTCGAGATCATTGAGGACCGCGCGGCCTCGCTGAATCGCTTTCTCGCGGCTTATCGTCAGCTCGCACAACTTCCCACGCCGCGCCGCAGGCCGCTAGCGCTCGGCCCGTTTCTCCGGCAGCTGGCGGGGCTGGAGACGCGTGTGGCGGTCGTAGTCACCGCGAACGAGCCGGTAAGCATTTCAGCCGACAAAGACCAGCTCGGACAAGCTGTGCTCAACCTTCTCCGCAACGCCGCCGAAGCCGCGCTCGAAAACACGGGCGTGCCCGCACGCGTGGAGATCGGCTGGCGCGGCGAGGGGAGCCAGGCTGCGATCCTCCTGCGCGACTCAGGCCTGGGCGTTGCCAACCATGCCAACCTGTTTGTGCCCTTCTACACCACCAAACCCGGCGGCACGGGCATCGGGCTCTTGCTGGCGCGGCAGATCGCGGAAGCGCACGGCGGCACGGTCATGCTGCGCAACCGCGAAGAGGGAGGCGCGGAAGCCGAGCTGCGGCTCCCCTTCGGAGACGGGTGCGCTACTTCGGTATAGCCAGCCCATCTTCCTGCGGGATTTCCTTGCCTTCCCCTGGGAAAGGCCACGCGCGCTCAATCGGCTGCGCCTGCTCGCGAACCGGTTTGTCCACCCGGTCGACCTTGAGGTTCTCGATCACATGAACCCCGAGCTTGCCCGCGGTCGCGAGGTCCATGTCGCCGTCCCCGTCCAGGTCCGCCGCAATGACCTGCGTACCAATGCCGGCCGTGCCATTCACGGAAAGTGCGATCCGCGGAAACACTGGATCGGCTGCCGGGTCGGCGACCAGCATCGTCGATGGGCCGCCGGAGCTGGGCTGCTGGCCGCCGGTTTTGACGGAGGCAATCTGCGCCGCATCCGGGAGCCGGTAGGCATACACAACCACCGGGTCATAGGAGCCCGGATCGCCGCCGTTATGCCCCCGGTAGCGTTTTCCGGTGACCAGCTCCGGCATCCCATCCCCGTCCAGGTCGACCAGCGCGAGGGCGTGCGACTGCGAGAACGACTCGTCGATGGTGTGGCGTATCCACCTGCGTTGCCCGGGCGTGCCGGCCTGCTCCAGCCAGTACAGCCCGTAGCCATGCCCCTGACCATAAATCAGGTCCAGCTTGCCGTCATGGTTTACGTCGTAGCCGAGGATAGGAAACCCGGCATCGCTGAGCAACCACTCGCCATGCCATTGCCACTGGTCTTTATCCGCATCGATCTGCTCAAACCATCCAAACGGCGTCAGGATGTCGGCCTTGCCGTCGCCATTGATGTCCGCAATGCCGATGCCGTGGCCGTCCTGTTCGCGGCCGCCCATGTGGTGCACGCGCGGCTTGTCCTTGCTGAAGTCGACCCATAAAACGCCGGAATGGTTGTAGTGGGCCAGCGCGAGATCGGGCTTGCCGTCGCCGTCGATGTCGGCGAATGCGCCGCCTTCCGTGTCAAAACTGTCGCCGATCTTCTCCCCTTGCCACATTGCGCCTTTGGCAGTGGCCTGCGGGCCTGGATTGCGATACCACCAGACACCGTTCGCTATCCAGCCGGTCGTGACGAGGTCAGGCAGCCCGTCATGGTCTACATCCACAACCCACTCGCCGCAGTCAGAAACAAACTCTCCGTGGGTGCCCACTGTGCGGAACTGGTGCTGCTTCCAGGCCCCGCCGCCCGCGCCGGGGTTCCCGTACCAGTACGCGCCGCTAAGCAGATCCGGCAGTCCATCGCCGTCCATGTCGAGCAGGGAAATACCCTCGGCGTGGTCGGTGCCGAGCCGATGAGCCAGAAACGTAATCGGCGGCTTGCGGTCCGGCCCGGCACCGGGGTGCTGCATGCGGAACTCGGTTGCGTGCGCGGGATCCTGCGCGTGGGCCGGAGCAAGGAGCGGGAGGGCGAGGAGAAGAGGGGCGAAGTGTTTGCAGCGCATCTGTTCGTGAACTCCTGGTTCCTGTAAGCGAGCTAGCCCAGCTGCATGGTTTCCGGGTTCCAGTGGACCACGGAGCCTTTTTCAACGCTGAGATTGCCGAGCAAGGCAGCCCCTGCGGCCCGAAAACCGAAGGTGGCGTCCTCGACGACAGGCTTGCGGCTGCGGACGGAGTTGAAGAAGTTCTGGAAGTGGTCCAGGCTGTCGGAGTACCCGCGTGGCGCGGTGAACTGCTCGATGTCCTTAGAGCCGAGCCGGTTCGCCGGCTTTTCAGGGTACTTCTTGCGGTATTGCTCGACGTATTTCTTCTGCATGGCGTCGGCGAAGGTGGAAACGGTGTAGCCGGGCTCCTTTTCACGCGGCGTGCGGGTCACCGTCACGCTGCCGGTCCTGCCGTCGATTTCCATCAAGCCCTCTGAGCCGGTGAACAGGAAGCCTTCGCTTTCCTCGCCGCCGTCGACGAAGTTGACGTGCAGACTCAGGTTGAAGCCTTCCGGGTAGTCGAATAGTGCGAGCAGGACGTCGTACACATCGCGCCCGTCATTCCAGAAGCGGAGGCCGCCGGTAGCCATGGCGCGGGTGGGCCCTTTAGCGCCCGTGATGAAGTGCGTACCGCTGAATAAGTGGACGAACAGGTCGCCGGCAACCCCGGAGCCGTAATCCTTCCACTTGCGCCACTGAAAGAAGCGCTCCGCAGAGAACGGGATGTTTGGAGCCGAGCCCTCAAAGCGTGGCCAGTCGCAAGTATCGGTCGAAGCATCGAGCGGGATCGAGTAGTTCCAGGCGCCGAGCGAGGAGTTGCGGTCCCAGTATGCGGACACCATGTTGAGCTTGCCGATCGCGCCTGAAGCCAGCAGCTCCTTAGCCTTGGCGTAGACGATGGAGCTGACGCGCTGGCTGCCGACCTGGATGATCCGATTTGTCGTGTGTGCGGCCTCGATAATCGCAGGCCCGTCGGAGTACAGGTGGATCATCGGCTTTTCAAGGTATACGTCCTTGCCGGCCTGCATGGAGTCGATCGCAGCCTGCTTGTGCCAGTGGTCCGGGGTCGCGATCAGGACCGCGTCGACGTCCTTGCGGGCGAGGATTTCGCGGTAGTCGCGCGTGGTGAACACGTCCGCACCCCATAGTTCCTTTGCATGGGTAAGGCGGCCGTCATAGCAGTCGGCCACGGCAACCAGCTTGACCCCGGGCACCTGTAACGCGAACTTGGTGTCGCCCTGGCCTTGAATGCCGGCGCCGATGAGCGCGAGCTGAATCGTGTCGTTCGGGCTGCGCGGCGCGGGCGCAGCCGGCTGGGCGAAAAGAGGATGGAGGCGGGTTGAGGCGGCAAGGGTTGCTGTTGCAACGGCGGAGTGAAGAAACGCTCTACGGCCAGGCATATTCGAGACCTTACCTCTTGGCGGCCTTAACCATTGCGCCGCTACGACAGGAAGGGTATGGGAAGAGCAGATGAGGTGTCCAGCGGACGGCGTCACTGAAGAGCTCCGCCATGGACGGGAGCCCCAAAACTGAGGTCCGAGCTGAGGTCCGAGCGGAATCGTGCTCCTGGTTCAAGCTGTTCACCCCGGAGATGATCGCTGCGCTCTGACTGCGCTGAAAAGCGCTCCATGCTACAAAGGCTCATGCGGTTACGACCCCTCCTGTGCTGCCCGGCGTTCGTCTCGTTTCTGCTGCTTTCCACCGCACCGGCAGACCTGCTCGCGCAGGTGCCGACCGGGGACAAGTCCGGGCCTGTAAGCACCGCAGCTGTTGCCGCCATGCAGCAGCAAAAGGCGCTCTTGCCGATCGACTGGGACGCGAAGACAGGAAGGCTCTCGTTGGGTGTCCGGCTTACGGAGAAGGGCGAAACAGCTTCCATGCAGTACATCCTCGCTGACTCGCTGCCGAACGGCGTAGGGCAGAACGAGCTGGGCATGGATCGCGGGCAGCTTGAGGTGCTTTCCGGGACAAACCTTCGCGGCGGCCCGAAACTGGTTCACTTCGAGCGCGTAGGGCCCAAGCTTTTGCTGGTGCAGGAAAACACAATGTTCCGGACCGACTCGACCGATCCGGCGGAGCAGCTTGCCGTTCAGCAGTCGTTTCCCTCCTCCATCCTCGCGGGATTCAAGATCGAAAGCGAATCGGACGGCTTCGTGGTCGTCGACGCGACGGATTACTTTCTCGAGGACGTGCACGGCGTTGCGGAAGCGCTTGCAGGCGCAAAGCAGGGCAGCTACCGCGTGGATGGGAAGCGGTCCACGATCTTTCCCGCAGGAACAAAGGCGTTCGCGGGAAATACGGAGATTGAAGCCGAGCTGACCTTTCTCACGGAAGACCCGAGCAAGGCGCGCGTCCTCGCCGATGTCACGCCGGACGTCCACGCACTGACAGTGCACGAGCGGCAAAGCTTCCTCAAACTGCCTGAGCCGGGCTTTATCCCGCGCCGTTACTCGCCGCGTTCCGGCTACTTCGACCTTAACTACCACGAGATGAACACGCCCCTCGGCGTGGACGTAAATCAGCAGCTCATTACGCGCCACCGTCTCCAAAAGAAGGACCCGAACTGCCGCGAAAACTGCGAAGCCGTCACACCCATCCACTACTACGTGGACCGCGGGGCCCCAGAGCCGCTGCGTTCGGCCCTGGTGGAAGGCTGCAGGTGGTGGGACCAGGCTTTCCAGGCTACGGGCTGGGCTAAGGGGACTTTCCTCGTCGACCTGCTGCCGGCCGATGCCGACCCCATGGATGCGCAGTACAACATCATCCAGTGGGTGCATCGCGCCAACCGCGGCTGGAGCTACGGCTCGGCGATCACCGACCCGCGCACCGGCGAAATCCTGAAGGGAAATGTCACGTTGGGGAGCCTGCGCGGACGGCAGAACTACCTTATCGCCGAGGCGCTGCTGGCCCCGTACAAAGATGGCAAAGTGCCGGATTCCGCGAATGACCAAGCTCTGCAAATGGTGCTTGCGCGTATCCGCCAGTTGGCCGCGCACGAAACCGGCCACACGCTGGGTCTTTCCCACAACTACGCTGCGAGCACCATTCCCCACCAGCCCGATCAAACCATGAGCGTAATGGAGTATCCGCACCCCTGGATCACTCTGGACAGCAAGGGCGCACCCGATCTTCGCCATGCCTACCCGGTCGGCATCGGGATTTGGGATAGGGTAGCGATCGACTACGGCTACCGTGAATTCGACCATGCAGGCAAGCCGGTTGAGGACCCGGCCGCGCTGGACGGCATCCTGCACGACGCCGAAGCAAAAGGGGTGCTGTATTTAACGGACCAAGATGCACGGCCGCCTGGATCTGCCAGCCCATCCGCCCATCTCTGGGATAACGGCACAGACGATGCCGATGAGCTGAACCGTATTCTCGCGGTCCGTGCCGCGGCGCTTCGCCGTTTCGGCGAAGACGCTATCCGGCCTGGCACGCCGACTGCGCAAATGGAAGACACCCTGGTTCCCTTATACCTGCTCTACCGTTACCAGATGGAAGCAGCGACCAAGAGCATCGGCGGACTCAACTACCGGTACACGGTGCGCGGCGACGGGCAAGCGGGGCCGCGGATGGTTTCTCCCCCGGAGCAGCGGAAGGCTTTGGCTGCGGTAGCCAAGACGCTGTCGCCCGCGGTACTGACCTTACCCGAGCCGCTGCTGGCGCAACTGGGGCCGCGGACGCCAGGGCTGCCGCGCACGGTGGAAAGCTTTCCTGCCCGGACCTCGGTGACGTTTGACCCGGTGGCGGCGGCGGAGGGCGCGGCGGACCTGACGCTTGAGGTCCTGTTTCGGCCGGAGCGCGCCAATCGTTTGCTGGAGTACCACGCCCGGGATGCTGCGGAGCCTACGCTCGGGGAGGTGATCGACGCGGCGGTGGCCTCGGCGGGAGGGCCGGAAGGGGGGTTGGAAGGTCTGGTAAGTACAGCCGTCGAAGGCCGTGTGCTGGAGGCGATGTTGCGGTTGGAGGTCGCGCCCCAAAGCTCGTTTGCTGTGCGGGCGGCGGTTCGGGCGAAGCTGGAAGCCGTGACGCGGGCGCAGCCGGCCACTGAGGCGGGAGAAGCGTGGAAGCGCCGCGTGGCCGATTTCGAGCGGGACCCGGAGAGATTTGGGCCGAGCCCGGTTGTGGAAGCGCCGCCGGGCATGCCGATCGGCGATGAGGAGGTTTTTTAAGCGCGGTGGCATCGCCCATTCTAGAAGCAGTCTTCTCCTGCGCCTACACGCAGAGCTTGGCGGCCCTGCATGCCGAGGCGGCCTGGGGTGGGGAGGATTTCCCGCAGACAGGCGTCCTGTTTTCGATCACAGCCCGGAGCGGGGCTATTTTTTCTGAGTCAACCTGCCGTTAAAGGGGGAGTGAATTGGTATACCGGTCTGCGAAACGGAGCCAAAGGCTATGAACGCAATGATGGAAGCTGTCCTGGATGAGGGAAAGCGAAAGACTGAAGCTGCGGCGGTGAGCTGGTCGGAGGGTGAGTTCCCCGGCAGCGAAGCGCGGCGAATCCTGGCCGAGGACGGTTTTCTGGTCGTCCATGGAGTGACTGACCGCGAGGACGTGGCGAGGACGCGCAAGCTGCTGGAGCCTTTGTTCGAAAAGCGCGTGGGCTTCAAGGAAGGCCGGCAGTTCGATATGGCGGGCGCTGAAAAAGAAGGGGAAGCGCCGAAGCTGCCGCAGATTCTTGCACCGCGTACCTTTGCGCCCGGGCTAGCCGAGACAAAGATGTACAAGAACGCTTTGCGGCTGGCACACGAGTTGCTTGGGCCGCGGGCGACCTTTGTTTTCGACCATGTGATCAAGAAGCCGGCGCATGACGGAGCCGCGACGCCCTGGCACCAGGACGAAGCCTTTCACGACCCGATGTTCCATTACGAGGAGATCAGCATCTGGATTCCGCTGCAGCCGGTGAACGAGGAGAACGGCTGCATGCAGTTCATCACGGGGCCAATGGAGGTGCTGCCGCACGGCTCGCCGAACCAGAACAAGCGGGTGCATGTGGTCGAGTGCTTGTCCGGCTTCGATCCGAAGGACGCGGTGGCTTGCCCGCTTGAGCTCGGCTCATGCACGGTGCACTCAGGGCGGACGGTGCATGGGGCGGGGGCGAACCTATCGGACGGGCCCCGGTACGCGTACATCCTGGTGTTTGAGAATCCGCGGGAGCCGCGCACCGAGCAGAGAGAGTTTCCTTGGCAGGCCGAGCAAAACACAGCCCGCGCGGAGCGTGCCCGGCAGTGGCGACGCAAGGGCGGCTACGCAGTGCTTGCGTGGCGACGCTGCAAGCAGGCCCTGCGGCGCGTGCGCAAGGCTGGCTGAAGAACGGGCAGGAGAGGAGGGCGAGCAGGGCGCGGAAGCAGGGGCTTTCGGTTCGCCCCTGCGCGCGGAAGGCGATGGTGGCCCCGGCAAGATTCGAACTTGCGACCTGCGGTTTAGGAAACCGTCGCTCTATCCACCTGAGCTACGGGGCCAAAATCGTCTTCATTGTCTCATCTCGCAGGCGTCATGCGCAGGGCAGAAATCTGCATCACACCGGGAAAACAGATACGCGCCTCATGCCCATAGCGGAGGTCGCACAAAGGTGATGATGACGGAACGGCAGAAACTCGAGGTCCTGGAAGGCCAGTACTTCCCTCGTGGTGCGCATTGGGATGGGCGTGGAGTGAACTTCGCGGTCTTCTCCGCACATGCGACAAAAGTGGAGCTTTGCCTTTTTACAGAGGATGGGAAAGAAGAAACACAGCGCATTACCCTGCCCGAGCACACCAACGAGATCTGGCACGGGTACGTGCCCGGCATGCAGCCCGGGCAGCGCTACGGTTATCGCTTTTATGGCCCGTACGAGCCTGAGAAAGGTCATCGCTTCAATCCAAATAAACTGCTGCTTGACCCTTACGCGTACGCGCACATCGGCGAGGTGGAGTGGGGTCCCGAGATTTTCGGCTACATCATGGAGTCCGGCGACGATTTGACGTTCGATGAGCGTGACTCCGCACCGTTTGTGCCCAAGTGCATCGTCATCGACCCGAACTTCGACTTCTCCGGTGCGCGCGACCGCCGGCACGTGCCCTTTGAAGACGCGATCATGTACGAGACCCACGTCAAAGGTTTTACCAAGCAGCGCACCGACATTCCGGAAAAGCTGCGCGGCACCTATGCCGGACTTGCGGAAAAGCCGGTGATCGACTACATCAAGTCGCTCGGCGTGACCTCGGTCGAGCTACTGCCGGTATTTAAGTTTGTAGATGGCGGCCACTTGGTCGACAAGGGCCTGAAAAATTACTGGGGCTATGACACGATCGCCTTCTTCGCTCCTGCAACCCGCTACGCCTCCGACCGGCCGGACACGCTTAAAGAATTCAAGGAGATGGTGGCGCGGTACCACGAGGCTGGGCTTGAAATCATTCTCGACGTGGTCTACAACCACACCGCCGAGGGGAACGAAAAAGGGCCTACGCTTTGTTTCAAGGGCATCGACAACGCCAGCTACTACCGGCTGATGCCTGACCAGCCGCGCTACTACATCAACGAGACCGGCACGGGCAACACGGTCAATGTAAGCCATCCGCGCGTGCTTCAAATGGTTATGGATTCACTTCGGTACTGGGCTACGGAGACCAAGGTGGACGGCTTCCGGTTCGATCTGGGGACGATCCTGGCGCGCGAGCCAAACGGGTTTGATAACCGCAGCGGGTTTCTCAAAGCCTGCTCGCAGGATCCGGTCATGGCCGGCGTCAAACTCATTGCCGAGCCTTGGGACTGCGGTCCCGGCGGTTATCAGGTCGGTGGCTTTCCACCGGGCTGGGCGGAGTGGAACGACACCTTCCGCGACACGGTGCGGGACTTCTGGCGCGATCAGGCTCCGGCCGCCGCGCTCACGGAAAAGTTGTGCGGCTCGGGCAACCTATTTAATTGCAAGGGCCGCAAGCCATGGTCGTCGGTGAACTTCATCACAGCGCACGACGGCTTCACGCTCAACGATGTTGTGACGTACAACGAAAAGCACAACGAGGCGAACGGCGAAGACAATAAGGACGGCAATGACAGTAACCGCTCCTGGAACTCAGGCGTGGAAGGGCCGACGGACGACCCGGAGATCAATGCGCTCCGGTCGCGGCAAATCCGCAACATGCTTGCCACCCTCCTGCTTTCGCAAGGAACGCCCATGCTGCTGGCCGGCGATGAGTTCGGGCGCACGCAGGATGGAAACAACAACACGTACTGCCAGGACGACGAGATCAACTGGCTGAATTGGGATTTACAGGATAAAGGCAGGCACCTGACCGGGTTTGTGAAGCAGCTCACGAGTTTGCGGCACCGCTTCCCTATCCTGCGGCGCAACCGCTTCTACACCGGCGCCTATAACGAGGCGCTCGGTGTCAAGGACCTGGCCTGGATCAACGCAAATGGCAAGGAGATGGAGGATGAGCACTGGGGCGACACCAACATGCGCTGCTTTGGCATGCTGATGGACGGTAGGGCTCAACCCACGGGCATTGAAAAACTAGGCGGGGACGCAACCATGCTATTGGTGATCAACGGGCATAGTGATCTCGTTGAGTTCTCCCTACCTGAATCTTACGGAAGTGAGGAATGGGCACTGCTGATTGACACCAACCTTGAGGAGAATGACGCTAGCGGCACTTTTAAAACCGGCGAGTACTACGAAGTAACTGGCCGGTCGGTGTTGCTGTTCGCACTCAAGAGCGAAAACGCGCAAAGTGGGCAGTACTAAGGGTAAAAGGGCAAAGTTACGAAAGACAGGGTAACGCAGAAGAGAAAGCAATACCGGCTCTTCTTTTGTCAACTTCGCCCCTTGGCCCTTTCCTCAGATTGTCCCCTTCCCTTTTGACCTCTACCCTGTTCTTCGTGGAGTCCATTCTGAACCGGGTTTTCGCCGAGGAATACCGCGCTCTACGTCCGCGTGCGCCCTTGCCTCCGATGCGCATACGTTTTTACCCGTTTACGAGCTTGAATACGACAATCCGGCTGCGCGAGGGGGAGTTGCGTGTGCATCTTTCAGACTTATTGGAAGAAGCGCCGGAGCCCGTTCTCCGAGCCATCGCACATATCCTGCTCGCGAAGCTGTACCGTAAACCCGTACAAGCCGTACAAGCTACCTGCTACCGCCAGTACACCCTTTCCGAGCCCGTTATGCGCCAGACCGAGCGCATCCGCCGCCTGCGAGGACGTAAACGTATCATTTCCGCGCAGGGCAGACGTTGGAATCTCGATGAAGTATTTGAATCCATCAACGCGCGATTTTTTCACGGCTTGCTGGGCAGGCCCGTGCTCACCTGGAGCGAGCACACCGCGCGACGGCTGCTGGGGCACTACGACGCGGCACACAACACAATCATGGTGAGCCGCATCTTCGACCGGCTCGATACGCCTCGCTACGCAATCGAATACCTGCTCTACCACGAGATGCTGCACCTCAAACATCCTGTGACGGTGCGCCACGGGAGGCGCTGCGTTCACTCCCGGGCGTTTCAGGAGGAAGAGAAGCTTTTTCCGGAGATCGCAGCTGCTCGGGTATTTCTGAAACACTTGCCCTGACTGCTGACCGGTCTGACGAGTAGGGTTTAAGCTGTTTGCTGCTTTCGCTCCGGCTCGCCCTGCTCCAGGAAACGGAGCACTCTTCCGGCAAACGCCGCAGGCGCTTCTTCGAAGGGAAGGTGACCGAGGCCTGGCAGGATCTCGAGCGGGGCTCGCAGGGTGTCCCGCAATTGCAAAGCCGAGGCGAGCGACACAGCGCGATCGTGCGAGCCCCATAGCAGCAGAGTAGGCAACTGCCGCAGGCGGGGCAGCAAAGGCGCCAGCCGGGCCATGTCGGATTGCCAGCTACCCAAGACCGAGAGAACGTATTCCACTGTTCCGGGTATACGCAGGCTCGCCACGTACTCGCGAAGGGAGCCTTCCCGCAGCAGGGAGGGATCGCCATACATGCGGGCCAGAGCAGCATTGTGGAGCCAGCCTGGCGCGCTCGGAACCAGGGTGGCGAGCCGCCGCCCGAAGCGCGTGCCCGCGAGTCGTATCTGCGGGTGAGAGTGCATGCAAAAGGGGTTTGCCGGCGCATGGAGTACGAGCGACTCCACCCGCTCGGGAAAGAGCGCGGCGAAACACATAGCTACCGCGCCGCCGTGTGAGGTGGCCACAAAGTCGGTACGCTGGATCGCTTGCCGGTCCATCCACTCCCGCAGCCTTCGTGCGGAGCCTTCCAGTGTGGCGTCTATACCGGGCACCCGGGCTGAACGGCCCATCCCGAGCGCGTCCAGGGCATACACTTTCGACCGGGATGCGAGCACACGCATAGCGGGCTGCCAAGAGCTCGCCAGCCCCAGCAAACCGTGTAAAAGGATGAGCGGCCGCCCTTCTCCGGAAACAAACGCGCGCATAGCATGGCCCGCAACATGTGTTTCCAACTCGCGTACATCACCGCGTGGCCCGGATTGCAGGCGGCCACTAGACCTCCACAACGAAAACCGATCTTTTTCCCCAATCTCTTGCATGACCGACCCGCTCATCTGTCGCTCTCTTCGCATTCCCTCACTTATGTTAAAGGATTGTGAACAGACTGCAAGCCGGAGGTTAAGGGCGGTAGGAGATTGGAGCAGGACAGGAAAGAGGTTATAGTTTTCCATAGGTCGTTCCCATTTGCGAGAGAGTGCGGCAGCAAACCTTCGGCCCTTGTCTTGCCTTCCCAGAATGCGGCTGTATTTGCCTACGCTGCATTCTTCCAACTAACCACAGTTTGGCTATTGACGTGCTCGATAACGAAGCGGACAGTTGCGCTTGATCTGTCCTGACCGACCATGGAACGGGCTTATCAAACTCGGGTAGTCGCGATTTTGCTGGCTCTTCTCACCGCGGCCTCGTTTGCCCTGGCCATGTTCAATTTTCAGCAGGAGCGGAACTTTCAGCTTCCAACGGACGGCGTCTGGTGGGTTGAATCGCATGGAGCGCTCCTTGCAGAGCGCGTGCCCGCGAACTCCGCTGGGGAGCGCGCCGGTATCAAGGCCGGCGACCGGCTTCTGTCGGTGAATCAGAAAGTCACGCCACGGATTGCCGAGCTGGTGCGCGCCCAGTTCCATGCCAAGGTCTACGGCACCATCGATTACACAATTTCCCGGGGGGGTATCCGGTTCGACGTACCGGTGATCCTGGATAGTACGAACAATCAGATCCATGCAGTTATGCGGCTGATCGCGCTCGTCTACCTCGGTATCGGCCTGTATGTGCTTTTTCGCCGGTGGACCGCTCCGCACGCAACGCATTTTTACCTCTTCTGCTTGCTTTCGTTCTGCATGTACGCCTTGCTGTATACAGGCAGGCTGGACCCGCTGGATCGCGCGGTTTATTGGGGGAACGTGGTTGCCGGAGCCTTGCAACCGGCCTTGTTTCTTCACTTTGCGCTGGAATTCAGTGAGCGGCAGAAGCGCCATCGAACGCTTCTGCTCGCACTTACCTATAGCCCAGCCATTGCCACGATCGGCTTGCAGATATACGCCATCGAGCGCTGGCAGGCTTCCGCTCTTCTGGCGCATCGGCTCGACCAGATAGCGATGGCCTTGCTGGATGTCTTTTACATCTTGGCGACGGCGGCTTTCGCTTTGCAGTACCGAAACGCCGGGCAAGAAGGCAGCCCCGAAAACGGGCGTGTTCTTCGCCGGCAGCAGCTCAAGTGGCTCATGCGCGGTTCCGTTCTCAGCGTTGTGCCGTTTACGGCTCTTTACGCCGCACCCTACCTGCTTGACTGGGTGGTTCCGGATGCGATGAAGAACGTGGCTGTTCTTTCGCTTGTGATCCTACCCTTGTTCTTTGCCTGGGCCATCGTGCGCTACCGACTCATGGACGTGGACCTGATCTTCAAGCGCGGGGTCACGTACACGCTTGCGACCGCGCTGCTTTTGGGGCTTTATTTTGCCCTTGTGGGTGCGGCGGCGGGCCTGGTGCACACGCGCCTGCCCAATGCGGGCGTGTACGGTTTAGTCGCGGCCGTCGTGATCACCTCGGCCTTGTTCGATCCGGTCAAACGCGGGATCCAGGCGCGGGTCGATCGCTTATTCGACCGCAAGCGGTACGATTACCGGCAAACTCTGATTGAATTCGGCCGCGGGCTTGGCACACAGACCGACCTCCAGCCGCTTCTGCAGTCGATCACGACCCGGCTTTCGCAGACGCTGCTGGTGGCGCGTGTCGCCATTTTCCTGGCCGAAGCCGATGGCGACCTCCGACTGGGAGCCGCGCACGGGCTCCCGGCGACAACGACCGGCTACTCGCTCGGCTTTCTCGATTTCAAGCACGGCGCGCGCCGCCACATCTTCCTTGAAAACCCGCAGCAGGCCTTGCACCTGTCCGACGCCGAGCGCCGGGGGGCGGCAGCCCTTGAGCTGCACTACTACCTGCCCTGCCGGGTGGGGGAGCGCACCATTGCCGTGCTTGGCCTGGGTCGAACCACGGAAGGCGACTTCCTGTCGAGCGAGGATGTGGAACTGCTGGAGTCGCTCGCCGGCTACGCGGGCATCGCAATCCAGAACGCGACTCTGTATGCCAGTCTTCAAAGCAAGATCGCGGAGTTTGAGCGACTCAAGGAGTTCAACGAGAACATCGTCGAGTCCACCAATGTCGGCATCCTTGCCGTCGATTTAGAGGACCGGATTGAAAGCTGGAACGCGCAAATGGAGGTCCTGTTCGCCATGCCGCGGGGGCAGGTGCTCGGTTTACGCCTTGGGGCGATTTTCGAGGCAGCATTTGTGCGCGAGTTCGACCGCGTCAAAGGCGATGCGGGAGTACACCATCTTTGGAAATTTCCTTTGCGCCGGGAGGGCGAGGAAACCGAATCCCGCGTCGCGAACATCTCCATCGCCCCACTCGTTTCCCGTGAGTTTCAAACCCTGGGCCGCATCATCCTGGTCGACGACATCACGGCGCGGCTCGGGCTCGAGTCGCAATTAGCGCAGGCGGAAAAGCTGTCCTCGATAGGCCTGCTCGCGGCCGGCGTCGCGCATGAGGTGAATACGCCGCTCGCCGTCATCTCGTCGTACACGCAGATGCTTTCCAAGCAGTTGCGCGTGGTGCATGCAAATGACCAGGCTCGGCTCGCGCCCCTGCTCGACAAGATCACGAAGCAGACCTTTCGCGCCTCCGAAATCGTCAACGGCCTTCTGAACTTCTCACGCACGGGCAGCTCAGAGCTCCGCACGACGGACCTGAATGCCGTGGTGCGCGAAACGCTCGCGCTCGTAGAGCACCAGCTCAAAACCGCACACATCGAGCTCACCCTCGAGCTGGACCCCGCGCTGCCCGCCATCCATGGCAACAGCGGCAAGCTGCAGCAGGTGTTCCTCAATCTGATCCTGAATGCGAAGGATGCCATGGGTTTGGGCGGGCGGCTACGGGTGGCGACCAGCTTCAATGGCTGTGTCATGGTGGCCATCACAGACTCCGGCGTCGGCATCGCTCCGGAGCACGTAGGGCGCATCTACGACCCATTTTTCACCACCAAGACCGCGGCGAAGGAAGGCGAGCGCCGCGGTACAGGCCTCGGGCTTGCGGTCACTTATGGCATCATGCAGGAGCACGCAGGCAAAATCCACGTGGAAAGCCAGCTCGGCGCGGGGACGACGTTTGCTCTGGAGTTTCCCCTGAAAGAAGCGCCCGCCCATGCCTGAGACGGTTTACGCAGCGCGACCGGATCTCGATGCTGCCCCACAGTCCCCCGGTGCGCATACGATCTTGGTCATCGACGACGAAGCCGGCATCCGCGAAACACTCGAAACGCTGCTTGAGCTTGAAGGATACGCAGTCGAGATGGCCATCGACGGGGAGGCGGGGCTCGCCCGCATCGAGCAACGGCCCTATGACCTGGTCCTGCTCGACCTCGCCTTGCCCGGAAAAAACGGAATCGAAATCCTCCAGATCATTCGTGAGCGCGCGCCGGAGCTGCCGGTCATCATGCTTACCGCTTACGGCACGGTGGACAATGTCGTCGATGCCATCCGCGCAGGTGCGCAAAATTTCGTCCAAAAACCTTGGGACAATGAAAAACTGCTTGCCGACATTCGCGCGGCCCTAGCCCGCTTCCGGGCCGAAGAAGAGAACGTCCAGCTCAAACGCGCACTCAAGCAGCGCTACAGCTTCCCGAATATCATCGGCAAGAGCGAAGTGATGCTGCGCGTCTTCGACACAGTCGCGCAGGTCGCGCCTTCACGCTCGACCGTCCTCATTCAGGGCGAAAGCGGCACGGGCAAGGAGTTGATCGCGAAAGCAGTTCACGCGCACTCGCCACGCAAGAACAAGCCGTTTGTACCGGTGAACACAGGAGCGGTACCCTCGGACCTGCTCGAGTCCACGCTCTTCGGCCACGTCAAGGGCGCATTCACTTCGGCAGTCTCGGCGAAAAAGGGCCTGTTCGAGATCGCGAATGGGGGCACTTTGTTCCTGGACGAGATCGGGACCATGCCGCTCGACATGCAGGCGAAAATTCTGCGCGTGCTCCAGGATCGCCGCTTTATGCACCTGGGCGGCACGCAGGAGATTCAGGTCGATGTTCGCATCATTACGGCAACCAACGTAGACCTGCGGCAGGCGGTGCGGGAAGGCAAGTTCCGCGAAGATCTGTTTTACCGGCTCGATGTGATCCGCTTTGAACTGCCACCCCTGCGCGCCCGCCGCGAGGACATCCCCGCGCTCGCCAACCACTTTCTTCGCCGCTACTCGGAGGAAAATGAGCTCCCTACGCGTACCCTTTCTCCCGAAGCTTTGCGGGCGCTGGTGGACTATGAGTGGCCCGGCAACGTGCGCGAGCTCGAAAATGTCATGGAGCGCGGCGTCGTGCTGAGCACAGCCCCGGTCGTCGGGCTTGAGCTCCTGCCGACGCATGTAAGCGGCCAGTCCTATGCTTCAAGCCTGCTCGAACACGCCGCCCACGCCTCGCTATTCGACATCATGGAGGATATCGAGCGGCGTATCATCATCGATAAGCTGGAACGCTCGCATTGGAACCAGACCGAAGCCGCAGAACAGTTCCGCATTCCACTCTCGACCTTGAACCAGAAAATCAAGCGGCTCGCCATCGAGATCAAGAAACGCGGCCGCGAGTCCTAGACGCCACGCCACGCATCCAAACCGAACTGTAGCCGCATGCGTGCAGCATCCGGTAGTGCCCCCTGAATCGAATGGCAGAAAACACACTGGACCGCTTCGCAAAGAACTCGATCCTCTCGCTGCAAAACTATGCGCTTTTGAGCGGGCGCGCCCTGAGCAATCTGTTTCGCCGGCCCCTGTATATGGCCGACATCTTTACACAAGCCGACTCGATCGGCGTGGGCTCCATTCCTATCGTCCTGCTCACGGGTTTCTTCACCGGCGGTGTGCTCGCGCTTCAATCCTCCTCCTCGCTCGCGCAGTTCGGCGCGACCGCGATCACCGGACAGCTTGTTTCCTTTTCCATGATCAAGGAGCTTGGACCCGTGCTCACGAGCTTGATGGTTTCAGGCCGCAACGCTTCCGGCATGGCTTCCGAGCTCGGCTCCATGATCGTGACCGAACAGATTGATGCCATGCGCGCGCTCGGGACGGACCCGCTTAAAAAGCTCGTCATGCCGCGGATCGTCGCCACGGTTTTCATGCTTTTTTTCCTGACGATATTGTCGGACGCGGTTGGCACGATGGGTGGCGGCACAGTGGCGGTGTTCATGCTGGGGCAGGGCGGGTCCCAGTACTTCCACGCCGCGTACCAGTCTCTGGTGTTCGCGGACGTTTTTCAGGGCCTGATCAAGCCGATCTTTTTCGGCTTCATCATCGCGACGATCGGCTGTTTTTACGGCATGTCCACCAAGGGCGGCACGCAGGGCGTGGGTCGTGCCACCACGCAGGCCGTGGTCGTCTCCTCTGTGCTGATCATCGCGAGCGATTTCGTCATCAGCCGCTTGATGATCGGGATTTTCGGGCGATAGGGCGATGCCGGACACACAGGAACAGGAACGGCGAACCGCCCAGGAACAACCGCAGCAGCCGGAGCGGCATAAGACCTGGCGCGAGGAGCACCCCGACGAGCCCGTGGTCGTTTTCAAAGACGTCACGCTTACCTCAGCGGGTCACACAGTGCTCGATAGTATTTCCTTCGAGGTCAAGGGAGGAGAAACCCGCATTGTGCTGGGCCCGGCGGGTGTGGGCAAGAGCGTCCTGCTTAAGCTGGCAAATGGATTGATCCATCCCGATTCGGGCACGATCAAGATCTTCGGGAAGGACATCACGCATATTCGCGAGGAAGATATGTTCGCATTGCGCGACCATATCGGAATGGTTTTTCAGGAGGGCGCACTTTTCGACTCGCTCAATGTACGCGACAACGTCGCCTACCGCCTCAATGAGGACAAGGTACCCAGCGAAGAAGTAGACAAGCGCGTACACGAGGCGCTCCGGTTCGTAGAACTCGAGCAGGCCATCGACAAGTACCCTTCCGAGCTTTCGGGCGGCATGCGCCGGCGCGTTTCTATCGCGCGCGCCATCATCTCCGACCCCGAGCTTGTGTTGTACGACTCGCCAACCGGCGGGCTCGACCCAATTACCTCGACGACCATTATTGAACTTGTAGTCAAACAACGGGACGTATACGGGTCGAGTTCCCTGCTCGTTTCGCACCGCTTACAGGATGCGTTCACGCTGGCGACGCATTGCTTCAACAAAGACGAGAACAAGATGGAAAAGCTGCCGGACGGCAAAGTCGACCCGGGTACGACGTTTCTGGTCCTGCATGAAGGAAAGCTGGTTTTCAATGGAGCCACGATGGATCTGGTCCATTCCGACGACCCGTTCATCCAAGAGTACATTCGCTAGAAACAGAGCGGGCAGGTAAAATGCCGATCTGGCTTTCCGTTATAAAGTGCAGACCACACCCTTGAGCCTTCACCTGTGGAGAACTGCTTGCAAAGCACCTTTCCGCAACTCGCGGCCGCCCCGGCCGTCTAACTGGGTACAGTATGCGATTCCCCAAGCTTCAGCGACGACCGGAACTGGACGCTCTTCGCGGTCTCTTTCTGGTTTGGATGACGTTGACGCACATGCCTACGCATATCAGCGAGTGGGTTAACCAACCCTTCGGATTCTTATCTTCGGCCGAGGGATTCGTGTTTCTGTCGGCCTTGCTTGTGGCCCGTATTTACAGCCGTCAGGCTGCCGAGGATAGCGCGGCCATTCAGTCCAAATTATGGAAACGGGCTTTCAAGATCTACGGAATCCACGTGCTGATGCTTACGCTCGCGTTTACCGTCCTTGCCGCCCTGGCCTCGACCACCCACCGCGAAGCCATCTCAAACCTGCTCAATTTCTACTTCGAACATCCGGCAACGGCGATTATCGGCTCGCTCCTGCTGCTGTACTGCCCCCCGCTGCTGGACATTCTACCCATGTACGTCCTGTTTCTTGCAGGGACCCCCGTCGTGCTGACCTGGGCTGCGCGACGCGGCTGGCGTGCGCCTCTACTCGGCAGCTTCGCACTCTGGGCTGGCGCACAGGTAGGCTTGCGTGACTGGCTGCACAATGGCATTGTGCGTGTGAGTCACCTACAAATTCCTGTTCAGGAAGGCGGCGCGTTCAACCTGCTGGCTTGGCAGGCGGTCTGGATGATGGGCCTATGGCTGGGTGCGCGCTCGGCTGAAGGGCGGAACCCGCTCCGGCGTGTTACGGGAAGCATGGCCGCTGCCGCGCTGGCTGTGTGCCTCTTCTTCGTGGGGGTACGCCATGCATGGCTTGGTTCCCATCTCACGGAGCAGGCGATGGCCTTTCAGCTTGACAAATGGCATATCGGCCCGCTCCGGGTCGTAAACCTCATCGCATTTGTGGTGTTGTTTTACTGGCTTAGGAGGTTTGTGTTTCCCATCGTGCAAACGGAGCCATTCCTGACTCTTGGAAAAGCCTCACTCGAGGTTTTCTGCGCCCATATCGTCTTTGTCTTTCTCGGGCTCGCCCTGCTTTACAACGACGTTTCTGAACTCCACGGGGCCGTCGCCATTCTGGCGCTTACGGTCACCTTCGGCGGCTTGTTCCTGATGGCGCAATGGCTGGTCCGGCAGAGGCGGGCAGCAAAGCAAGCGGGGCAGGCATCGGCTAGCACGGCTGATCCGGCAGAAGACCAGGCTGCTCTCCCTGCATCCAAGCAGCCAGCGCGTCTGGAAGAAGCTCTGGCCTACGCCGAGAAAAAGCGGGCTTGAGGCTTCAGCGATAAAGGATCCCGGGTTGGGATGCACCTTGAACATACTGCCGGAAAGGATCCATGAACATTCAGCTCGCGCATGCTGGTCCGTCACTTCTGGCCGCGTTTTTGGCCTCCTTAGTGGAGTGCGTGGAGGCGCTTACGGTAGTGCTGGCCATCGGAAGCGTGCGTGGCTGGAGCGGAGCCCTGGGTGGCGCGGGGGCGGCATTCATCGTGCTTTTCGCTCTAGTCGTGCTGCTGGGCAGAGCACTTACACGCATCCCGCTCAGCCTTATCCAGGTTTTCGTGGGGGCGCTGCTTTTACTGTTCGGCATGCGGTGGTTGCGCAAAGCCGTGCTCCGCGCCGCCGGCCAGATACCGTTGCGGGATGAAGGAGCCGCGTTCCAAAAGCAGTCAGCGGCGATGCAGGACGGTCTCCAAGGGCGCGGCTGGAGCAGCGTTGCCTTTGCGGGAGCATTTCAGATCACCATGCTGGAAGGTGCGGAGGTGGTTTTCATCGTTATCGCCATCGGCGCGGGTGGCGCAGACTTACTTCTGCCGGCGAGCCTTGGCGCATTCGCCGCTTTACTTGTGGTCGTTGTTTTGGGTTTTGCGCTGCACCGTCCGCTCATCGCAGTCCCAGAAAACACCTTGAAGTTTGCTGTGGGCGTGCTTCTGTCGGCATTCGGTACCTTCTGGACAGGGGAAGGGCTTGGGATTGCCTGGCCGGGAGCTGACTGGTCGTTACTGAGCCTCGTGGCCGCTTATCTTGCAGTTTCCCTGCTGGCCGTCCCCATGTGTCGTAATCGCGTACTGCTTGTGGATGCGAGGTGAGCGCGATGCGGTGGGCGAAAAAGATTTTTCAGGAAATCTTTGGATTGTTTGTTGACGATGGCAGTTTCGCGGTCGCAATTTTAATTTGGATCTGTGTCGGTAAGCTGATTTTGAGCCGCATCGTGCTGAATTCGGCATGGAGCGGACTGATTCTTTTCGCCGGTCTGGCTTTGATCCTGCTTTCAAGCACATTGCTATACACGAAGCGCAGGCGTTGAAAGCAGCCAGTTTGTTCCAAAATTCACTATCTATTGGATTGGTGCGAACAGAGTCACTTTTGCGAGTGCTTCCGTGTATCGCCCACAGTGTTTCCGAGTGTGGGTTTCAGTGCTTCCTTGGCGGTGTCGCGTCAATCCAGGCTGGATCCTGACAAGCAAGAAGGACGCTCAAGACGGCTAATCCAGTTTTGCATTCTTGAGAAAGCAGCCGTGAAGACCGCGCAGATGCTGCGATCGTCGCCGAAGCTTTCCGCATGTCACAGAATCTAAGGATTTAGTGGCACAGGAGATAATTGCATGGCCAAGGTAGTTCTGGTAACGGGCGCGAACAAGGGCGTTGGGTTTGAGGTTTCAAGGGCGCTCGGTAAAGCTGGCTTTACGGTATTGTTAGGCGCACGCGATGCCGCCCGTGGAGAAGAAGCTGCGGCAAAGCTGCGCGCCGAAGCGCTGGACGTCCGATTTATGCACGCCGATCTGGAGCATGCACATGAAACGGCGACCGCGCTTGCCGAGAAGATCTCGAAGGAGTTTGGCCACCTGGATGTGCTGGTAAACAACGCCGGCGTTGCCGACATGACAGGGGCCGATGCGCCTGCCAGCACGACATCGATCGACGCCATCAAGCGCGTCTTCGACACGAACTTCTTCGGAACGGTGGAGTTCACACAGCCATTGCTACCGCTGCTAAAGGCAGCGCCGGCAGCGCGAATCGTGAACGTCTCCAGCGGTCTCGGCTCTCTCGAGATCAACACGAACCCGGATTCGCCGTTCTACGGTGTGAAGCCGCTCGGTTATAACGCCTCAAAGGCAGCGCTGAACATGTTCACCGTGAATCTGGCGTGGGAGCTGCGGGACACAAAGGCGAAGGTCAACTCGGTTTGCCCCGGCTACGTCGCCACGGACCTGAACAACCACAGTGGTCCAGGCACGGCAGCCGACGGCGCCATCGCGATCGTAAAGTATGCGCAGATTGGCGAAGACGGCCCAACCGCGGGCTTCTTCCATAAGGACGGCGCGTACGGCTGGTAGGTTCCGAACATTTGCGAAGCAACGAAAGAGCGGGGGTCTTCAAGACTTCCACGATGTGTACTTCTGTCACACTCATTTCGTTGGGTCAGTTTCCCGCCCAACATCCTCGAACGGAGCGACCTTCCGAGCCGCTGGCGCTTGCATCCCAAAGTTCAACGCCGTCTGCTCATGGCCCTGCGGGTGTTGCTGCTCTCGCCACAGTTCCAGCAGGAGTGGCGGCATCACGGAACAGCGACCGTAAAGGTATCTTCCGTGCGCGTGACAGCGCGGTACATGGTGTCGCGCTCGAACGGCACCCGGCCTGCTGCCTTGATCAAACGAACCAATTCCTCGCGCCGCATACCTTGCGGCGTGGTAGCGCCGGCGTCGTGGTAGATCTTTTCCTCGATCACCGTGCCATCGATATCATCGGCTCCGAAGCGGAGGGCAATTTGCGCCATCTTGGGCGAAACCATCTGCCAGTAGCTCTTGATGTGCGCGAAGTTATCGAGCAGCAGCCGCCCGATCGCGATCTGCTTGATATCGCCGATACCTGTGGTGCGGGGCAAATGGTCGAGCGCTGTGTTGTCAGGGTGGAAAGCGAGCGGAATAAAAGTCTGAAAGCCTCCTGTACGATCCTGAACCGCGCGCAAACGCAGCATGTGATCCACCCGGTCTTCATCGTTTTCTACATGCCCGTAAAGCATGGTCGCGTTCGAGCGTAGCCCGAGTTCATGAGCGATTTCAGCTGTTTCCAGCCACTCGTTTCCGTCTATTTTGTGGTCGCAGATGATAGAGCGGACTCGGTCGGAAAAAATTTCAGCGCCGCCGCCTGGCAGCGAGTCGACGCCGGCGGCGCGTACCCGCTCCAGCGTTTGCCGGATGGAGAGCTTGGCTCGCTTGGCCAGGAAAGCCACCTCGACCATAGTAAAAGCCTTGATATGCACCGGAGGAAAGCGCTCTTTGAGGCCGGCGACGAGATCGAGAAAGTATTCGAGCGGCAAGTCGGGATGCAAGCCACCGACGATGTGGAACTCCGTCACGGCTTCGGTATAGCCTTCCGCAGCGGAGGCCCAAGCTTCCTCGAGCGCCATGGTGTACGTGCCTGCCGCGCCTTTCTTGCGTCCGAACGCGCAAAGACGGCAAGAAGCTACGCATACATTGGTCGGATTGATATGGCGATTCACATTGAAATAAGCCAGATCGCCATGGAGCCGCTCGCGGACCCGATTTGCCAACCAGCCGATTGCGAGGATATCCGGGGAGCGGTAAAGGCTGATTCCGTCATTGAAAGAGAGCCTTTGACCGGTCTCGAGCTTTTCCGCAACAGGCCGGAGAGACTCATCTTCTGTAGAGAAGCTCTGATGACTCTTTCTCGGTTCGTTCTGTACGACTGCGATCCCTTCAGGCATAAAGAGTATTCCTTCTACTCAGTGTACTGGAGCGACCTAGCTCGCTTCATAATGCAAACGTGCTTTGCTTTCGCGTTGAACACGCAAGTGGCTGATACTATGCCGAAAGATGCGTGTCGCTTGCCTGTTCCGGTCTCTGATGCTGGTGTCTACAATCTGCTCTCTTGGCCAGGTCACTATGGAAGCAACAGCGGGCAAAGCCGATCAGAGCAGCGGCGGCAGTTCGCATTCCTCTACGGGCGGTGCTTTCCCTGTACTGACGGCAGAAGCACTCGACAGGACTCCAATTACACTGCCGGCGCAGTTTGAGGGTCAGCTAAATCTACTGCTGATTTCCTGGGCTCCTGATCAAGCTGGCCAGGTCGATAGTTGGACCTCTGTCGCGCAGGCGCTCCAGCACGCTTCCTTTGGCTTTCGCGTCTATCGAATGCCCGTGAGCGGGCGTGAAAATGCGCTGTATCGCTGGTGGGACAACAGCTCCCTCCGGAGCGCCGAACTTGATCCGGAAATGCTGCACTGGACAGTGCCCTTGTACACCGATAAGCCTTCCCTGCGCCGCGCTTTAGGCTTCCCGGAGAATGAACACTCCATTGCAGCCGCCCTTGTGGACCACGCCGGGCATGTTCTATGGAGAGATCAAGGGGCTTCGACGGATGCGGGCCGTGCCGGCCTGCTTGCGGCAGCGAAAAACGCCCCCTGATCAGCGGTTAACTGGCCTCGCATTTATGGCGCGTTCCAGTCAGCAGTTGCTAGAGAAACTCAGCCGAAGCAGGACCATCGGCTGGCAGTGCAAGCTCCATCTGAAACGCATCTGTAATCCCGTTGTAGTAGCCGGGGATCGTTTCGCGGCAGTGAAAACCAAAGGCAGCGTAGAAGTGCTGGGCTTCAAAATTGTCGACCGCGACTTCCAAGATGACAGAACGCAAGCCGAGGCTTCTAGCTTTGGCTAAAACCCATTGCATCAGAAGCCTGCCAATGCCTTTGCGGCGGCTTCGAGGACTGACATCGATTGTGAGCAGGTGCAAAGCCGGACATCCATCCCTGGCCTCGACATATTCGCGTACACGCCGCGTCGAACGCACGATCGCAAAGCCCAGGATGTGCTCCGCTTGGCATGCCACTGCGGTAAACGAGCTGGGGTGCTCAAGAAACCGGTGGAGTTCCGCCCGGCTGTACGCGATACCGGGCGGGAAGCAAGTCTGATCAAGCCTATGCAACACAGGCAGGTCTGCTTCCCGGTAGGATCGGAGCGCGACCGGAGTCACACTAGTGAACGCTAGGCGTTTGGGTCTGGCTTGCGCCGGCCGTCTGATTCGGCTTCGGCTCGAGCACAACGCCATCGTAGAGCGAGGCCGCAGCAAGGCGATCTCCCTGTTGGAAAATGTGGTGCACCCGCCAGCCCACCTGCCAATACTTCCAGGGGCTTCCGGCAGCGTCCACACCGAAGATGGTCGTGGAGGTCCGTGAAGACACCAGAACCCGCTTGAGCGCCGCATCGTAGTCTAGGCCACCGATCTCGCCCAAGGGGAGATTTTTGACCTGCTCCCAGCTCCCTCCGGCGTCTTTGGTATAGAAGACACCCTCGCGGCCGCCAACCCAGGCTGTTCCATCTTCGGAGAGCGCGAGGGCACCGACACCGGAAAGCCCGTTCGGCAAAGCAATGTATTTCCAGCTTGCCCCATTGTCGTCCGTCAACGCGAGTGCGCTGCGCTGCGCTACGATGGTGCGGTTCGCGAGTGCATCCACATAGCGGTAGTCCGCAGGCGCAAGTGAGGTTTGTTCCCAGCTGGCGCCACTGTCGGTGGACCGGTAGACGCCCTTGGCGGTCGCGGCGTACCAAGCTGTTCCGCCAAGATCCAGGCTGTTGATCCGGCCCTGCAGCGTTCCTATCCTCTTAGCTGTATCGACGGTCTTCGTGACACGCCGTTTTCCCTGCCGCAATGTCATCTTGTGGCTGCTGTGGCTTATGATTGTGCCTGCGGCTTGCCACTTGCCGTTTGTAAGATTCGCTATGCCGTCGTTGGTTCCAGCGTAAATGCCGCCGCCGGGCGCTTGCGCCAGGGTAAACACATCCCGTCCAGCTAAACCGTCGGACTGCTGTTGCCAGCTTGCTCCATCATCCTTGCTGACGAAGACGCCTCCGTAGATTTTGTCGTTTAATACGCCCGCGTAAAGGGTTTGCGGCTGTTTCGCATCGACAAGCAAGGTTTGTACAAGGCGCTGGGAAAATCCGCCATTTGCGTTCGCAAATGTTTTGCCGCCGTCACTGCTTGCAAGAACGCCACTGCGATCAGTCGCAAGCAAAAGACTTTGATCATTTGAAGGATCGACGAATACGTCGTTGATGATGACATCAGGGCCGGTTAGACGCGTCCAGTTCGTTCCCGCGTCGGCCGTTTTATAAAGCCCTTCCGTGGTGCCAGCGTATACGGTGCGGGCGTCCCGAGGATCTTGCATCAGGACACGTGTCCGGCGCGCCGTGGACGGGATACCCTGCACTTTGCGGAAGAGCCCGCCTGCGGTTTCGCTTTTATAGATACCTGAGCAGGCGCTCGCATAAACGACAGAAGGAGTGTGCGGGTCAATGATAATCGAAAATACGTCCGAGTCATCGATCAAGCCTTCCTTAAGGTTGGACCAGTGCGCTCCGCCGTCGGTGGTCTTCCAGGGCAGATGCCAGGTTCCGGCGTAAATAACATTTGTGTCAACCGGATCGATTGCAACAGACTCGACCTCATGGAGTTCCGAGGATTGCGGCGGACTGATCTTGCTCCAGTGCTGGCCGCCATCCGTGGAGCGATACACGCCTGAAACAGTTCCTGCGACATACAGCTTCGGGTTGGAGGGCGCTTGCGCGAGTGCACGGACGCTTTGCCCATCCATATCGGCTGCAGGAGACCAGTTTTTTCCGCCATCGTGGCTCACGAAGACGCCGCCGCCGCGTTCAGTCACCTCCCAAACGCCGATTACGAGCGTCTTCGGGTCGCTCGAGTCTACAAAGATATTGTCGACGATGAAGTCGTCTCCGCTTCCAAGCTTCGCAAGCCGATGCCAGCTCTTGCCGCCGTCCATGGTTTCGTACACCCAGGAGCTGGTTGTACCTAGATACAGGTGCTGAGGATTTTTGGGATCTGCCGCGAGCGAACGAGCGTCACCGCCGTCGGGACCGACTGCAATCCAGGCTTTGCCGGTGGAGTTAGCCGATGCAGCGGTTGAGGGTATTTGGGCAAGAACTGGCGCGAGCCAGGGTGTTGCAGCTGCGAGGACAAGTCCTGCTGCAAAACGAAAAAAGAATAAGCGGGGTGTTGCCATAGCCATACGGTACCGCCGGCGGGTAAGCGCCAGTCTCCTTTGCGTGCGTGTGCTTCTCTTATCGGCTCAATTACGTATTTGTCTAGTGCAGAAAGAAGGGCCAGCCGTAAACGGCCAGCCCTCTTACTGTGGACGGGGGGGGCAAAATGCCCCCTCTCAGTTATTGGTTACTGAGCGCGGTGGCGGCGGTGGTGCTTTGCCGTCCCCAAGGCCTTGCGCGGCTGAGCCTTGATGGAGGACTCATCGACCGCCGTGGTGCCCTGCACTTCGCTGTCGAAGTTCGCACCAGCTGGGATCAGGTAGTCATCGACTTCGTTGGTACCCTTGGTTCCGGTGCGAACCGAGATACGCGAAGCATCGATGCCCTTCTCCTTAACTAGGTAGTCCTTCGTGTTGACAGCGCGTTGGGATGCGAGTTGCTCAGGGGTTACTGCGGCTGCCTTGCGGCCACGGCGTCCCTTTTTCGGCGCCGCAGTCTGCTGCTGGGCTGCGTTGCCAACCACGGTCAGCGTTGCATCCGCCGAGCGTTGGAGGTTGAGAGTCACGTCGTCAAGGCAAGCCTTGGCTTCGTTGTCCACGCGGGCTGGGCGCTTGGTGTCGCGGTCGAAGGTAATGGCGCAAAGCGTTTGCACCTTCGGAGCCGGGGCCGGCGGCGCGTTGACGGTCACGGTGGTGGTCGTCGTCGCGGTTTGGCCCTTATCGTCGGCCACGTTACAGGTCACGGTAATCGCGCCTGCAGGTGCGCCTGCCGTTGCCAGCGTCGCGGTGTTCGTCGTGCCGGAGATCCGGCCGGCGGTCGCCGAGTAGCTGTAGGTCAGCGGACGGTTCTGCGGGCTCACGCCCATGGAGGTAATGGTGGAGCTGTCACCCGGCATTACCGTCGAGGGGTTGGCCGAGCAGGAGATCGTCGGCGGCTCGAATTGTTTGACTGTGAAATTCACGGTACAATCGGCGAATTGACCAGGCTTCGGCCCTTCGCTTACGTGGCCCATGATGGTATACGGACCGGGCTGCAGGTTGGCTGTGTCCACAGTGGCAGTAGAACTGTCACCTTTAACCTGGACCCCCTGACCGGACCACGTATACGTCGAGGTCTTCTTGGGGTTCAGGTTCGCAGCCGTACCGGTAATCGTGATCGGGTCGCCGGGAAATACAGATGTCGGACTTGCCACGCAGCTATAAGTGACCGGTGGCGGCGGAATAATGTTGCCGAACTTCCAAAGAAGGCCGGAGCTAAGTTCGGCCGCGTTGATGTTGGCGCGCCCACCCGTTATCGACTGCGGACCGAAATTGGCATGAGTGTAAACGAAGTCAGCCTGAAAGAGCCGCACACCGATATGGTGGTTAAAGAATGGCGTGTCGTAGTCGAGGCCGCCACCGACCTTAACCAACGGTCCCCAGGTATAGCTGTGGTAAACATCAGGTTCCGCATTCGGACCGCCCACGCGGGCAGCGCCTGCCAGTCCGTGCACGAAAGGAGTTACGCCGAGCGCGGACGGGTAACGTCCGACGATGCCGGCAGCCAGATTCTGGAAACCGTCGTTCTTTCCGAGGGTGTGGTCAGCATATTCGACTACGCCACCTACATACCGGTTGAAAAAGTAAGCGACCGAACCGATCGCGCCTATGTCCGCTGAGCCATAACGTACCGGAAAAGGCTGCCCGGTAATGCCGCTGTTCGTGGTCACGGTCGCATGCGGTGAGTAGTACGAATAGCCTGTGAAAACGTCAATTCGTGAAACCGGCGCTTGCTTCGGAGCTGTTTGCGCCGGGGATGCCGGAGCAGACGTCTGATCGGGAGTCGTCTGGGCCGGAGCCGTTGGGTCAGGCGTTGTCTGAGCCGGGGATGCCGGCTGCGCCGGTTGTACCGGCGGTGTTGAGGGCGAATCCTGCGCTTGAAGCACCGTGGCACCGAACCCCACGGCACTTCCAACTAGCAGAATCCGGCTCAGAGAATGCAATGGACCACGATACATGCGTCTATCCTCCGAAACCTTGCTGAAAGTCGTACAAACTATTGTGTCTACCCAGCCGCGCCGCGTCTTGTTCCTGATAGGGATCATCTCGCGCGAAAACGAAGGGAATGTGCGTTCACTACCTTAGTGCATCAAGGCGCTTCCAAGTTGCCTAAACTCAATGGTTTTTCCGTATTCAAGTAGTAACCGAGTCCGAAGTACACAGCCGCTCTCGCTTGCTCCTCTTCCCTGTCGGTCACCTTGGGCACTCAAAACAGAGTGTCCCCTCCTGCAACACAAAGCAAGTGAAATCGGACCAACTGTAACACTTTGGTGCTAAAAAGACTCGCATAAAAAACGAGAGCCGCACAATGCGGCTCTTTTCCTGCGTAGAAGGTTTTGCCTTAGGCGAGATTGAGAGCGCGCCGCGCGGATCCCTTTTCGCGCTGGATTTTTTCCTGGAGCAAAGTCAGCGCGTAAATAAGCTGCTCAGGCCTGGGGGGGCATCCCGGCACGTAAATATCCACCGGCACAACTTGATTGACGCCTTGCACGATCGCGTAATTGTTAAAGACGCCTCCCGAGGTCGCGCAGGCTCCCATGGAGATAACCCACTTCGGTTCGGGCATCTGATCGTAAAGACGGCGGATCACCGGAGCCATTTTATTGGAAACGCGTCCCGCGATGACCATCAGGTCAGCTTGCCGAGGAGAAGGCCGGAAGACCTCCATGCCGAAACGCGCGACGTCGTAGCGCGAAGCGCCCATGGACATCATCTCAATCGCGCAACAGGCAAGCCCAAAGGTCATCGGCCAAACCGAGCTCTTACGCGCCCAGTTCAGTGCGGCATCGAGCGAGGCGAGCAGGATGCCCTCCGGCTGCTGGTCGCCATACGTGACTTCACGCAACTTTTCGCGGTTCTTCGCCGAGGAGTCGAGTGTGCCGAAAAGATAGCGGTCCTGGTTTGTCTGATCACTCATAGTTTAAATATACCTTTCAGCGTCCATGCAGCGGGATTCGGCCCGAGACCCTCGTTTCGCCTTGACAAAAGCCTTATCTACTCCTGATCCACACACGACTTCTTCTGGTTTATAGAAAAGTGTGTCAAAGTAACTGCACAACGGGATACAACAATGCATGCTGCCTGCGCCCGCCGGCTTGTGCTGTTTTTCCAAAACGACCCCCAAGCATTTGGAGCGCCATGCGACGCTTTTGCTTTCACTTCCCCGGCACACTCGCTCTTTTCGGGTGTTTAGTTGCGATGCCGGACGCTTTTGCGCAATCCCCCGATGCAGCGGAACTCCGGCTGCGAAAGCTCGAAGCGACGGCGGCGGCGGCGCAGAGCGGTGCCGACAATGCCTGGATGCTCGTTTCCGCTGCGCTGGTCCTGCTGATGACTGGCCCCGGCCTCGCCTTGTTTTACTCAGGCCTGGTCCGGCGTAAGAATGTACTCGGCACCATGATGCAAAGCTTCGCCATGATGGCGATCGTCACCGTTTTATGGGCGATCGGCTCGTACTCGCTGGCTTTTGACGCGGGAAATGCCTATATCGGCGGCCTGCATCATCTATTTCTGCGCGGCGTGGGCCTAGCGCCCGACCCGGATTACGCCGCAACGCTTCCGCTCCAGACCTATATGGTGTACCAGCTCATGTTCGCCATCATCACACCGGCGCTGATCACAGGTGCGTTTGCCGAACGGATGAAGTTTTCCTCCATGGCCGTTTTTCTGTCTTTGTGGACGCTTGTCGTGTATTCGCCCATGGCGCACATGGTTTGGGGCAAGGGCGGGCTGCTCAACGCCTCGCTCGGGGGCCGGTTCCCCACGCTTGACTTCGCCGGCGGCACGGTGGTCCACGTCACCTCGGGTGTGTCGGCGCTGGTGTGTGCGCTTTATCTGGGCAAGCGGGTCGGCTATCCGCGCGAGCCGATGACGCCGCACTCGGTCGTCCTTTCGCTTGTCGGCGCATGCCTGCTCTGGGTGGGTTGGTTCGGTTTTAACGCCGGCTCCGCGCTGTCGTCCGGGCCTTTGGCGACCAGTGCTTTCGTGAATACCCAGTTTGGCGCGGCAACAGCGGCGCTGGCCTGGGCCGCGGCGGAATGGCTGCGCAACGGCAAGCCTTCCGCGCTCGGGGGCATCTCGGGGGCAGTTGCAGGTTTAGTCGCGATTACGCCGGCGGCCGGCTACGTGCAGCCGATGAGCGCTCTCCTGATCGGCCTGCTTGCCGGGTTTTTCTGTTACGGCATGGTGGTCTGGGTTAAGAACCGCTTCGGCTACGACGACTCGCTGGATGCCTTCGGGGTCCATGGCGCGGGCGGCACCCTGGGCGCTGTGCTCACGGGCCTGTTCGCGTCCTCGGCCATTAACCCCGTTTTCAAGGACGCGAAAGGCAGGGCCCTGCCCTCAGGCGCGGTCGACGGCAACTGGCACCAGGTTGGCAATCAGTTTGTCGGCATCGCAATCGCCTGGGTGCTTTCCGCCGCCGGTACTTTCATGCTGCTCAAACTCGTCGACCTCCTGATGGGATTGCGCGTTTCCGCCGAAGATGAGCGGGAAGGCCTCGACATTACCCAGCACGGCGAGGAAGGCTATGACTTCGCCGCTTGAACCGGACTTGCAAAGCAAGAGCGCATACTGGGCACACAGACGCGGACAGCCATGATGAGAACCGGAGCGAGGACTGGCAAACGATGTACAAGATAGAAGCGATTCTGCAACCCTCACGGCTCGACGCGGTCAAGGATGCGCTGCTTGAAGCGGGAATCGAAGGCATGACGATCCTGGAAGCGCGCGGTCACGGCCGTCAAAAAGGCCACACGGAGTTTTATCGCGGCCGCGAATACACAGTCGACCTGCTGCCCAAGGTCAAGCTGGAAGCCGTGGTGGCCGATGAGATGGTCGAAAAAGCAGTAAGCGCGATCAGCAACGCGGCACGGACCGGCAAAATCGGCGACGGCAAGATTTTCTTGACCAAGATCGACGAAGCCATTCGCATCCGCAACGACGAGCGCGGCCCAACGGTGCTGTAACTCTCACGAGGAAAGGATCGCCAGGCACATGGGAAACGGAGATGCTTTACCGCTTGCGGCACTTCGTGAGCGCGCCGGGGACGCTCTCGAGGTTTCCCGCGCTGCCTTCGCCCGCACCGGCGATGGCGTCATTGCCCTTGCCGAGCGCGCCGAGGCGGTAGACGCCCTGCTCATCGAGCTTTGGACCTCCTTTACTGCAAAGTTCCCCACCGGTAAAGCTTTCCCGGTCGCGCTATTCGCTCTTGGCGGATTCGGGCGCGCGGAGCTGTTTCCTTTTTCCGACATCGATCTACTTTTTCTGTGCGCAAACGAGAGCGCCGAGCGGGAAGCGCACGAGCCTATCCGCGCCCTGACGCAGTGCCTGTGGGATATCGGGTGGCGTGTGAGCCCCGCGACACGCACTGTAAAGGAGTGCGAGCGGCTCGACGGCGTCAACACGCTCGAGTTCGCGATTTCCCTGCTTGACCGGCGCTTCCTCGCCGGCGATGCTGCCCTTCGTGCCCGTTTCGAACACGACACTTTGTTGCCGGCGCTGCTGCGCGAGGCCGACGGCCTCCAGATGCACCTAGCGGAGACGGCGCGCGCGCGCCATGCACGCTATGGAAACACAATCTTCCATCTCGAGCCGAACATCAAGGAGTGCCCGGGCGGCCTGCGCGACGCCCATCTGATCCACTGGTTCGGCGGCTTGCGGTCGCTTGCGAACGACCGGAGGTGGCCGGCTCCCCCGACCCGCTCTCCTCCGGATCAGATTGACGTGAAAGCAGCTTTCGACTTTCTCGCGGCAGCGCGCTGCTTTCTCCACTTCCGCAACAACCGCGACGAGAACACGCTGGACTGGGGCGCACAGGACGAGGCGGCCGGGGAAAGCATAGGCCTCGAAACGCTGGGCTCGGCCGACCCTGCGTACTGGATGCGCACCTATTACCGCCATGCGCGCGCGGTCCACCGGCGCGTCGGGCTGCTGCTCGAGAGTGCACCTTCGACCACGCGCAAGCCGCTCTTGAAGAGCTTGCGCCGCAAGCGTACCGCGATTGCCGGAACGCAATTTTTCGTTGAAAACGCCCGGATCGACTGCGATCCCACGCCGCTGACCGACGCGGACGCGCTTTTGCGCGTTTTCACCTACATCGCGCAGTATGGCGCGAGCTTTACCGAGGACGCTGAAGCACGCATCAGTGAGTCCATTCCTGCGCTGGCCGTTCACATGCCGGAGGGTCCGTTTCTCTGGAACTGCCTGCGCGACGTCCTGCTCGGCCCCTGTGCCGCCCAGGCGCTGCGTCTAATGCACGCACTCGGCCTCCTCGAATTGATCCTGCCCGAGTTTCACGGGATCGACGCGCTGGTGATTCGCGATGCGTATCACCGGTACACAGTCGACGAGCACACCTTTCTCGTCATCGAGAACGTCCACAACTTGCGCACGCCGCGCCACGAGTGGGAGCGCCGCTTCTCGACGCTGCTGCCGGAGATTGAGCGCACCGACCTGCTCCTGCTCGCCTTGCTGCTCCACGACACGGGAAAGGCCCGGCGCACAGGCGATCATGCCCGCGAGTCGATCGAGCTGGCTGAACGCGTGTTCGCCCGGCTTGAATTCGATTTGGAAGAACGCGACACGGTGCGCCGGCTCATCCGCAACCACCTTGAAATGTCCTACGCCCTGCGCCGCGACATTTTTGACGTGGAAACGGTGCGCAGCTTCAGCGAGCACGCGGGGACGCAACAGCAGCTCAAAATGCTGACACTGCTTACCTTCGCCGACATCAAAGCTGTGCACCCCGACGCGCTCACGCCGTGGAAAGCCGAAAACATCTGGCAGCTGTACATCAGCACCGCCAATTACTTGGATCGCTCGGTGGATGAAAGCCGCTACCACGTGGACAGCGACCCAGTTGTGCCGGCCCGTATTCTTTCCCGCGTGGCCGCCCAGGGAGGCTTTGCGGGCAGCGAGGAACCGGATATCCGCGGGTTGCAGGTCTTTCTCGAAGGCATGCCGCAACGCTACCTGCAAACGCGCCTACCCGACCAGATCGGCGAACACTTCAAACTGTCGCTCGCGCTTCTGTCCGAGCCGGTGCAGTTGCTGTTCCGTCCGCAGCGCCAGTTCAACGAGATCACTCTCATCACCCGGGACCGGCCCATGCTCTTCGCCGACATGGCGGGTGCGCTTTCAGCCTGGGGGATGAACATTGTCAAAGCGGACGCGTTTTCAAACTCCGCCGGCATCATTCTCGACTCGTTTCAGTTCACCGACCCGTTTCGAACCTTGGAGCTGAATCCGGGGGAGCACGACCGCTTTCTGGCAAGCTTGCGCGCTGCGCTCGCGGGCAACGTGACCGTGGATGGCATGCTGCTCGCCCGCCAGCGTGTGCCGCGCGGCACCGCTGCCGCTCCGAGGACAGCGATCAAGCCGCGCTTCGAGTTTGACAGCGAAAGCTCCAGCCACAGCACCTTGCTCCAGGTCGTGGCGCGTGACTCCCCCGGTCTGCTCCGCACACTTGCTGCAACGCTTGCCGCCTGCCGCGCGAACGTCGAGGTTGCGCTCGTGGATACCGAAGGCGAGGTCGCGATCGATGTGTTTTACCTAACCGGCACCAAGGGCAAACTGAGTGCCGAAGAGCAAGGCTGTATCGCAGACCGGCTGCGCAAGGTTTTCACTGAAGCGCGGCAGAATGGGCCGGAAGCCCGACTGGCATAAACAGCGGCACAGGGCACAAGAAAACGCGCCCCTAATAGGCGCGTTTCCACCCTGCATACACCTCGCGGCATTCAATGCTAGTTAAACGGCATGGCGGTCGATGGTTGAAGCAGTTCACGCTTGGCGGACGGGCACCGGTGCTTACCGAGCACTTCCCGCATTTGCTGCGAGCCGTGGGCTGCACCGATGACCTTTAAGCAACATGGGCAGACAACGGACTTGGTGAGAGGGTGATTGGGAAGAGTCTGAAACAAGGGACGCGCATGGGTGGTGGTGATCATGACACACTCTCCTGACGCTTTATGGGTGTCGGGCTTGCCTATAGCGGGCCGGGGAGTAACCAGCCTGACGACCGCACGGGAAGTTTACTTGACTTGTAAAGATGTATATAGAGCAATTCGTGTTGCCTGCGTGCAACCGGCGAAATACCTCCCGCATCACCGGCCTCTTCGAAGCCCGTTACACAACTCTTACATGACGTCCTTTCGTTCACTGCTAGGCTTGAAAAAGTGAGTGATCTTGAGGAGCCTGCCTTCCGATGCCCGTAAATTTTGCACCCGCACAAGAAGAAATTCCGGACATGACTGCCGCCATGCCGACCGTCCATACTGCATCTCGCGCGACAAAGGTCACGAAAACGCCGCAGCTTGGCCGGGAGCACCAGGGTGGCTCGATCTCCTGGATCACGGCTTCAGTCATGATTGCGTTTCACGCGCTCGCCATTGCGGCGCTGTTCTTTTTCACCTGGAAGGGCCTGGCCGCCGCAGTTGTTTTGTACGTGCTGGCCATCAATGTAGGCATTGGCATGTGCTACCACCGGCTGCTTACGCATCGTGGCTACAAGGTTCCACGCCTGGTGGAGTATGCGCTCGCCGTTTGCGGCACGCTGGCGCTGGAGGGCGGCCCAATCTTCTGGGTTGCGACACATCGCGTCCACCATCAGCTTTCTGACCACGAAGGTGACCCGCACACCCCGCACGACGGCACCTTCTGGGCGCACATGGGCTGGATCATGAGCGGCGAAGCCCTCCATGCGCAGACCGAGATGCTGGGCCGCTACGCGCCCGATCTCAGCCGCGACCGTTTCCACTGCTGGCTTTCAAAGTACCACTGGGTTCCGCTCACCACGGTCGGCCTCGGGCTGCTCGCCTGGGGCGGCTGGCCAGTTGTGCTATGGGGTATCTTCCTCCGCGTGACACTGGGTCTCCATGCCACCTGGCTGGTCAACTCGGCGACGCATCTTTGGGGCTCGCGCCGGTTTGAGACTCGCGATGAGTCGCGCAACAGCTGGTGGGTAGCGCTTTTGACCGGCGGCGAAGGTTGGCACAACAATCACCATGCCCACCCGGTTTCGGCGCGTCACGGGCTGCGCTGGTATGAGTTTGACCCCAACTATTACGGTATCTGGCTGCTCGCCAAGGTTGGGCTGGCACGCGACGTCAAGGTTGCAAATTGGGACCCGGCCAATCCGCGGCCTGCAGGCACTGCGTAGGGTTCGGATTAGCGTAAAAAAAAGGGCTCGCGGAAGCGCGCCCGTCTTTTTTCGGCGCGCG
>CAXTWG010000013.1:38782-55978 GCA_964247895.1 uncultured Acidobacteriaceae bacterium
CCTCGCCGGCGGTCGGGTCTGTTTACCATAAAAACCCCGGGGCCGCTAACGCTCGCCCTTTTTTTTACGCCGCGAGTTAGGGAAACCGATCAGGTCCAGTAAAGGATCCGCGCCGCCGGCAATTGCCGGTGCAGCTCTTCTTCCATAAAACTGCGCATGCCGGCCATGGTGTCCTTCGGGTAAACGTACTTAAAGCCACCAAACTTGGTCCTCTTTTCCGCGCGGGTTTCCTCGGCTAAGTCGAGGGTGGTCTTTGGGTACCAGCCCAGCAGGACTTCCTTGGACCCCGGGGTGAACCGGTGCGTGATGAGCTCGGCAGTGAGGTCGAGCGAAGAAATGCCCTCCACTGCTTCAGCCACTTGCGCGAACAAGCCGCTGTACTCCCCTTCCCAGCCTTCAAACTGCATAATGGGCGCGATCGTAAGCCCGACAGGGTAGCCTGCGAGGGCCATGGAGCGCAGCGCGACAATTCGTTGCGCGATACTCGACGTGCCGCCTTCAAAGTCGCGCGCAACGCCCCGGGCATTCACCGAGAAGCGCACGCGCGTACGGCCGTGGTGCGGAAGCGCAAGGAGGCTCGAAACGGCGGAGAACTTGGTTGTAAACCGCAGCTGCACGGGCGCGTCCCAAGCGCCGAAGAAGCGGATTGATTCAGCGAGAGCGCCGGTGATGTGCTCGATGCCGAGCGGGTCGGTGTAGCAGGAGGCCTCAAAGGTGGTGCCTTCATGGGCTCGGGCTCTTGAGCGGGAGGTGACCTTGCCGGTTCCAGCGTAAGGACGCAAGCCTTCCAGGATTTCCGGCAGGTTGGCATAAGCGCGTGTGACTGGCGGGCCTTGGAGCGAGCCTGCGAGGTAACAGTATTGGCAGTGCGCGGGGCAGCCTTGCGCGATGTGGAACTGCCAGTCGGCCGAGGGAGGGATAGGCTGCAGCTTACGCTGGCCAGGGGGTGAGACAACGATAGCGAAGGTTGTTTTCGCGAGCGCGTACGCCTTGCGCTCGTCCTCGCCTGTAAGTCCGGTCAAACGGTTGGCCTTGAGTTTTGTGACCTCAGCGCCCAAGGCGGCGGCGCGGTCGAGCATCGCGCGTCCGTGCGGGAGCGCATAGGCCTCAGGCGTGATCAGGACACGGCGGGGGCGCCAAAGCCTTTCCATGCCGGGCAGAGCCTTTTCTTCCTGTATTTCCTGCACGACTGGCATGTTCCATTGGATGCGGCAGCCCTTGGGTGGCCGACCAAGAACCTTTCACATGAGCGAAAGCGCAGGCTATGCTGGCAAAGATGCGAAACGATGCGGAAACCATTCTGGAGCGTGTAACAGCCAGTGCCGGCGCGGAGCTGCCTTTGCCCCGCGCGCTGCTGGTCTTCGCGCACCCGGATGATGAAGTTCTAGCAGTGGGCGCGCGGCTGGACCGCTTTCGTGAGTCGCGGCTCCTGTGTGTGACCGATGGCGCGCCGCGCGATGGTGAGGACGCGCGCCTGCATGGGCTCCGCGGTGTAGCGGAGTACCGGGCCGTGCGCCGGGCAGAGCTCGAGGCAGCGCTGCGGGCATCAAGTTTCCCAGTCGATCGGTCGGTCCCACTCCGCATAAGGTTGGCGGACGGCTTGGAAGAACAGCTCGCCGACAAAGAAGCTATGCAGCACCTTCCAGCGTTGGTCCGCGCCCTTATCCGTGAGATCGATGCGATCGAGCCTGAAGCGGTGCTGACGCACCCGTACGAGGGCGGCCACCCGGACCACGATAGCTGCGCTTTCGCTGTCCACGCCGCCGTGCGACTCAGCCGGCATGCGCCAGTGGTCATTGAAGCGCCTTCCTACTTCGCCGGACCGAACGGGTTCACAACAGGGCAATTCTTGCCCGGAACGCAGTCGCCGGTTCCACCCGTGCGGCATGAGCTTTTGCCCGAGGAGCAGATGCGTAAACGCGAACGGCGAGCGTGTTTTGTGACCCAGCGGGAGCTGCTCGACCGTTTTCCATTGGAGTACGAGCTGTATCGCGTTGCTCCGAACTACGACTTCACGCAGCCGCCGCACGCGGGCGAATTGCTGTATGAAGGCTGGGGGTGGGGCGTGAGGGGCGCACATTTTCGTGAGTTCGCAGCGGCGACGCTTGGGGAGCTTGGGCTCGCATGAGTCTCACAATCCTCAGCGTTGCATACCCGTTCGCGCCGGTTGGCCCGCGCGCGGTCGGGGGCGCGGAGCAAATTCTCACCTTACTGGAAGCAACACTCGTCAAACGCGGGCACGTTTCTTTGGTGGCCGCGCAGGAAGGCTCGGCGTGTGCGGGGCAGCTATTTGCAACTTCGATTCCCGAGGGGCCGCTCACGCCCGAAGCGCAGGAAGCAGGCACGGCGGCGCACCAGGCAAGCATCGACCGGGCGCTCGCTGCAGCACCGGTGGACCTTGTGCACATGCACGGGATTGATTTTGGCAAGTACCGTCTACCGCGCGCGCTGTCCGTGCTGGCGACGCTGCACTTGCCGCCCTCGTGGTACCCGGACGGGATCTGGTCGCTGCCCGCAAACTACCAGCTGCAATGCGTGTCCGCATCGCAGTTGCGCGCCTGCCCGCCTTCGGCGCGCAAAAGAATGGTCGTGGTGGAGAATGGAGTGCCGGAGCAAGCGCGAGTGTTCGCCAAAAAGGACTACGCGCTCCTGCTTTCCCGTATCTGCCCGGAGAAAAACCTGCATACCGGTCTCGACGCGGCCAGGCTGGCTGGCGTGCCGGCCGTGCTGGCGGGCAAGGTGTTTCCATACCCGGAACACCTCCGGTACATGGAACAGGAAGTCCGTCCGCGGCTGGGTGCGGACGCACGCTGGGTTGGGCCTGTTTATGCCGAAGCGAAGGTCCGTCTTCTCGGCGAAGCGCGCTGCCTCCTTCTGCCGACGCTCGCGCCGGAAACCAGCTCGCTCGCTGCGATGGAAGCGCTCGCGGCAGGAACACCGGTCATTGCCTACCCTTCCGGAGCCTTGCCCGATGTCGTGGAACATGGACGCACGGGATTTTTTGTGCACACCGTCGAAGAGATGGCTGCGGCAATTAGCAGGGTAGGCGAGATCGACCCGCAAGAATGCCGGCGTGTCGCGGCGGAGCGATTTTCGCTCAGGCGCATGGTCGCGAGCTACCTGGACCTTTATAGCGACTTGTATAGCGACCTGTACAGCCGCATGACGGCGATGGTGGGCGTCCGGTGAAAGCAACGCTGGGAGTCCGCTGGACGATAGGTGACGTGTCCTCGCGCGGTTGGGAGGCACTGCGACTTTCGCTCCACTGCGCGGTGCGGCTGTTTGGCGAGCGGGCGCGCTATCTCGTTTGTGTGAATACTGTGCCGCCTGAGCTCGCGCGGGTAATAGCCGGATCACTGCCGGAGCAGGTGGAGTGGCAGCCGGTAACACGCGAGGATATCCCGGCGAAACTCGCAGAACACCTTGATCCTGAGATGGCCGAGGGGGTGGGTTGGAAGCTCGTACCGCCGCGCGCTTTTCCTGACTTGCACGAGCTTTCGCTCGACAACGATTGCCTGCTGTGGTCTCTTCCACAGGGAATGCGAGAGTTCCTGGCACGCACAGACGCAACCTTGCTGGCCGAGGACGTCGAGCGCTGCCTGGGGCAGTTCGATGACGCGGACGTACCCGGGGCGGTGAACTCCGGTATCCGTGGTCTACCGCCCGGCTTCGCTTTGCTGCCGCAGATTGCGGGCGTGCTGGCCGGGCGCAAGCTCTCCCTGCGCTCGGAGCTCGACGAACAAGGCTTGCAGGCGGCCGCGCTGCACCGGGAAACGTCCTGCCTGCGCGTGCGGACCGAAGAAGTAAGCATCTGCTCACCCTTTTGGCCACGCCAACCTGGGCTCGGCTCTTGCGGGGCGCATTTTGTCGGGCTCAACTCGAAGCACATCCCATGGAATTACTACGACGAGCCGGGCGACCTGGTGCGGCGGCGGCACTGGGATGAGCACCGTCCGGAACTGTATCGGCACGCGGGGCTGCCACTCACGCCTCCCCTCCCGCTCGACCAGGCTTGAGACCGGCTTGAGAATTCGCGCTTCGGTCTGTACAGGGTTGGCGAACGCTGCCATCCAAAGCTGCAGACATCTATGACCATCTTCGCCCTCTTGAGTACGCTTGTGACGCTGGCCGCGCTGTTTAGCCTGCTCAGCCACAAGCTGCTGCGGCTGCCGAGCTCCATCGGCACCACGATCCTTTCGCTCGCAGGCGCGGGCGCGCTGCTGGCCGCAGGGCATTTCGCGCCGGGGCTGCGCGCCGAGGCCGAGCACATCGTGGGCGGCATCGACTTCAACCAGGTGGTGCTGCACGGGATGCTCGCGTTTCTGCTGTTCGCGGGCGCGCTACAGTTGGACATGGAGCAGCTGGCGATCGAAAAGCTGCCCGTGTTTACGCTGTCCATTGTCGCGACCGCGCTTTCCACTGTTTTTGTCGCGGGACTTTTCAAGCTGGGGGCGCTCGCAGTGGGCATCCAGCTTAGCGCAATCGGCGCGCTCCTGTTCGGGGCGCTTATCTCGCCGACCGACCCGATCGCAGTGCTCGATATGCTGCGGCGGGTGGGCGCGCCCAAGGCTCTGGAGGCGCAGCTGGCCGGGGAGTCGCTGTTCAACGACGGCGTGGGCGCGGTCATTTTTCTTTCGCTCCTCCAAGCCTCGCGGGGCGGTGCGCTGCCGAGCGTGGGCAGCTTTCTCCTGCTGCTCGGGCTTAAGGCGGGCGGCGCGATCCTGCTGGGCTGTGGGCTGGGCTACCTGACCTATAAGCTCCTGCGCACGCTCGATAGCTACCACATCGAGGTCGCGCTCACCCTCGCGCTCGCCATGGGCGGCTACGCGCTGGCCGATGCGCTCGGGCTTTCCGCGCCGCTTGAAGCAGTGGCCGCCGGGCTGCTGGTGGGCGGCCCGGCGCGGGAGCGCGCCATGTCCCGGCAAACGCGGGAAAGCGTCGACAACTTTTGGGAGCTGATCGAGAACATCATGAATGTCGTGCTATTCCTGCTGCTCGGGCTGGAACTGCTGGTGCTGCGGCTCGATCATCGCTTTCTCCTCGCCGGACTGATTGCAATTCCGGCGGTGCTGCTAGCACGCTGGGCAAGTGTGGGCCTCACAGTGTGGGCGCTGTCGCGGGTGCATCAGCATGTGCCGGGCTCGGTTGCGGTCCTCACCTGGGGCGGCCTGCGCGGCGGCCTCGCGGTGGCGCTGGCGCTTTCCTTACCACGAGGCGGCACGCTTGAGCCGGGGCTGCTCCTGGTCACCTATATCGTTGTCGTTTTCTCGATCGTGGTACAGGGGCTCACCATTGCGCCGCTGCTACGCAGGCTGCGGTTGGGCTCGCCCATGGAAACCTAGCGCGGTCCGGTTTTCCCCTCTTTTCCTCAAGCAAACCATTAAATCCTGCTGCGCTGCGTAACCGCGGTTCGAAAAACGCGTCCATCTCCGGTATGCCGTCATGGTTTAAGACTTGGAGACACAGCACGCGTTTTGCAGTTTCTAGGCCGTTGCTGCAGCATCGCGCTGTCCGCATCGCGGCACTTGCACTCGCGACTCTCTTCGCGTTTGTTCTCCAGGGCTACCATCCAGGAGCTGAGGACGACGGCATCTACCTGAGCGCGATCAAGAAAGATCTCACCCCTTCGCTGTACCCTTACAACTCCGGCTTTGTGACCGTGCAGCTTCAGGCCACTGTCTTTGATAAGGTGATCGCCGGCACATGTGCGCTCACGCATGTGCCGATCGCGTACGCCTGCCTTCTTTGGCAGCTGGGGGGCATCGGCTTACTGCTTTGGGCCTGTGCCCGCATTGCAGGTCAATGCTTCCCCAGCCGAGCAGCGCAAGCGGCGGGGGTGCTCACCGTCGCATGCGTCCTTTCGCTTTCCGTCGCCGGAACCGCGCTCTACCTCAGCGATGAACACCTGCATCCGCGACTGATCGCCACCGTTGCGATCCTGTTTGCCATCGACGCGCTCCAGCGCGAGCGGAAGTTGATCTGCGTATGCATGCTCACGGTCGCCTTCCTGTTTCATCCGCTCATGACCATGTTCGGCGTTTCCTTTTGCGCCATTTTTCGCATCGCGCAGTACGCGCATTCATGGAAGGCACTCGCGGAACTCCTGCCTGCGCGGGCTGTGGCGTTTCCGGGTGCTTTTTTGTTTACGGCGGCCGGCCCGGGCTGGAAGGAAGCCCTTGCCCAGCACCGCTACTTCCTGCTGAGCCGCTGGACTTGGTACGAGTGGCTCGGGGCTATAGCGCCGCCTATTTTGCTCTTCCTCTTGACGAGGCTGGCGCACCGGCGGGGCAATCGAGCCTTTTTTCAGCTTTCGCTCGCGGTTTGCGTTTTCAGTTCTGTTCAGTTCCTCATTGCACTGCTTATCCTCCTTCCGTCCAGTCTGCAAAGACTCGAACCCTTGCAGCCGATGCGCTACCTGCACCTGACATTTCTGCTGATGGCCCTGCTCGGGGGAGCGGTTTTGGGTGAGTTTGTGCTGCGAACCAGCATCGCGCGCTGGGTTCTAGTTTTTCTGCCTTTGGCCGCGCTGAACGGGTACGCCCAACGCCTCCGCTATCCAGCGACACCCAACCTGGAGTTGCCCTGGCAGCAGCCGGGAAACGCGTGGGTGCGCTGTTTTGTCTGGATCCGGCACAATACTCCGGAAAACGCGGTGTTTGCGCTGGACCCGCATTATCTGAGCCTTCCTGGAGAGGACAACCATTCTTTTCGTGCACTCGCTGAACGAGCTTCGCTCGCCGACGATGAAAAAGACTCAGCCGTGGTGACGCAGGCGCCGGGCTTGGCGAAGACTTGGCTGCAGCAGCACCGAGAGCAAGCCGGCTGGCCTACCTGGACGTACCGGGATTTCCTACGGTTGGCGCGTACAACTCCCGTCCGGTGGGTGGTGGTGCAGCCTGGGCAGGCAGGCGGCCTCCATTGCCCGTATACAAGCCCGGCAGTAGAAGTATGCCGGCTTCCCCAGCCTTAAACCGAGCCTCAATCTGCGCCCCGATCTGTGCTTTGGTTTGAGCTTCGGTTTGAGCTTCGGTCTGCGCCTTCCCGGTTTTGAGCAGCGCACTGTTTGCTCCTCGAGAGCCTGACGAGCCACGCGCGTAGCCTACAATGACGTTGGCATCCGGCATCTTAAAACACTTGCGGCCGGCCCCGGAACGCTTCTCCCGCGCGGGGACGCGGTCTCGGTGACCGATTAAAATCCGTGCTTAAGCAAGGTGAACCGATGACTGCCGGCCCGAATGCATTGCTCAAACACTGATTGCCGATGCTGACAATATTTCAACGTTCACTGCTGGGTGGGTTGCTGCTGCTGGCTTTGCTGGCAGAGGTGACTTGGCTCGTCCGCTCGTCGTTTGTCTCGCTCAGCGCGCTTGACAGCGAGCAAAAACGGATGGATCACGCGGTCGGAGCCCTGGCTGCGGCGCGGGCCTCGCTCGCACGGGAACAGGTTCTTGTGGAGCGGTCGATGCTCCACATGCCCACGCCGCAGAACGAGGTTCCGGCAGCGCCGGCGCTCGTTGGCGCGCAACCCGCGCCGCGCGAGTTGGATGTGCAGGGGCAAAGCGAGCGGACACAACAGCGCCTCGTAACGGCGCGGGATGCACTTGCCGATCTTGAGAAAGATGGAGCGGAAACGCCACGCATGGATGCCGAACTTGCGGCCCACGCGCGCGTTCTGCCGCGGCTCGAACGGACGCCCCCCGATCTCCAGGCGCGGATGATCGCGGCGCGGGTTCTGGAGCCGATCGAGGCAAGCCTGACGAGCAAGCTGATCATGCTTGACGAACAGCGCGAGCGGCTGCGAGCCGACCTCCAGCTGCGACGCGAAGGGTTGAGGGCGCGGCTGATCGGAACATGCATCACAAGCCTGCTGACCGGCGCGCTGGTTCTGGTGCTGACGCTGGTGTGGACGACGCGGCCCTTGCGGCTGGCGGCGCGGGCGGCGCGACGGATTGGGCAGGGCGATCTGCAGAGCCGGATTGACTGGCCGCGGAACGACGAACTGGGAACGTTGGCGACGGAGTTTAACCGCCTGGCGATCCGGCTGCGGGATTTGCGGGAAACCGAGAGCGGGCGGCGGGAAATGGAGCTCCAAATGTCGGACGCCGTGGTGCAAAGCCTGTTCGAGCCGGTGATCGTGACGGACGGACGAGGGCAGATCCTGAAGCTGAACAAGGCTGCGAGGGCGCTTCTGGGGGAAACAGCGGACCGCGGAGCGCTTAAGACGACGCCGGGAGGTGAACAGATTCTTCAGGCGATCGGAACAGCGATTTCGTTCCAACGCACGGTGGGTGGCGAGGGCGACCCGGCCGTGGCGCCTGTGCGTTTAGGCGCGAAGGAGAGCAATTACCGGCTGCGGACGACGCCGATGCGCGACAACGAAGGACACCTGCTGGGAGCTGTGACGGTGCTTGAGGATGTGACGGAGCTGCAGGCCCTGGACCGATTCAAATCGCGCTTCCTTGCGGTGGCCTCAACGAAGTTGCGGGATCCGCTGGAAAAACTGAGGGTGGCCATGCACGCCTTGGCGCATGGCTATGCGGGGGAGTTGAGGCCGTTACAGGCCGATGTAGTGGACGGAGCGGAGGCCGAAGCGCAACGCATGGACGACTTGATGGCGGACCTGTTCGCCGTGGCGGAGCTGGATACGGGCCGCCGGGCGCTGCGGCTCGAAGCCTTGCGTCCGCTCGATGTGCTGCGCGAAGCCCAGGCGGCGGTGAGGGTGGAAGCGGAACAGCGTGGCCTCACGGTCGAGGTTGAAGCGTACCCGGACCTGCAAAGAATAGAAGCGGACCGGCGGGCGCTGCGGTCGATCTTCGAAAATCTGCTGAGCAATGCTTTGGGCAATACGTCCAGTGGGGGTTATGTCCGCCTCCAGGCGAGCGAAGGCAAAAGTCTGGTGCGATTCAGCGTGACCGATACGGGCCGCGGCATTGAGCCGGAGCGCTTGGATACGATCTTCGGGCGGTTCAATTCGAGCTCGACGGAAGGCACAGGGTTGGGCTTGGCGCTGGTCCGACGGCTGGTCGAAGCACAGGGCGGAACGATTCAGGTAGAAAGCCGGGTGGGGTTGGGAACGACGTTTACCTTTACCTTACCGGCTGCTGTCGCTGCCGGAACGCGGCACCCGGTCGAGGCCGGCTAAACGATGGCGGAGCTCGAAAAGCCGACTTTGGATGCGCTTGCCGCACGACTGCGCGTGTACATTGGCGCGGCGCCGGGTGTAGGCAAGACGTACACCATGCTGGAGCACGCGCACCAGCTGAAGGCCGCAGGCGTGGATGTGGTCATCGGCTACATCGAGGCGCATGGACGAGCAGAAACGGAAGCGCTGGTTGGCGGCCTGGAAGTGGTGCCGCGCAAGCAGACCGCGTATCGCTCGGTGCAGCTGGAGGAAATGGACCTGGAGGCCATTCTCAACCGGCGACCCCATACCGTGCTGGTCGACGAACTGCCGCACACGAATGTGCCGGGTTCGCGCAACCGGAAGCGCTACGAGGATGTCCTGGAGCTGCTTGACGCCGGCATCAACGTCGAAACGGCGGTGAATGTACAGCACTTGGAAACGCTGGTCGATGCGGTGGCGCGCTCGGCGCAGGTGCAGGTGCGAGAAACGGTGCCGGATAATTTCCTGCGCCGGGCGGACGAGGTGGTAAATGTCGATATTTCGGTCGACGAACTGCGAGGCCGTCTGCGCGAGGGCAAGGTCTACCGTCCGGAAAAAGTGGAGCAGTCACTCGCGAACTTCTTCCGCAAAGGCAATCTGACGCTGCTGCGGGAGCTGGCGCTACGCACTACGGCTGAGCAGGTGAGCGTCGCGGCGTCGGAATACCGGCGCGCCCAGGGGCTGGAACAAGCGCCCATGCCGGAAAAGGTGATGGTGTGCCTTTCGCACCGGCAAGGGACCGAGCGGCTGATTCGGACGGGGTCCCGCATTGCAGGGCGGCTGGCGACCCACTGGTATGCCGTGTATGTGCAAGGCGCGCGGGGGCACCGGCCCGACGAGAACGACCCGGAAGCGACGACACGGCTGGAAGAGTACCGGCGTTTGGCGAAGAGCCTGGGCGCCCAGGTTGTGCTACTGGAGGACAAGGACGTGGGGCGCGCGCTGATCGCGTTCGCAAAGCGGGAGTCGATTTCGCATGTCGTGTTTGGGCAGGCGGCGCGCTCGCGGCTGGATCTGCTGCTGCGTGGGTCGGTGATCAACGACTTCCTGAACGAAATGCGGGACACCACGGTGCAGGTGGTGCCCATGCGCAAGGAGCGGGACCGGCGGGGGTGAGCCGGGCCGTGCGTGGGGCGAACATTGGGTGGAAGGGCTGTGATAATTTTGAGGCTGGTGAGTAAGAGCTCGTAGCTCAGTTGGTAGAGCAATGCACTTTTAATGCATGGGTCCTGGGTTCGAGCCCCAGCGAGCTCACCATGTATGTCTTCTGCGGAGCAGATGCACACTCGGCGCATCGAAATTCCTGTTTCTACATTTCGCCGCGAGATGTTCAGCCTCATCGAGGAAGCCAAGAATCCCCTCACTTTGTCTGTGCTCTTTCAACGTGGGTTGAAGCTCCCGAGCACTGCATCGAAAGTAGGTTTGAGAGCCGCGAAATCGCGGTCGGGAGCGACAAAGACAAGATAATTGACCGCGCCATCGGGGCGTGCAAGCGTGACCAGCTGATCTCGCTCGGGAAGGGTGGTGCCATTCTCCTGAACAGGTGAGGACCCGCGGAGGGGCACACTCAAGGCGGACTGACCGCCCACCCGCATGGCCGCCGGCGAGCCTGCCTGCGAGAGGCCTGTATTGCCCTGCGTCAGCTGCGCGACAAGGGCATCGGTTGTGGCGCGTAAGGTGCCGACCGGGTCGACCCGGTCGATCAGTACGCCGTAGCTGAGGCCCCAAGGGCCCGCGCCGCCCTGCGGGGCAAGTGTAAGCGCGCCGCTGTTGCCCTGTGTTTGCGCCCAGCTTGCAGGGACACGGAGCGAAAAACCGGAGCCCTGGACGATGATCCTTGGGCTATTCAGGCCAAGTTGCTGCCCGGTAAGAGGCGCTGCGCTCGCTTGGCCGCCGCTGCCGCCCGCCCCTGCCGCGGGAACAACGCCGCCATTGTTCCCGGGGCCAGTCGCGAACTGCCCGGTTGAGCGCCATGCGCCGGCCTGAACCTCCTTGCCGGTGAGTGCTTTGCGCTGTGCAGCGATGGCGTGGACACGCTTGAACTCAGGCGAGGTGACGAGCGGGTTATCGCGGCGGGGCAGCGTTGCGATCTCACGGTTCACGGACTCGGTGCGGTTTCCGGGGTTGGGATGGTCGGACAGCAACTGTGCGCCACCGGCACCGTACTTCGCCTGGATGGTCTCAAAAAATTGAGGCAGCCCGCGTGGGTCGTAATTGGCGGTGTAAAGGATATCTGTGCCAAGAAGGTCGGCTTGCTGCTCGTCGCCGCGGGACATGTGGAGAAAATCCAGGTTCTGTCCGAAGCCGATCCCGGCCTGTGCAAGCTGCCCGGCCGCACCATTGCCGAGCAGGACGGCCGAGCCGATAGCGCCGAGGCCATACAGGAGGCTTTTCGACTGCTGGCGGCTCAGGTTGCAGGTGGAGTGGCGCATGACCACGTGTGAAATCTCGTGCGCCATAACGCCTGCGAGCTGCGCCTCTGTGTCCGCGGCCTGGACCGTGCCCAAGGTTACAAAGATGGCCCCGCCCGGCAGCGCGAAAGCATTGATCTCCTCACTGGCGACGACGTGAAAGGTAAACGGCCACTGCCTGGTGACGCCGGGGGCAAGCGGCGCGAACTGCACCAGCCGCGCACCGAGGTTCTGGACATATTGGGTGATGGGATCATTCTCGGGCAGGATGGGCTGCTGCCGGTAAACCTGTGCGGCAGCTTTCCGGCCTTCGGTGATCTCCTGGTCTACGGTGAATGAGTTGCGGCAGGTGACCGGCTGAAAGACAGCATGGGCTGCGGGTGTGAGCGTGGCGGCAAGAAGAGCAAGGGTAGCAAGGGTCGTTCTCATGGCGTTCTCAAGATTGGGTGCGGGTGAAATGGACAGAAGAAACAGCGCGGAGGCGCTCGGCTGCCTGTTCAGCGGCGATGTCGCGCTGCGGCATGCCGAGCATCTCGAAACCGACCATGAACTTTTTCACGGTGGCCGAGCGCAGCAGGGGCGGGTAGAAATGGGCGTGCCAAGTGAAGCCGGGGTAGTCCTGCCCGTCATTTGGAGTGCCATGGAAGCCCATGGTGTAAGGAAAGCTGGTCTCGAACAGATTGTCGTAACGCGTGGTGAGCTGTTGGAGAATGTCTGCGAGGCCGGACCGCTGCGCGGGCGTGAACTCGGGGAGCGTGCCGACAGGCTCGCGCGGAAGCACAAGCGTTTCAAAGGGCCAAACGGCCCACCACGGGACGACAACGAGGAATTGGTCATTCCGGCACACGATGCGGGCCTGCTCCCTAAGCTCGAGCGCAGCGTAATCGGATAGAAGCGCTGTGCCGTGCTCCCGGTGGTACTCCGCCTGGGCTGCGGCCTCGGCGGCCGGCTCGTCCGGAACATGAGCGGTGGCCCAGATCTGGCAGTGAGGATGCGGGTTGCTGGCACCCATCATGGCGCCGCGGTTTTCAAATATCTGAACGTAGGCGATGGAAGGGTCGGAGCGGAGCCCCTCCTCCTCCTCCACCCAGGCTTCGACGACGCGCTGGACATCGGCTCGCTCCATGCGGGCGAGGGTGAGGGAATGGTCGGGGTGGAAGCAGAGCACGCGGCAGCGGCCGTGCTCGGGCTCGGCGCGAAGCAGCGGCGAGGCGGTAGGCATGGACGCAGGGGCTGTGGGCAGGATCGCAGGGTAGTCGTTGTCGAAGACGTAAACATGCTCGTAAGGGGGGGTGTGTGCGCCACCGGCGCGCGGATTGCCCGGGCATAGGTAGCACTGCGGGTCGTAGTGGACCTCGGAAAATGCGCCCAAGGCGCCGACCTCGCCTTGCCAGGGACGCTGCGTGCGCTGGGGTGAAACCAGGACCCACGCCCGGCGCAGGGGATTGTAGCGGCGATGCGGCGTAAGGACGGGCGCTTCGTTCGGCACGGATGGCTCCTTCTAGCTTGCGGTGCGTTGCCTCTGCGGCAGGCCCGCCTTATTCTACGTGGGACGCTGCCCTTTATGCCCCTCCCTCAATTGCCACCTCTCACGACGCTCCAGGACCATGCCACGCGGCTATGGCACGAGAACGACGAGGCTTCGCCGCCCGCAACGGGCGAGTTGGAATTGCTGGTGTTAGGGCAGCACCGGGCCAATTACGAGCTGTGGCACCTGGAAGACCGGGCGCGCGCGCCGGAGGCTCGTGATGCAGAGGTGGCGCGGTGCAAACAGGCGATTGACCGGGTGAACCAGCGGCGCAATGACCTGGCGGAAGGCTGCGATCAATCGCTGCTCGGCCTGCTCGCACCGCTTGGCCTGCCCCACCCGGAAGCGGAGCTGCACTCGGAAAGCCCGGGATTGATGATTGACCGGCTCTCAATCCTGGCCTTGAAGATCCATCACACACGCGAGGAGGTGACACGGGCAGGCTCTCCCCCAGGCCACGCGGCGCGCAACAAGGAACGGCTGCGCATGCTCGGAGAACAGCGGGCAGACCTCGAAGCGGCGCTGGGGCGACTGTGGCGGCGGGTACTGGCTTCCGAGCGGAAGTTTAAAGTGTACCGGCAGCTGAAAATGTACAACGACCCGGATTTAAATCCGGTGCTGTACGGCACGGGTCTTCGAAATTGACGGAAACGCCAACCGGCAGGTTGACTGCGGACGCGCGCGCCGGTATAAAACGGAGCAACCGGGCCGATGTGTGCGCTCCGCAACCGCCGCGACCCGTAACTGCCCCGGAGATACAAGGCTGCCCGCATGCCCAAAGCCCCCCCAATGCCCAAAACGCTGGCCGCTAAGGTTCACCCGTTTCCAAATAACGCCCAAACGGAAGCTCTCGATGTGTACGGCCAAGCCGTGCAAGCAATGCAAAGCGGTGAGTTCCAGGAGGCGCTTGACGGCTTCCGCTCCATCGAGGGCAGCGCACCGCCGGAGGTGCAGGAGCGCGCGCGGGTCTATCGGCAAGCCTGCGAGCGCCAACTACAGGAGCGCGAACGCCGGCTCGAGTTCCAAACTCCGGCCGAGCAGTACGACTACGCGATGGCCTGCATCGGCAACAGCGACTTTGAAGAAGCGCGGGACCATCTCCAGGCCATCGTCGAGTACGACGAAACCGCCGATTACGCGCACTACGGCTTGGCGATGCTGCACGGGATGACCGGGCAGGCGGATCACTGCCTGCGTCACCTGCAGCGGGCAATTGAGCTGAGGCCATTCAATCGCATCACGGCGCGCAGCGACACGGACTTCCGGCCCATGGCGGACGACCCGCGCTTTACCGAGCTGCTTTATCCGGAAGCCATCTAGGTCCCCCGCAATGCTTCCCGAACCGGCTGCGAAAGCCGCAGCCCTGCGTGTTGTCGCCATGGGCGGCGGCACCGGGCTGTCTACTCTGCTGCGCGGGCTTAAACACTTCACCGCGTCGGCGGTAACGCCGACGCCCGAAAGCCTGATCGGTGAGTTGACTGCCGTGGTGACGGTAACTGACGACGGCGGCTCGTCGGGACGCTTGCGCAAGGATTTCAAAATGCTCCCGCCGGGCGACCTGCGTAACTGCATGGTGGCGCTCAGCGAGGATGAGCAGCTGTTGTCGCGGCTGTTCCGGCACCGGTTTCGCTCGGGCGGCGAGCTTGAAGGCCATGCTTTCGGAAACCTCTTTGTCGCTGCCTTGCAGGAGATGACCGGCGACTTCGCCCAAGCCATCAAGTTGGCCGCCGAGGTGCTCGCGACGCGTGGGCGCATTTACCCGGCCACCAACGCGAACGTGACCCTGGCCGCGCGGATGGATACGGGCGAGCTTGTGCGGGGCGAAACGGAGATTACCGGGAGCCGCGCACGGATTGCCGAGTTGGTGCTGGAGCTGGCGCGCGTGCGGCGGCCCGGCGACGCCCTGGAGCCGGCGCACGTGGCTCCACTGCCGGAAACGCTGGTCGCTATCGCGGAAGCCGACCTCATCCTGCTCGGCCCCGGCTCGCTCTACACCAGTGTCATTACCAACCTTTTGGTTGCGGGCATCCCTGAAGCCCTTGCCGCCGCGCGCGGCACGCGGGTGTACGTGTGCAACTTGATGACACAGGGGAACGAAAGCCTCCACCTTTCCGCCTCGCAGCACATTGAGCGCATGTATGCGCACGCGCGCGCGCCTTTCCTGGACTACGCGCTCGTGAACACGGCACCTGTATCGGCAGCCATCCGTGAGCGCTACGCGGCCGAGGGCGCGGAGGTCATCGTAGCGGATACGGAGCGCATCGAGGCAATGGGGATCCGGGGCATCGCAGGGGCATTCGCGGCGGAAGGCGATGTGCTGCGGCACGATGCGGACCTGGTAGCGCGGACGGTGTTGCGGCTGGCGCTGGCGGAGCGGGCAGTGCGGGCCGGCGTATAAGTAGGTGCGCTTCGCCCTCGGCGCGCACTGGCGTGAGCCCGATTAAGGGGCAATGACAGGCAGGATTTGGCGTCCGCTTTTACGGTAAATGCGAAAGTGGGCGTCAAGGGTAAACACGGCCGCTTCGGCGTTAAGCTCGGCCATGCGGACAAGGCAGGCATCGGCGAGTGACATGGGTACATCGCGGTACTTATGCACAAGCGCGGCAAGTGGCTTTTGTTCGGCAAAAACTGAGAAGTCGACAATGAGCAGGCCGGAAGCGAGGAGTTCAGAAAAGCGTCGGGAACCTTCGGGATGGCGGGAAAGCAGAAAAAACATTTCAGCAAGAACGGGCTCGCAGGTGACAAATGGCGCTGTGAGTACAGCGAACTGGGCCGCGACCCACGCGTGCGCGGCTTCTTCAACCCGTAGAAACGCGACTAGGGGGCCGGTATCGACAAGGACGCGTGGCTTACTCGCCAAAGCTGCGCAAATGTTCAGGGTTGGTGGCAAGATCGGTGATTTGGTGATCCGGGCCACCCTTTAGCGCACCACGAAGATGCCTTACTAGGTCGAGAGCGTAGACAGGTTTCGATCTGCCGGTTGTTTGCAGGCGCGCTTCAAGAGCCTCGCGTAGAACCGCGGACCTGGAGCGCCTCTCCGCGCGCGCCACTGCGTCAAGTTTCGCAGCTAGGGTAACAGGGAGTTTGCAGGTGATGAGCATAGGTGTAGGGTAATACCGAATGCGGCAGATGACAATACGTAAACGTAGGGCCGTCGCGAAGCGCGCAACCTATGCAGAAACTGCTGTACGCAGAGTTTAACGTGAAATTGAAGCTGGAGCTATGCCTATGAGGGAAGTTTCGCGGGAGGATCTTGCATCGCTGCTGGACGAGCTTGCGGCGCTCCCGGGGGATACGCGCGAGGGCTTCTATGGGCCGGGTTCCGCAAGCTGGCGGGTAAACCGGGAGGCAGCGGTGTTCCTCGGCGCGGGGCGTGCGGCGTTGTTGCAAATTGCGCATCCGTGGGTGGCGGCGGCGCTCCACGAGCATTCAACTCTGCTCAATGACGCGCTGGGGCGGTTTCACTCGACCTTTTGCGTGGTGTACACGATGGTGTTTGGGGATCGAGGGCAGGCCCTGGCAGCCTCGCGGCAGCTGCATGGGCGACACCGGTCCGTACGAGGTGTGCTGCCCGGCGGAGGGCGGTATGAAGCGAATGAAGTAGGAGCGCTGGTCTGGGTGTGGGCGACGCTGATGGAGTCGGCGGTACTGGCGTACGACTTCGTGCTGCCACCCCTGACCTCGCTCGAGCGGGAAGGGTACTACGCCGAGGGCCGGCGCATGGCGGGGCTGTTTGGAATCCCGCCGGAAGCGCTGCCGGCAGACTGGGCGGGGTTCGAGGCGTATGTCGCCCGTGTGATGCCGACGCTCCAAGTCGATGCGGACGGACAAGCGCTTGGCGCGAGCGTGCTTGCCGGGGCGGGAACCTGGGTGAAGCCGCCGGGATGGTACCGGGCACTAACGGCAGGATGGCTGCCGGAGCACCTGCGCGAGCCGTTTGGGCTGCGGCTTGAAGCGCGGGAGCAGTCGTCAGTGGAATGGGCGCGGCGATGGCTGCCGCCGGTATACCGAAAATTACCGAAAGCAGTGCGGTTTGTGGGGCCTTGGCACGAAGCGCATGCGCGGCTGGGAGGGCGGGAGCCAGGGTGGTGGGT
>CAXTWG010000014.1:0-53806 GCA_964247895.1 uncultured Acidobacteriaceae bacterium
ACGGGGTCAGCCTGAACGCAGCGAAGGACCCGCTTTCCCCTTCACCCTACCCCCTCCACCCTTTACCCTCGCCTTATGCCCTTCACGGACTTCCTCGGCAACCCCACCCCGGTCCGTCTCCTCCAGGAGTCGCTCGCCGCCGCCAAACTCCCCCATGCCATTCTGCTCGCCGGCCCTCGCGGCGTCGGCAAGTACACCCTCGCCCTCCTGCTCTCGCGGGCCGCCAACTGCCTCCCCCCCCCGCCCGGCCTGCCCGACTCCTGCGGGACCTGCGAGAACTGCCGCCGCATCGCCGCCTCCGCGCCCTTAAAAACCCGCGTCGAGGAAGCCATCGCCGCCCGCGAAGACCTCCGCGAAGCCGACAAAAAAGACACCCGCATCCTCATCCGCACCCATCCCGACGTCCTCGTCATCCCGCCGGACCCGCCGCAGCTGCTCATCAAGCTCGGCCAGGTCCGCTCCGTCATCCGCGACGTCTATCGCGTCCCCGCCGAAGCCCGCCGTTCCTTCTTCATCTTTTCAAGCTCCGCTTTCATGAAGGAAGCCGCCAACTCCCTGCTTAAGGTGCTCGAAGAGCCGCCCCCGCACGCCACCCTCATGATTCTCACCACCAACCCCGGCGAGCTCCTCCCGACCATCCGCTCCCGCATGGCCGCCTTCGCGCTTGGGCCGTTGCCGTTTGAAGAGTTGGACACTCTCCTGGTCGAGCGCCGGCCGGAGTGGAAACCGGCTGAACGTGCGCTGGTGGTGCGATTGAGCGAGGGCGCAATCGGCGCGGCCTTCGGTTTCGACCTGCCCGGCTACCTCGAAAACCGCGCTTCGGCACTGCTCCTGCTGCGCACCGCTCTGCGCGAGCCTGACTGGAGCGCGCTGTTCCGTCTGACGGAAACCTTTCGCGCCGGGGCTGAAGGGCAGGAAAAAACGGTGGGGCTGCTCCGAAGCCTGCGCAGCGTACTCCGGGACATGCTGATGAGCAAGTCCGGGCAGGCTACGATGGCCCGCAATACGGATATATCCCGCGAGCTTGGCTCCATGGCGGAAACGGTGAGTTTCGGATGGATTGAGGGTGCCGTCCGCGCATTGGACGAGGTGGAAACCGGCATGCGCAGAAACCTCCTCCGCTCGCTTTCCCTCGACGCCATGGTGGGTGCGCTGCGAAACTCAGCAAACCGGCCTTAAGCCGGGCGATTTCAATTGCGACGCTCTGTTTGCTCGGATACCATGGCGGCATATTTCCCATGATTCCGGCTGCCTTTCACGGCATTCCCCAACGCGTGACGGCAAGCAAAGAAGTGGCTGCCCATGGCGCATGCGACCAAGTCGTTTCCCTTCCCGGCTGCGGAGGCCTTTCCTTCACCGCCGGCCCACGCCCGCGTTGAAACACCCGTACCCGAGAGCCCACGCAAGCTGGTCCGGCCTCACTTGCCCCAACACCCGAAACAGAAGATAGCGCCGCGCAGGCTGCGCGGCCCGGCGCCGCTGGCAAGCCATGTTGGCGACCGTGCGGCCCATCACGGGCGTGCGTCCGCGGCAGGCCAGGCCGAATGCTTCTACTTCCAAAAGCAGATACAGGCGCAAACACCCATGGTTTTCGTTCTGGAGGACGGCGAACAGATCAGGGGCGTCGTGGAATGGTTCGACCGCGACACGATCAAAGTCAGGAACACAACACGAACCCTGATCTTTAAGCGCAGTATCAAATACCTGTTCAAAGCCGGCGGCGACATAGGGGCTAGCTCTTAATAAAAAGTCACTCTTTCATGAATGAACGCCCACACAGACTGTGAAAATGCTTTAGCGTGGCCGCGAGGCTTTTTCCAGGCGGTCGCGAAGCGCCAAACCCAAGCCTGCCGGGGCCGGCAGCGGGCAAACGATACGCGCCACGCCTTTCCCGTCGAGCACACGCAAGCCTGCGAACAAGCGTTGCGCAAGCTGCTCGGGGCTGGCCCAGTTCCCCCATGCAAACACAGTGACATCCGGAGGAAGCGCAGCTCGCTGACCGGGCAAGAGGAGACCATCCGGCAGCAGCACACCCGTGTCTGGCTCCGCCGTCAGAGCCCGCATCAGTGTGACGGCTTGCAAGGGATCGTACTCGATGAGCACCAGGGTAGCGCGCGGAGCATAGTGGCGCAGGCCCACACCGGGCGAAGGAAGGCTGTGCGGCTCACCTGTACCGGTTTCAGGCTGGTGCATACGTACGCGAGGCCACACAGCCTGGAGCTGCTCAAGGGTGACCGCGCCCGGGCGATACACAATACACGGGTCCTCGCAGGCGTCCACCACGGTCGATTCGAGTCCGTGGTCAGCAGGGCCGCCGTCGAGGACGGCATCGATGCGACCGTCGAGGTCGGCAAGTACGTGAGCCGCCGTGGTCGGGCTGACGTGGCCGAACCGGTTGGCGCTTGGAGCCGCGACCGGGATGCCGACCGCCCGCAGCAGGGCTTGCGCGACCGGGTGGTGCGGCATACGGACGCCCACGCGCGGGCGTCCGGCTGTTACTGCGTCCGGGATGGCCGGGCTGCGCGGTAGAAGCATTGTGAGCGGACCCGGCCAGAACCGTTCGGCCCACCGCTGCGCGGGTTCCGAAAGGCTCGCGGCAACGGTCGACAGCGCGGGGAAGCCGTCGATGTGGACAATCAGCGGATCCCAGGCGGGCCGCTGTTTGGCTGCAAAGATCCTGGCAACCGCTACGGGATCGAGCGCGTTGGCGCCCAGGCCGTAGACGGTTTCAGTCACAAAAGCGACCGTGCCGCCGCCGCGCAGGATGTGCGCCGCTTCCGCGATGATGCTGAGGTCCGGATCATGGGAATCGACCCGTAAATACTGGGTGGGCATGGGGCTATTATCAGGGTCCGTATACTGCGGGTATGTCCCAGGCTGTCGAGGTCGAGGTCAAGTTCCGGGTCGGCGCGATTCCGGCCCTGGTGGAGCGGCTTGCCGCGCTGGGCTTTCGGGAGCAAACCCCGCGCACCTTCGAGCACAACGTGCTGTTTGACACGCCCGCACACACCCTGCGCGCCTCGCGGTCCATCCTGCGGGTGCGGCGCTACGGTGAACGGTGGGTGCTCACCCATAAGCAGCTCACCCCCGACCACGATCCTGGGGAGCGCCACAAGCACCGTGAGGAGACAGAAACAACGGTCGAGGACGGCGAAGCACTGACAACCGTTTTTGAGCGCCTGGGTTACGTGCGCGCCTTTGTGTATGAGAAATGGCGGACCGAGTTCGCCGACGAAACCGGACATTGCGTGATTGATGAGACGCCAATTGGGATTTTTGCCGAACTGGAAGGACCCGAGGACTGGATTGACCGCGTCAGCCGAGCTTTGGGCCTGGCACAGACAGACTTGCTGACACTGAGCTATGGACGGCTGTTCGAGGCTTGGAAACGGGAAACCGGCAGCCGCGCCGAACAGCTCACCTTTGCAGAGATTCCATCAAGGTTGGGCTAAAAACTTCGCGATCGCCGGGGTTACTTTATCGAGTTCGCACCCGGGCGCCATATGTCCGCAGTCAGAGGTGAGCACCAGCGTTTGCGCATGAGCAAGTCGGGCAAAGGCAAGCGGGGGAATGGGATTGACCATCTCATCCTGCTCGGCATTGATGATGAGCATTCTGGCCTGAATGATGTGCGCCGTCGAGAAGATGTCGCCGCCATGGGCGATGTCCTGCGCGAGCATGGCCTGGAGCTGCCGGAGATAGTCGTTCGCGTCCGAGCCCGTGCGGAGTTCCCCGCCGATGCGTTTGAACCACTGCGCAAAGCCCTCACGTGTTACATGGTCGACCCGGAAATGCGGAGTGGACAGCGCCATTTGGTGGATATAGGTGACCAGCGGAAGCGGCGGGTTCTGCCGGTAGTGCCCTTGCATATAGGCCGGGTCGGACTCAAGCGCGGCGCGCTCGGCGGACCAGAGGAAGAGGTCATTCGAGGAGAGCTGCGGCGTGCCGACGATCGGCACAATCGCATCCATCATGGCCGGCGCGTCCACGGCCCACTCAAAGGCCTGCATGCCGCCCATGGACTGGCCGACGACGGCGTGGAGATGTGTCAGGTGGAGCGTTTCGCGGACAAGACGCTCTTCGGCGCGCGCCATATCGCGGATGGAGAAGACGGGAAAGGCCGTGCCGCGCTGGGAAGGGCTGTTCGAGGGCGAGGACGAAACGCCATTGCCGAAAGGGTCGGCGACGATGACGAAGTATCGGGTGGTATCGAGAAGATGGTTGGGGCCGGGACCGACAAGCGCGCCCGCGTCGCCGCTGCGTCCGCTTAACCACATGGGAAACAGGACTGCGTTCGTTTTCGCGACGTTGAGCATGCCGAAGACGCGGTAGCCGAGGCGGCAGTTCTCGATCGTCGCGCTGGAGTCGAGCTTGCAGCTGCCGAGCTCGGCATACTGGAGCGGCGGGACGGTCTGCGCGTGTGCGCTCGGGATAGACGAGGCCATCCCCAGAGCGAGCAAGAGTTTCTTCATGCCGGGGCCAGCTCGGAAAAATCGGCGATGCGCCCGAGGTGCGTGACGATGTGCTGGAGCAGGGCGAGCCGGTTCGCGCGCAAAGCGGGATCTTCGACCATAACCATGGTCTGGTCGAAGAAGCGGTCGACCGCCGGGCGCAAGGTCGCGATGGATTGGAGGGCGGCGCGGTAATTGCGCTCCCCGGCTAAACGCTCCACCCGCGCGAGGACGCCGGTCGCGGCGATGTGCAGCTCGCGTTCGCCCTCTTCCGCGAAGAGGGCTGCATCGACCTCCGTCGGGAGGGAAAAATGCTTTTCAGCAGCTTGGCGCAGAATGTTTTTCGTGCGCTTGGACGCGGCGGAGATGGCCAGGAGGTCGTCCGAGCCGCGCACCTCCGCAAGGGCTTCCACGCGGGCTTCCGTATCGGGAACATCGTCGAAGCCGGCAGCGAGCACAGCCGAGACTGCGTCCGACGGCAGTTTGCGAACGTCCTGGAGGTAGTAGCCGATACGCTCTCGGAGGAAGGCAAGAAGTTCTACCTCGGATGTAGGGCCGGCCGCTGCGAGGAGGCCGGAAAGCGTGAGCGGCAACTTCGATAGCGCGAGAATTTTGATCGCGGCGTTGGCTTGGCGACGGAGTGCATAGGGGTCGCGGGAGCCTGAGGGAGCGAGGCCGAGCGCGAATAAATCCATAAGTGTACCGATGCGGTCGGCGAGACCGAGAATCTGCCCTTCGATCGTGGGCGGGATCGGGTCCGCAACGGAAGCCGGGGAATACTGCCAGTAGATAGCCTGTGTGATCGCTTCCGGCTCGCCATTGGCGCGCGCATAAAGGCCGCCGACGATGCCCTGCAGTTCAGTGAACTCCTTGACGAGCTCGGTCGTGAGATCGACTTTCGCGAGTTCGGCGGCACGCCGGAGCGCCCCTTCATCGACCGTCGCGCCATTGCGCTGCACAGCCTCCGCGAGGCTTATCGCGATTGAGAGTGTACGGACGGTTTTCGCCTCGTAGCTGCCGAGGTCCTTGTGGAACGTCACGCTCGCAAGCATGGTCCTGCGCTCTTCGAGCGGGGTGCGGGCGTCGAAATTCCAAAAGAATTGGGCGTCCGAGAAGCGAGCGCGCAGGACCCGCTCATTCCCGTGGCGGATGATGGCTTGCGCGCGCTCGTCCGCTTCCGTATTGAGCACGGCAAGAAAATGCGGCAGCAGCTTTCCTTCCCTGCTCTCGACCGCAAAGTATTTCTGGTGGTCGCGCATCACGGTGACGAGTACTTCCTCTGGCAATGCGAGATACTCGGGCGCGAAATGGCCGACCAGAACCGAAGGCCACTCCGTCAGGTGCGTGACTGTATCGACCAGCTTTTCGTCTTCGCGCCAGCGCGCTCCTTCAACGGTTCGGGTGACACGGTCGAGCGCCTTGCGGATGCTGTGGCGGCGGGCTTCAACATCGACTAGGACGTAGGCGTTACGCAGGGTTTCAACGTATGCGGCGGGCTTCGTGAGCAGGACCGGCGCAGGGCCGTGGAGGATGCGGTGACCGCGCGTTTCGCGGCCTGCATGCACGCCCGCGAACGCCACCGGTATGACCATCTCACCAAGCAGGGCCACAAGCCACTGCACGGGCCGAATGAAACGCTCAGGCTTGCCCGCGCGCCAGTACATGGGTTTGGGCCAGGCGAGCGCGGCAATCTCCTTTGGCAGCAGCTCTGCGATGACCTGCCCGGCAGGGCGCCCGGGGCGGGCGGCGAGAGCGGAAACGTACTCGCCCTTTGGCGTCGCGAGCGGCTGGAGCGCTTCGACCGGAACCCCCGCCTTCCGCGCAAAGGCGTGGGCAGCGGGGGTAGGCGCGCCGTCTTTGAAGGCGATGGCCCACGCGGGCCCAGTCAGGCGCTCCTCTGCATCGGGCTGCCGCTCCGCGACAGCGCGCACGAGCACGGCCAGGCGGCGCGGGGTCGAGAAAGTCTCCACCGGAGCTTCGGGAGGGAGCAGACGCTCGCGCTCAAGCAAGGCGCGGACGCGCTCACCGAGCTCTCGCTCGCCGGCTGCGAGCATGCGCGCGGGGACCTCTTCCAGACCGATTTCAAGAAGAAAATCAGGCATGCGCAGGCTCCATGGTGGCCCCGCGCCCCTGCGCCGCATAGGCGCGGGCGACCCCCACGACCAGCGTGCGGATGCGCGCCATGACGGCGACACGCTCAGTTACCGAGACAGCGCCGCGTGCATCGAGCAGATTGAATAGATGGGAGCACTTGAGCGCGAGCTCGTAAGCACCAAGCACCGGGAAGCGGCGAAGATCGAGCTCCTGCGGTGGCTTCGCGCCTTCCTCGCCAAGCAAACGCTCGTGATGGCGGGCGTGCTCACCGGCCAGCTTTTCCGCGTCGCGAAAGCTCGCGAGCAGCGCTGCGCACTCGGCCTCGTATAACCGCAGGTGCTCCCACAATTTGTCAACCTCCGCGGCCTCAAAGCTATAAACCGAAAGCTGCAGCTCCTCCTCTAACCGCATGTCGCCGTAGGTTGTAAAGGCGCCGGTCTCCGGGTCGCGGGCCCAAACGATGTCGTAGATCGAATCCACATCCTGGAGAAAGCCTGCGATTCGCTCGAGCCCGTAGGTGATCTCACCCGTGATGGGGTCGAGGTCCATGCCGCCGCACTGCTGGAAATAGGTGAACTGGGTAATCTCCAGCCCGTCGAGCATAACCTGCCAACCGACGCCCCACGCGCCGCCGACGGGCCACTCCCAGTTGTCTTCCTCAAACTTAAGGTCGTGCTCGCGCAAGTCGATGCCGAGGGCTTGTAAGGAAGAAAGGTAAACCTCCTGCACGTCGGACGGCGGCGGTTTCAGGATGACCTGGAACTGTGTGTGCTTGTAGAGCCGGTTCGGATTTGCGCCATAGCGGCCGTCTGCGGGGCGGCGCGAGGGCTGGGCATAGGCGAGGCGGACCGGCTTGGAACCGAGAACGCGAAGAAATGTTTCCGGCGACATAGTGCCCGCGCCAACCTCGATGTCGAATGGCTGCTGGAGGACGCAGCCGCGCTCGGCCCAGAAGATCTGGAGGCGAAAGAGGAGCTCTTGAAACGTGAGGGGGACGGGCACTGGGGCTAGAAAGTCCTGAAGGGCGGAAGCGTCCGCCACAGAAAAGAGTGTACCGGAGGAGTAGTTTGTGCGAACTATTGAGAGTGGGGCTGCGTATCGGGTTGCATTGGGGGCGAGATGCGGGGAGCTTGTCTGGTTATAGCAGTGGGGCTGGCGGCGGCGCAGGGGCAAGCGCAGTGTGTGGACGGGTCGAGGGTGGAAGGGCAGGTACTCGATCCGAACGGGAACGCGGTTGCTGGGGCGCTGGTGACCGCCGGCAACGGTGAGCAGGCGAATACAGACAGCGCGGGGCGGTTCGCGTTTGCCTGCGTGCCCGCAGGAGCTGCGTTGACGGCGGAGGCGGCAGGCTTTGAGGCGGCAACGGCGACCGCGGCCCCGCAGTTGGAGCTGCGGCTCCCAGTGGCTCGGGTGGAAACGACTGTGCAGGTCGGAGAGGATAAAACCGCCATCGACGCCGACCATGGAGCGGGGACGCGAACCCTCGATGCCAAAGACTTGTCGGGGCTGGCGGACGATCCGGATGATTTTCAGCGCGAACTGCAGATACTGGCCGCATCGAGCGGCGGTATCCCGGGCGGGGCGAAGATCACGGTCGACGGGTTCCAGAACGGGAGCGCGCTGCCGCCGAAGGATTCGATCGCGTCGGTGCGGGTGAACCCGGACCTGTTTTCGTCCGAGTATGAGGATCCGCCGTTCGGAGGCGGGCGGATCGAGATTTTCACGAAGCCGGGCGCAGCGACTTACCATGGCGCACTTTTCCTGACCGACAGCGATGGGAGCTTCAATGCGACCGATCCGTTCAGCGTGGTGGCGACCCCGGCGGCCAAGCGGCGGTACGGGTTTGAGCTGAGCGGGCCGATCGTGCAGAAGAAGTCGGATCTGAGCCTGGCGCTTGAGAAACGCGATATCGACGAGTTCAACATAGTCAACGCGGTGAACCTAGCCGGACCCCTGCACCAGACGGTTTCAGCGCCACAGCGGCTGTGGATCGCCTCGGCGCGCGCGGACTGGCAGGCTACGGAAAAGGATGTGGCGGTTCTGTCGTTTGCGGCGCGCTCGAACAACCTTGGCAACCAGGGCGTGGGTGGGCTCACGCTGCTCGAAGCAGGCTATGGCAGTCTCCAAACCGAGTACGACCTGCGGTTCTCGAACACCCAAACCATTAACCCCAACCTTCTGCATGAAACGCACATCGGCTACACCTGGAAACGCACGGAGCAGACGCCGCTCTCCTTCGCGCCGAATGTGCAGGTCGCCGGATACTTCCAGGGTGGCGGCGCGGTGGCGGGGCAACTAAATAACCGCGAGCGCGACCTGGAGATCGACGACGACGTGCTCCTGACCCAGGGCAAGCACTCCTGGAAGGCGGGCGCGCAGTCACTGGGAATCTTCGTGCACGACTACGACCCGGATACCTTTAACGGCGCTTTTGTGTTCGGCGGTGGGGCCGCGCCCGCGCTCGACGGGTCCGGGGGCACGGCCAACATCGACGGCCTGGAGCAGTACCGGCGGGCGCTCGGCGGACTGGCCGGCGGCACGCCGACAATCTACCGGCAAACGACCGGGACACCGCTGGTTCCGTTCACACAATGGCGGCTCGCCCTGTACGCGCAGGACACAGTAAAGCTGCTGCCCCGTTTCACGCTTTCCGCGGGTCTGCGGTACAGCTTCCAGACCGCGCCGAGCTCGTTCGGGAACTTCGGGCCGCGCCTGGGCTTCTCATGGGCGCCGGGGCAAAAGGAGAAGCTGGTGCTGCACCTGCGCGCCGGGCTGTTCAACCAGACCAACGACACGACCTTTGCAACGAATGCGTACCGGCTCAATGGGATCCGGCAGCAGCAGGCGCTGGTGTACCAGCCCAGCTTCACAAACCCGCTCGGGAGCGGCGCCGGGTCGCCGGTCATCGCGACAACCCAGGCTTTTCCGCGTTCTCTGGAGCAGGTTCCCGTGTTCCAAGCACAAGCGGGGGCAGAGTACGATTTTCCGCACCACTGGCATGCCGAAGCCGACCTGTACTATGCGGCGACGTGGGGAGATTTGCGGCTCAGGAATATCAACGCCCCGCTGGTCGCCAGCAGCAACGGCGCTGCACCTGATCCTCTGGCGGCACTGCTGGCGCCCCGGCCGATTGCGCCGAACCGCAACGTTCTCCAGTACGGGAACTCCGGCCACCTCAACGGAGAGGTTCTGTATCTTGGTCTGGACCAGCACAGCTATAAGCGGTTTGGCTTTTCGGCGGGCTATCTCCATTTCAACTTCAACGGCGATACGGGCCGGGGTGCGGTCTCGCCGCAGTCCACCTACACAGACCGGGGCGAGTACGGGCGGCCGGACTGGCAAAGAAATCATATTGTCTTCGTCAGCGGCAACGTGAACCTGCCGGGGAACGCGGTTCTGTCGCCGGAGTTCGACGCCAACAGCGGGCAGCCTTACGACCTTACTGTCGGCACAGACACAAACGGAGACGGCTTATTTACCGACCGGCCCTCGTACGCCGCCGCACCGGGGACGGGCGTATACGCGACCCGGTTCGGCCTCCTGAGCACGAATACGGTAAACGGCAACGTGGGACGTAATTTGGGCACGCAGCCGGCGGTTTTTCACCTCGACCTGAACCTGAGTCGCGCCTGGAAGCTGTCCGGCACCAAGGAGGCGCCGCGCACCCTGACCCTGAATGTCCGGAGCGCCAACCTCCTCAACCATCGCAACGTCACAGCTGTGGGCAGCGTGGTCTCGTCGCCGACGTTTGGGCAGTCTTTGGCGGCGGAGGCGGCACGAAGGCTGGAGTTGGGCGCACGATTCTCGTTTTAAGCTAGCCGCCCAGACGAATGAGCGCCCCTACGCTTTGGAGCCGCTGCTCACCATGGCGCTCGAGCGCGTGCATGGAGAAGCGACGGAGGTCGGAAGCACGAGCCCGGCTCCACGGATCTTGGGCAAAAGCAGCAACGGGAGAGCGGAAAAGCTCGGCTGCCAGGGCTCGGGATGACGGCGAAAGCGTGAGCGAGCCGGGCTTGTGGTGCTGCTCGCAAAGCAAGCCTTCGGCGTGGGGATTCCACCAGGCAGGCTCGTCAGGGCCGAAAGGGCGGCGGCAGAGCGTGCACCGGCGCAGGTCGGGCATCCAGCCCATGAGGCGGACCATCCACAGCGCGAAGTACGTGACCGGCGCCCAGATGCGGCCTACAGTCGTTTGCTCGACAACCTGGAGCAGAAGACGAAAGGCGGCGTCCTGCGGGTCGTTATCGGGAAGCATTTCATCCAGGACCTCGGTGTAAAAGGCGAGGGCGGCCGCGCGGGGATAGTCCGCAGGCAAGGACAAAGGCGAGTGGAGGATTTCAAGCGAGTCGAGGCGAACCAACTCCTGCCTGGGCCGGACAGCATAGTGGGCAACCACGTGCGTCATGGGCTCGAGCGCACCCCCGAAACGCCGCCGGGAACGTGACGCAGACTTCGCGACGCCCTTGATCTTGCCGGCCTCGCGGGTGAGCAAGGAAACGATCTGGTCGGCTTCGTGAATGGGCCAGGTACGCAGGACCACGGCTTCGGATTGGTGCTGTGTGGCCACTTCTTCCATGATTGCAAAGAGGGAGCGCATAGCGAACGCTGATATGGCCCATAAGCGACGGCTATGCGGATAGGCAACGGAAACAGGGATATGTAGGCTTGAAAAGATGAGCAATCTTTGCCGATCAGGAGAGTTCCCAAACACCCATGCAGAATGAGCTGCGCAATTTTCTTTCCCTCCCCTACTCCGAGTTGGAACGGCTGAACCTCGAGGCCAAGAACGAGCGCCGCAACCGGGTCGCGCCGGATGAAATACGCGAAAAGCGGCTGGCTTACCTGAAAGGCGAGGACGGCATCAAGGCCGTGACGGTTATGTTCAGCGATCTGGAAGGGCGTCTGCACATGCTCGATTACGACAAAAAATTCCTGGTCGCGAGCTATGACAATCTGACGTTCGACGGCTCATCGATCCGGGGGTTCACGGCGCAGCGGGAAAGCGACCTGCGGCTCGGCATCGACTGGGCGGCATTCTACTGGCCTCCGGCGGATGTGTTCGGCGCAGGCAAGGTCCTGGTCTTCGGTGAGGTGATCGACAAGGAAGGCGCGCCGTATGCGGGCGATATGCGCGGTGCCCTGAAAACCTTTGCCCAGCGGCAGTTTGCGGAGAACGGGTACACGCTGAATGCAGCCAACGAGATTGAGGGTTTCCTGTTCCAGGGGCAAGATGCGGAGCGGCTGTTCCACAAGCACTGCCGGTTCGACTATGTGAATCAAGGCGGCTACTACCATTCTTTGCCCGGCGACCCGCTGCGCGACTTTATCGACCGTGCCGCGGAAGTACAGCGGGCGATGGGGTTTGAAAATGAGAAGGACCACCCGGAAGTCGCCCCTTCCCAGTTCGAGATCAACTACAGCTATGGCGAGGTGGTCGCGGCGGCGGACCAGATTCAGCTTTATAAACTGATGTGCCGGCAATTGGCGCAGCAAATGGGAATGACGGCTTCCTTCCTGCCGAAGCCGGTGGTAGGTGTCAACGGCTCGGGAATGCACACAAATATATCCATCACCAAGAACGGGAAAAACCTGTTCTGGGACCCGAAAGGGGAGGAAAAGCTATCGTCGATCGCGTGGGAGTTCATCGACCGCATCCTGACGCACGGCAATGACATTTGCCTACTTTTGAACTCAAGCGTGAACGCGTACCGGCGGCTGGACCCACATTTCGAGGCGCCGAACCAGATTAAGGCTTCGGCGACGGATCGCGGCTCGATGGTGCGGGTGCCGATCGGAAACGAGAAGAGCGCGCGGGTAGAGGTGCGCTCGGTAGGGCCGGACGCAAACCCGTATCTGGTGCTGTACTCGATTTTTCGGTCCGGGCTTGAAGGACAAAAGTCCGACATAGCGAACCTGCGGCAGGCGGAGCGGTACCTACCCGATAATATCTACACGGCGCTTAATAGCTTCAAGGCTTCCTCCTGGATAAGTGAGCTGCTTGGGGAGGATGTGAAGGGGAGGTTTGCGGACCTGAAACAAGGCTCCGCAGATAGGTGCCCTAAGTTGCTCGGAACGTTTGTGAAGCCGAGCGAGGTGCAATTCCACCACGAGGTGTACAACCAATATCTTTGGAACGAGTTTTAAGCGCGAAACAGTTCGTGTTTATTACGTATGGCGCGCTATCTACCGGCGCGCCGTTTCTTTGTTACCGCAATTCCATATTTAACTTCCCGGAATGTGCCGAGCTTATACTATGCGCATCAACTAAGCATTTGCCCTGATGCTGGGCAGCGCGGAGAGTAGCTCCATGTGGCTTTTCTTTACGGAAAAGCCACCTTCACAGTCGCTGGGCCCTGTATACCTTCAGGGAAAATGCTCTAGCCCTAAACCTTAGTAAAGGCCCTACACCAATCGCGAGCGAATCGCGCATTTTTTGGCTCACCTCGACCTATAAATATGTGCACTACAGATGGTCGGCAGCAACCTGAGAACAAGGTTGTCGGAGGGGATACCCGTCCGCAGAGCTTTCGAAATATGCACGTCGAGTAATTATTAGCACGAGGGCGTCAGGTGCTCTCTCCACCATGTCTTTCATGCAAAAGAGCCGCGCATTTCAGCGCGGCTCTTCGGGTTTCGGTATAAACTACCGCCCGAAGTGCGCGGCGTTTTTCTCGGTGAAGTGCACCCACTTTTCGGGCAGGTCGTCCCCGGCGAAAATGGCCGAAACAGGGCAAACCGGCACGCATGCGCCACAGTCGATGCACTCGACCGGATCGATGAACAGCTGGTCGGCCGCGCCAAAGTCGCCTTCGTCCTTTTTGGGGTGGATGCAGTCGACCGGGCAAGCGTCGACGCAGGCGTGGTCCTTGGTGCCGATGCAGGGTTCAGCGATTACGTAAGCCATCTGGGAAGCGTCTCCATTGCAAGTGATGTTAGGGATGATTTTAGCAGGGCGGCCCCAAGTATCAAGGCTCCCTCAACCGTGGGCTTTGCGCTGGGCTGCAAACTCGGCGGGGCTCAACATCGGCGCCGGATTGCGCCCGGCGAACATATCGGCGAACAGCGGAATGAGCTCGCGCTCGAGCGGACCGTTGGTGGCGAGGACCTCTTCGCTGTCAAGGCGGAAGGGGCTGCCGTCCAGGCGAGTAAGGGTACCGCCGGATTCGAGCACAAGCAGGGCGCCGGCTGCTGTATCCCATGGGTTGAGGCGGAACTCCCAGTAAGCGTCCATGCGGCCCGCGGCGACATAGGCCAGGTCGAGCGCGGCGGAGCCGGCGCGGCGCACACCGTGGGAACGCATGGTGAACTCGTGATAAAAATGCGGATTCGGGTTTTGGTGGCGGGACCGGCTGGGAAACCCTGTGGCGAGCAGCGCTTCGCCGAGTGACGGCGTGCGTGATACATGAAGGCGACGGCCATTGAGGTAGGCGCCTTTACCCTGCTCGGCAACGAACAATTCGTCGCGCATGGGGTCGTACAGGACGGCGGCGAGCAGCGTGCCGTCCTCCTTTTCGGGCGTGCCGAGCGGGCGGTGTTCAAGCCCGAGCGAAACACAGAAAACCGGAAAGCCGTGGGCGAAATTGGTGGTCCCGTCAAGCGGGTCGACGTACCAGCGATACTCGCTCGCGAGGCGTTGCCGAGTGCCTTCCTCGCCGAAAATGCCGTGGCTCGGGAAAGCAGCGGTGAGGCGGTCTAGGAGGAGAGCTTCCGACTGCCGGTCGGCTTCGGTAACCAGATCGACGTCGGTTTTGTACTCAGTTTCCACGCCGCGCGCATAGAAATCGCGGAGCAGCGCCCCGGCCTCAAGCGCGCCGGGGACGGCTTTGTGGACGAACTGCCAAACGATGTCCTGCGGGATCATCAGTGCGCTTTGGGTCACTTGCCTGCTTCTCCTTTTCCCTGCTTGCGATCCGCGGCCTTACGGCGCGCTTCTTCGCGACGGGGGTGCTCGCTGATGGTGCGGATCTGCTCTTTATAGATGAAAAGGTTGGGGCCGGGCTCGCGGGTGAGGCGAATCATGCGCTCGTCAAAGTACTCGATCCAGCCTTCCACGACCTCGCCGTCCCGGAGTTTGACACAGACGGGCACCTGCTTTTCGCTGAGGAAGCGGAGATACAAAGCTTCCTGACCACTTTCTCCCGCGGAAAGGGACTTGGACCGGCGCAGCGCGGGGGCAGGACGTGGAGACATGGCCAATTGTACGGGCTCAGGGCTGCGCTTGTAGGGGCTCAAGGCGCTGCTTGGGGCCGGTAGTAACCGGTACGGTAGTGGGGAACATCGTCCTTGGGCGTGTTTTGGAGCGTGACATGGACGGAACGAAGACCGCCGGGGCCGCCGAGTTGGGGTTTGCCGCCATGCTGGGGAGAGTAAGCGAGCAGGTATTGAGTGCGGAGATCGTCGATGACTTTGCGCAGTGCAGCGGGGAGGCCGTTTCGATCGACGTAAATGGCTCGGCCGCCGGTTTCCTGGCTCAAGGTAATCATGGCGTGCTCGCCCGCGATATCGCGGCCGGCGTCGGCCTCGATGGGGGTGTCGATGAGCGAGTAGATGCGGACATCGTCGCGCTGCGCCTCGGCAAGGGCTTCGTCAAAGGAGGTGCCGGCGACGGTGTTGCCTCCGTCGGAAACAACAACCAGGACCTTGCGCCCCCCGTGGGGCGCGAGGGACTGCGCGGCGAGCAGTACGGCGGCGTAGAAGGCGGTGGCGGGGCCTTGACCAAGGTCGTGGAGGCCGGAGTCGACACGGTGAACGTTGTCGGTGAACGGCACAATCTCGCGGACGTCGGAGGAAAAAGAGAAAAGGGCAAGCTGGTCAGGGTCGCCCGGCTTCCCTTCGCCTTGGGCTGGCTCTCCGGCGATGGAGGAGGCGGCACGAGGGGCGTTGGTTTGAGCGCGAGCGGATGTTTTGCCAAGCAGGGCCTGGGCGAAGTCATGCGCGGCATGCTGTTCGAGGCTGGTATCTTTGCGCGTGGATCCGCTGGTATCGATGGCGAGAACCACGGAAAGCGGCACGTTCGTCTGCTTTTCAAACACGGAAAGAATCTGGGGGACGCCATCCTCGGTGATGCCAAAGTTGGCCTTGAGCAGGTCGGGAACAGGAGCGCCGTGGGCGTCGGTGACATTGACGAAAAGGTTCACCAGGCGCGCTTCCACGCGCAAGGTAGTCGTGGGCGCGGCTGTGTCCTGCGCGGACGCTGCACCGGCGAGCAGGAGCGAGGCGAGCAGAAGGCTCTTCATGGGCCGGGAACAAGCTCGGGCGGGAATGGTTCGCCATCAGCCCAGACCGCGCCGTCCTTGAAGAACTCCTTCTTCCAGATAGGAACGGTCTTCTTAAGTGTGTCGATAAGCCAGCGACAGGCGTCGAAGGCAGCGCCGCGATGGGCGGAAGCAACCGCAATCAGCACGGAAGTTTCCCCAATCTCGAGCCGCCCGAGGCGGTGATGGAGCAACGCGCTTCGGACCGGGAAGCGGGTGAGGGCTTCGGCGACAAGCCCGCGCATCTGGTCCAGCGCCATCCCTTCATAGGCCTGGTAGTCGAGGTACAAGGTTGAGCGGCCACGAGTGTTGTTGCGGACGATGCCGTCGAAAACAACAACGGCGCCATCGGAACCGTCCTTGATCGCGGCCACAGCTGCTTCGGTAGCGAGCGGCGCATGGGTGAGCAGAACTGTTTCAAGCCGGCTGTCGGCCGCTTCAAGCGCGCCGCCGCTGACAGGAGGGAGCAGGGCAACCTCGTCGCCGGCAGCCAGCGGCTGCGTGCGGGAAGCATAGTGCTGGTTGACGGCAATGGCGAGGCGTGGCCAAAGATCTGCCATCTCGGGCGAGGAAGCGTGCTGAAGCCGGTCGAGCAGGTCGCCGGCGCAGCCGCCCTCGGGCAGGTCGAAAAACCGCTCTTGCGCGCCGAAACTATCCCGAAGAATCCCGAAAAAGAGCACTCGCACCTGCATGGCTCCAGAATACCCGTCCCGTGTTTACACACACAGGAACCCTGGTTTCGCGTGGAAAGTCGCGCGAGGCGGAAGCGCGATTGCGCCGTTGACAAAGGGTGGTCCCAGCCCGAGAATCGGGGTACGGCCGGCGGGCTCGTTCCGTCGATTGGAAAGGGTTTCCCCACACGTGCAGCAAGTACTCGAAACACAGCTCGAAGGGATTGCCAAGATCGCGAGCGGCAAGGTACGCGACCTGTACGCGGTGGGCGACGACCTTCTCCTGGTGGCGACGGACCGGATTTCAGCCTTCGATCATGTGCTGGGCAGCGGCATCCCGGGCAAAGGCATCGTGTTGACACAGCTGTCGCTATTCTGGTTCGAGTTTCTCGAGCACACGGTGCCCAACCACCTGATCCTGACCGAGGTGGACGCCTTCCCTACCTCGCTGCTGCCGTTTCGGGAGCTTCTGCGGCGGCGGTCCATGCTGGTTAAGCGGGCAGAGATGTTTCCTGTGGAGTGCGTGGTGCGCGGATACCTTTCCGGCTCGGGTTGGAAGGACTATAAGCAGACAGGCTCGCTTTGCGGGCTCACCCTGCCCCCCGGCCTGCGGGAAAGCGACCGCCTGCCTGAGCCGCTTTTTACGCCGGCTTCGAAGAGCCAGGGCGGAGAGCATGATGAAAATATCTCATTCGAGCAGATGGCCTCCCGCATCGGGCAGCGCGATGCGGAAACGCTGCGCGAGCTGAGCCTCGCGATCTATCGCCGGGCGTCCGAACATGCGGAGCAGTGCGGACTGATCCTCGCGGACACAAAATTCGAGTTTGGGCGAGTGGGCGGCGAAATTGTTTTAGCCGACGAGGTATTGACGCCGGATTCGTCGCGATTTTGGCCCCTCGAGGGCTACGCCCCAGGCAGGGCGCAGCAGTCGTTTGATAAACAGTTTGTGCGGGATTACCTGCTGGAGATCGGCTGGAATCAGCAAGCGCCGGCACCGGCGCTTCCTGCCGATGTGGTTGAAAAGACACAATCGAAGTATCTGGAGGCGTTTCGGCTGCTCACGGGCCGGGCGCTTGCGCTGTAGATGGGCGCGGGTGGGTTTGGCCTCACGGATTGGGTCATTGTCGCGGTTCTGGCCATTTGCGCGGTGCAGGCAGCGCGACGCGGCATCTTCGTGGAGGCATTTTCGCTTGGTGGCCTCATCGCCGGCATCGGCATTGCGAGTTGGAACTACACGCGGTTGCTGCCCTGGTTTTCGGGGTGGCTCCGGCAACGGGCGCTGGCTGAGGCAGCTGCGTTTCTGTGTATCGTGGTAGCGGTGACGGTACTGGCCGGGCTTGCTGGGCGGCTCATCCGTTCGCTGGTGCGGACCGTGGGGCTGGGCTGGGCGGACCGCCTGTTGGGCGCGACGTTCGGGTTGTTAAAGGGCGGCGTCGTAGTGACGTTGGGGGTAGCGGTGCTGCTGGCGTTCTGGCCTGGCTCGTCCACGCTTGAAGCTTCACGGCTGGGACCGTACTTCGTAACGGCGGCGAAGGAGAGTGCGGTGGGCTCGCCGGAGGGTTGGCGGGAAAAGGTACGGTTCGGGGCCCGTTTGCTTCACGAGAGGTTCGGGGAGCGGGCGAGTGGGTTGTGGGTGCGGTAGAACAGAAAGAGAGCTCGAGTGAGACGCGAACTGGATTCCCTTGTGGCGCAGATGTACGCCGGCGGCATTACCTACGGCGAAGCGGTGCGTGAGTTCAAAAAGCGTTTCCTGCTCCAGGTACTCCTTGAACACCGGGGAAACCAGTGCAAGGCGGCCAAAGACCTCCAGGTACACCGCAATACCCTGAGCCGGATGATCGCGGAGCTGGCAATCGATCCGGCGGAAGTGCGAGCCGGAATGAAACGTCCGCCGCGCCCGACAGGTCCAATGCTGGAGGCGAAGCGAACCGGGAGTGGCCCTCGGTAGCTCCGTTACCCTTGCAGGTATGACAGAAATAGACACACAGGTGTATATCCAGCCGGGCTTCGCGTGGGACGGGCAGGGCGCGTACCTGTTCGACATCGACGGAACGCTGCTGCGCTCGCGCGACCGGGTGCATTACGACTCTTTCTTTGCGGCAGTCGCGCACGTGCTCGGCCGGCCGCTGGTGCTGGACGGAGTTATGCTGCACGGCAACACGGACCCCGGCATCCTCCGGGACGCGTTTCGGCTTTCGATGATGGAAGAAGCCGGCTGGCGGCCGCACGTCGCTGAAATCTTCGCGCACATGAGCCGGGGTGTGACGGCGCGGCAGGCGGAGATGGACGTTCTCGTCATGCCGGGAGTTGAAGCGTGCTTGCAGCACCTCAAAAACAAGGGCGCGGCCTTGGGTGTGGCTACAGGCAATATTGAGACGATCGGCTGGCTCAAGGTGCAGGCAGCGGGGTTGCGGCACTGGTTTACCTTCGGCGGCTTCAGCGATGCCTATGAGGTCCGCCCGGCGATGATTGAAAACGCGCGCGGGCTGGCCCACGCCGCCGCCGGGCCGGATGCGACGGTGTGCGTTGTGGGCGACACGGTCCACGATGTGACGGCGGCGCGAGCGAACGGGCTGCCCACGATCGCAGTGGCGACAGGCAACTACACGTTTGAGGAGCTGATGGAGGCCGAGCCGGAAGTGTGTGCGACCTCGCTGGAAGCCTTGCTGAGGACGGCGGGACAGTGAAACGCAGGCCGATGGTCGCGGGGGCGATCCTGCTTGCGGCGGGGCTGGCCGCGCATGGGCAGACTCCGAATCAGGGAGAAGCTTCGGCCGCCCCTACGTCCCCGGAGATCGCACCGGTGCCCGTGCATGTGAGCAGCCATGACCGTGACCGGGCGCAGCGGGCGTTTGCTGAAGGAGCAAAGCAGGTGGAGGCCAACCGCCTGGGGGAGGCCGCAGCTTCGTTCGCGAAGGCGCTGGCGATTGACCCGGAGAACCGGAACTACGAGGCGGCGCTTGCGATTGCGCGAAACAACCTGGCGACCCAGCTTATGCAGCAGGCGTTCAAGTTGCGGCTCCAGGGCAACGCGACGGGTGCGGCAGGGCTGATGCGGGACGCGCGTGCCCAGGACAGCCGCAACCCTCTGGTCCTGGAGCACCAGAACGATGTGGTCGAGGAGGAAGCAGCGGAGCCGGGGCCGCTCAACCCCGTGCGCGACGACGCGGGACCGGTGGCAGAGCTCGCGCCGGCGAAGGAAACACACTCCTTCCACGAGAGCCTGCCCAAGCCGGAGTTGCTACGCGCGGTACTGGGCGCGTATGGCATTACGCCGACGGTGGATACATCTGTAGACAGCGCGCGGGTGCGGCTGGATGCAGACGATGCGACCTTTGCACAAGTACTGCGGATGGTAACGCTGGCCACAGGGTCGTTCGTGGTCCCGCTCGACCCCGGGCGGGCGCTGGTGGCCATGGATACCCGGGAGAACCGGGCGAAGTATGAGCGGCTGTCGCTTGAAACCCTGTACCTGCCGGGGTTGACTACGGCTGAGCTGAACGACGTGGGCAACATCGCCCGCAACGTTTTTGAGGCTCAGCAGGCAACGGTGCACGAGTCAAACAACACGCTGACCTTGCGCGCTCCCGCACCCAAAATGCGGGCGTTCAACACGGAAGTCAAGGAGCTGCTCGCGGGCCGGAACGAGATTTCACTCAATGTGGATATCTTCGAGGTGCAAACGCAGAGGACGGCCAACGAAGGGGCGCAGCTGCCGAACTCGACCAGCATCTTCAATGTGACCTCCGAGGTGAATAGCCTGATCACGAGCAACCCTTCGCTGGTGCAGCAGATCATCTCAAGCGGCCTGGCGAGCCCGGGAAACGTGGGGGAGATTGCGTTGGCGCTGATCCTGTCGGGCCAGGCCGGGTCGACCCTGCTTTCGCAGCCGTTCGCCTACTTCGGCGGGGGGATCACGACCACAGGGTTGACCCTGACCTCGGCGGCCGCGAACGCGCAGCTGAACAGCTCGGACACGCGCCTGCTCGACGCACTCCAGCTGCGGCTGCAGGATCAGGAGGAAGGAACGGTCAAGATTGGGGAGCGCTACCCGATCGTGACTTCGCAGTACTCGAATCTGGCGACCGGCTCGACGAGCATTGCGGGCATCAGTTCGGCGGGGCTGTCGAATACGCTCCAGAACCTGGGCATTAACCTGTCGCAACTGAACTCGGCGGCCTCAGCCACGGTGCCGCAGGTGCAGTACCAGGACATCGGGCTGACACTGACGGCGACCTCGCGCGTGGAACAGGGAAAGGATGTGGCCCTGAAGCTGCGGCTGCAGCTGTCTTCCTTAAGCGGCGCGACCCTGAACAGCAACCCGATCATCAACAACCGTGACTCGACCTCCATCGTGAACGTGAAGCCGGGGGAGAAAACGGTGCTGGTGAGCTACTTGTCGAACCAGGAAACGCGGGCGCTGATCGGGATACCTTTTCTGAGTGAAATCCCGGGCTTCGACCTGACCACCAACCGCGATACGACCTACACGCGGGACAGCCTGGTCATCATCATGACGCCCCATATCGTGCGCGTGAGCCATTCTGAGCCGCGCGGCCAGTTGGTGCTGTTGCCGACGCACTCGTAAAAGCGACCTAGATTCTGAGCTATACGTAAAGCATGCTACGAAGTGGCGGCAAGCCGCGCAGGCGGTTTGCGCCTTCACTTAAATCGAAAGCACTTTTCAAACCTCGGCTTTGGCGGCGATGGGAAAGCGGCGCCCCATGCCGAAGGCCTTGGGCGTGATCTTGAGGACGGGGGCGGCTTGCTGGCGTTTGTACTCGCTGCGCTCGACAAGCTTGAGGACGCGGGTGATTTCGTCCGCCCCAAGGTCGGTGTGGGCGGCGATCTCCCCGGCGGTTTCGTAGTGCTCAATATAGGCGGTGAGGACTGGGTCGAGGCGCGCGTAGTCGGGCAGTGAGTCGGAGTCGAGCTGGCCGGGGCGCAGCTCGGCGGAGGGGGGCTTGGACAGGATCGCCTCAGGGATAACTTCGCGGTCGCGGTTGATCCAGCGGCACAGGCGGTAAACGTCGGTTTTCATCAAATCGCCGATAACGGCGAGGGCGCCGGCCATGTCGCCGTAAAGCGTGGCGTAGCCGGTGGCCATTTCACTCTTGTTGCCGGTGGTCAACACCAGCGCCCCCCACTTGTTCGAGAGCGCCATCAGGAGGGTGCCGCGGATGCGGGACTGGAGGTTTTCCTCCGTAAGGTCGCTCGCTGCACCGGCGAACAGCGGCCCAAGAGCGGCGTTGAAGCCGGTAAACATGGGCTCGATGGGGACCAGCTCAAAGCGAATGCCGAGGTTTTCTGCGAGTTTGCGGCTGTCTTCGACCGAGCCGGGGGAGGAATAATCGCTGGGCATGCCGACGCCGGTGACGTTTCCGGCGCCGAGAGCTTCAACAGCAAGGGCGGCGACCAGCGCCGAATCAATGCCGCCGCTGAGTCCAATAAGTGCAGTGCTGAAGCCGCATTTGCGGATATAGTCGCGAATGCCCATGGCGAGCGCACGATAAACGAGCTCGTCCTCGTTCCCAATTGCGGGCCGGAGGTCGCCGGTTTGGGTTTTCGTGTTGAAAAAGATCAGGTCTTCTACGCAGGAAAAGGCGCGCGCCGCAACCTCGCCGCGGCTGTTGAAGGCAAGGCTGCCGCCGTCGAAAAGCAGGCTATCGTTGCCGCCGACCTGGTTCACCATCACCACCGGCTTTCCGTAGCGCCGGGCGATGGCAGCGAGCATTCCTTCGCGCGTCCCGCGTTTGCCGCGCCAGTAGGGGGAGGCGGAGATGTTGAGGATGACGGACGCGCCCTGCTGCATCAGCTCTTCGACCGGGTCGATGCCGTAGCGGCGCGTTTCCCAGAAGCTCTTGTCGTTCCAGGCGTCCTCGCAGATCGTCAGCGCAATACGCTCGCCGGCGATCTCGATCACATGCTGGCATGAGGCGGGGGCGAAATAGCGCTGCTCGTCGAAGACGTCGTAGAAGGGGAGGAGACGCTTGTGCTGGACGGAGATGATTTTGCCGTCCTGGATCAAGGCGGCGGAGTTATGGACGCATTTGCCTGTTTCCCGAGCGGCCGGGGAGGGGTAGCCGACAATCAGGGCCAGGTTTGAGGGGGCTTGCTGCGCGAGCTGCTCGAGAGATTGTTGGGCGCGGTCGAGAAAGGCGCGTTTTTCAAGGAGGTCAGCGGGCGGATAGCCGCATAGGGAAAGCTCAGGGAAAACGGCCAGTTGCGCACCGTTTTCGGCGGCGCGGGCGGCGCAGTCGAGGATAAGGCGCTGGTTTCCGGAGAAGTCGCCGACTGTGGGGTTGATCTGAGCAAGCGCGATCTTCACTTCTTGAGTTTAGCAATCGGAAGCAGCGGCTCCCGCTCTGCTACCGGACACCGCCAGGCTGCCCGGGCAGAATGAGCTCGTCCTGATCCAGAAACTGACGGAGCACTTCGTCGTCCGTGGCGCGCATTGCATCGAGGGTGCCGAAAAAGCGAGCGGTGCCTTCGTGGAGGAAAAGGACACGGTCGGCCAAGCGCTGGGCGAAGCGCATGTCATGGGTGACGACGATGCTGGTGAGCTTGAGCTGATGCTTGAGCTTCTGGATGAGGTCGCCCATGCGGCGGGCAATCAGCGGGTCGACCATGGTGGTGGGCTCGTCATAGAGGATAGCTTCGGGCTGCGCGGCCAGGGCGCGCGCAATCGCGACGGAGCGCTTCATGCCGGTCGAAAGCGCGCTTGGAAGTTCTTCGGCGATAGGACCGGGGACGCCGACCATCTCGAGTAGGCCGGAAACGATCTGCTGAATCTGATCCTCGTCGAGCTTCTCGTTGTCGCGCAGGGGAAAGGCGACATTTTCACGGACGGAAACGGAATCGAAAAGCGCGCCATTCTGGAAAACCATGGTGAGTTTCCGCCGGACCACCTGCATTTTGTCCTCGTCAAAGCCGGTGATGTCCTCCCCGGCGACGAAAATGCGGCCCGAGTCGGGCTTGAGAAAACCCATGAGCTGTTGCAGGGAAACGGATTTGCCGACGCCGGAACGCCCGAGAATACACATGGTTTCACCGGGGTTGACGAAGAAGCTGACATCGCGGAGAACGTGGAAGTCGCCGAAGGACTTGGAAACGTGCTCGAACGCGATGTAGGGCTGCTCGTCCGGCTTCTCGGCTTCGTGGGTTTCTTCCCGGATTTCCTCGTCGGAAGGGACGGGCTGTTCAACGAGCTTTTCGATGTACTCGAAACCCTCAGGGAGGTTTTCGAGGTCGGCTTTCCGCTCTTCGGGCTGCTGGTCGTTTTCATCAGGCATGGCTGTGATTCCTTTACGGTCAGCAGATCGCAAGCGAGCGTCACTGGGCCCGGGCTTTCAGGTTTGCGATCTCAGCGTCGTGCACGGCTTGTTTGGCATAAAACTCCTTCTGGTCGCGCTGGATCAGGTCGATGGAGTTTTGCATGCGGTTGAAGCGGTCATCCACTTGATTGAAGCGAGTATCCATTGAATTCTGCATCTGGTCGAGCCGCTTTTGCAGGCCCGAGTTGGAGATGAAGAACGTAATCAAGCTTGTCACGATACCTAAAAAGGCCAGTGCTGACGGAATGGCCATCGCAAGATAAAGCTGCGCATTCGACATAGCTAAAATCTACGCCGGGTGGCTTGCCCTGCCAAGGAGTTCCGGACTGCTCACGGCGGCGGATTGCAGCCATGCATAGTCGGCCGGGGTGTTGAGGTTGGTAAACCAGCGAGTGCTTCCTTGCCAGTTGAGGGTCGGAGTGAGCGCTTCAACGCGCGGCATATCGATGGCCGGCCCGGCGAGGGCGCGGACGACGCGCATCACTTTGCGGTCGCCCCGCTCCAAGGCGAGGGTGATGCCGGGTGCGAGCGAGGAGTGGTAGACGGCGCAAAGCGGCTGCGGGCGCCCCTGCGCAAAGGGAATGGTGGCGAGGGCACCTGTGATTTGCGCTCGGTCGAAGAGGCTGCGCAGGAACTCCGGCGGGAGCGAAGGCAGGTCTACCGGCAGAAAGAGCACAGGCGCGGGCGGTTCATACTCCAGGGAGCGTAGGGCCGCCTCCATGCCGCCGAGGGGTCCGGATTCAGGAAAGTTGTCGAGGAGGTGCGGGTGCGTAGAGGCATGGAGGCCGGCAATATATGGAACAAAGCCGGCCGCTGTAAGCTTTGCGAGGGCGTGGTCGATCAAGCTGCGACCGAGAAAAGAGAGTTGGGCCTTATCCTGGCCCATGCGGCTGCTTCGGCCCCCGGCAAGAACGAACGCGCGCGGTTTGGGTCCGCCGGCGCTCAGGCGACCGCTCCGGAGCCGAGCGACTCGAAAAACGTGATAATGGTCTCGATACCGCGATGGAAGTTCGCGATATGGAATTTTTCGTTCGGGGCGTGGAGGCCGTCGTCGGGCAGGCCGAAGCCCATCAGCACGGTCGGGATACCGAGGTTGCGTTCAAAGTCGCCGACCACCGGAATCGACCCGCCACCGCGGACAAAGACCGGCTCCTTACCCCAGACCTGCTGGAGTGCGGCCGAGGCGGCTCGAATGTAATGATTGTCCGTCCCGACGACAGCAGCTTCTCCGGAGTGGATAAGGCGAACTGTTACAGAAACGCCCTTGGGAGTTACCGCTTCGACCCGCTCCTTGAATTTCGTGAAGGTTTCAACCGGCTGCATGGGCGGAACCAGGCGCATGGAGATTTTGGCGGTCGCGCGGGCCGGGATGACTGTTTTCGCGCCCGCGCCGATGAAACCGCCGGGCATGCCGTGGACCTCAAGCGTGGGCCGGGCCCAGGTTCTGTAGTGGACGCTGTAACCGGGCTCCCCGACCAGGGACGGCGCGCCTATTTCCTCGTCGAGGTATGCGGCTTCATCAAAGGGCAGCCGGGCCCAGGCAGCTAACTCGGCCTCGGCAGGTGGCTGGAGTCCGTCGTAGATACCGGGGATGAGGATGCGTCCCTCGGGATCCTTCAGGCCGGCGATGATCTGCGCGAGCGCGATAAACGGGTTCGGCGCGGCGCCACCATAGATGCCGGAGTGAAGATCCGTGCGTGCGCCCCGGACTTCAACCTCGGTGTAGATCATGCCGCGCAGACCCACGCAAAGGGTGGGGAGTTCGGGGGCAAACATTTCGGTGTCGGAGACCAGCGCAAAGTCGGCTTGGAGCCGCTCCGGGTGCTGCTGGATGAAAGCGGCGATCGACTCCCCGCCGACTTCTTCTTCGCCCTCGAGCAGGACGCGGACGTTGAGCGGCAGCTTACCCGCGTGGGCGGCGAAGAGCGATTCCAGCGCCTTGAGGTGCATATACATCTGGCCCTTGTCGTCGACCGCGCCGCGAGCATGGAGATTGCCGTTGCGCTCGCTCGGCTCAAAGGGTGGAGTAACCCACTCGTCGATCGGGTCGGGAGGCTGGACGTCGTAGTGGCCGTAGCAGAGAACGGTAGGCTTGCCGGGAGCATGGAGCCAATCGGCAATCACGAGCGGGTGCCCTTCCGGGCGGACCTCCAAAAGCTCGACGTGCTCCATGCCGAGCTGCTCCAGTTCGGCGGCGATAGTTTCAGCCGCCCGGCGGACATCGGCGGCATGCTCGGAAAGCGTAGAAATGGAGGGGATGCGGAGAAAAGCTTTTAATCCTTCAAGGAACTGACTTTGGTTTCCGCGCGCGTACTCCACAGCATTGGGCATCCGTGATTCTCCAAGTCTTTGGTAAGTGACGGTACCTGCTAGTACCGAGGGGTGGAAGGGTCGATGCGCGCCGCCCAGGCATCGATGCCGCCGGACAAGGACTGCGCTTGCTCGAAACCTTGATTACGCAGCCAGGCCGCGACGTTGAGGGAGCGAACGCCATGGTGGCAAACAGCAATGATGCGCTGCTCGGGGTCGAGCTCCGCGTGGGCGCGCGAGGGAACGTCGCCCATGGGCATCGCAAGGCTGCCGGGGATGGAAGCGATGGCAACTTCCCAGGGTTCACGCACGTCCACTAGGACGAATGCCGTATCTTGGGTATTCTCATGGAGAGAGCGCATCGCTTCCGGTTCAATCTCATAGGGCAGCATTATGAAAGAGTACAACCGGGCCCTGCTCACGCACCGGCTTGTTTCTGCTTCTCAAGTGGAATTGCCTTGACTCCGGTCCGTATTGCAGGCATAGACAGAGATAGCCGAACTCACTCACGAATTTACAAGGTCGAGCGACAGCGTCGCGGACAGGAAAGTGGATACAGTGGCGAATGCCGAACGCGTGATGATTGTGGAAGACGAGGTTCATGCCCTCCATGGACTGGCCGAGCTCGTATCCTCGTGGGGCTACGACACTGAGATGGCCGGCGACGGGATGGAAGCGCTCGAAAAGGTCGGGGGCTGGAAGCCGGGCATCATCGTCACGGACCTGAAGATGCCCCGCATGAACGGGCTGGAGCTGCTCCAGCAGCTTTCGGCCACCAAGAATGATTGCACGGTTGTCGTGCTTACAGCGCAAGGCTCGATCGAGCTGGCGGTTGAGGCAATGAAGATCGGCGCGTACGACTTTATCCAGAAGCCGGTCGAGCCGACGCGCTTGCGGACCACACTCAACAACGCGACGCACAAACGCGAAACCGAGCGGCAGCTGGAGGTGACGCGGCGCAAGCTGCGGGATACCGGCATCCTGGGCCCCCTGGTGGGCTCGTCCCGCAAGATGCGGGATATTTTCACCCTCATCGAACAGGTGGCGCCGTCGAATGTGTCTGTGCTGATCACGGGCGAGAGCGGCACGGGCAAGGAGTTGGTGGCACGGGCGCTCCATGAGCTGAGCCCGCGTAAGCCGAAGCCGTTTGTAGCGGTGAACTGCGCGGCGATCCCGGAAACACTGATCGAGAGTGAAATTTTCGGTCATGAAAAAGGCGCTTTCACGGGAGCATTGGAGCGTCGGGCAGGCTGCTTCGAGTTGGCCGAAGAAGGAACGCTGCTGCTCGACGAGATCGGCGAGATGCCGGTCACGACGCAGGCGAAGCTCTTGCGGGTGCTCGAAGACCGAAAGCTGCGCCGGCTGGGTTCCAAGGTCGAGTCCCCGACCGATGTGCGTGTCCTGGCGGCGACCAACAAGAACCCGGATGCGGCGGTCGATAGCGGCCAGCTGCGCGCGGATTTGTACTACCGTTTGAATGTATTCAACATCCATATGCCGCCCCTGCGGGAGCACAAGGAAGACATCCCGGCGATCGTTGAAGCGATGATCCAGGACATGAACGATAAGCACAGCCGCAATGTGCCCGGGGTGGACTCCGGCATGTTGCAGCGCCTGATGCAGTACGACTGGCCGGGCAACGTGCGGGAGCTGCGAAACACGATCGAGCGGGCGGTCATCCTGTGCGGCAGCAATCCGGTTGGCGTGCAGCACCTGCCGCCCGGTTTTGGCACGCGCGGGGTAGAAGCTTCGGCGGAGTCGGCTGTAGCCAACACGGTCAAGGTCGAAGTGGGCACGACCGTAGACGAGGCGGAGCGACTCCTGATCGTAAAAACCCTGGCCAGCACGAACAACAACAAAACGCGCGCGGCGGAAATCCTGGGCATCAGCCTCAAGACTCTCCACAATAAGCTCAAGGAGTATAGCCAGAGCCGCCTTCGCCGCAGCGAAGCGAACCGGGCGCCGGCCGAAAAGGAGCAGCACGCTTCCTGATTTTTTTGTGGCAAGGCGGAAGAAAAACGGTAGGCTACTGAGCGAGCGATGCGCTTAAAGACCAAACTCGTGGCCGCCGTCACCGGACTGGTTTTCCTTCTCGTGGCCGCGACCTCATGGCTTTACTTGTCCCGCTCGCTCCGCCAGTATCTCGACCAGAATTACGCATCGACCGACATCATCGCGCACCAAGTCCTGTTCGCGACCCGCCAGGCCATCGAGCAGGGCGTGATTCGCGGTACCATCGATCCGACTGATCCTCCGGCTCTGTTCCGCGCCCAGGTCGCGACCGCTTTGCGTGCCGACGCGGCGCTCACGGCGCTGATGGATTCCATCATCAGTTACTCACCCACGGTATTCGATGTGACCGTGACGGACAGCAGCGATATCGGGCTGGTCAGCAGCCAGCCCATGCTTACCAACCAGCGCTTTCCCTACCGCCCGGACTTTGAACACCTGCGTTACCGGTCGCCGATCAAGATGTTTTCGATCATGTTCGGCAAACCGCGGGTGTACGATCTTCCGCTGGCCCTCCGCCGCAATGGCCGGCCATTCGCGACGGTGCACATCGGCATGCGCACCAGCTTCCTGCTTGAGGTATTCCGGCCCTCGTTTCTTCAGGGTTTTACCTATGCGGTAAGCGCGTTGTTGATCTCGCTTCTGCTGGCCGCTGTTGTTGCCTCGCTGGCATTGGCGCCCTTGGAGCAAATCAGCCGCAGGCTCGACGTCCTGAACGCAGAAGCCGCGGACAACGTCCCGCGGCCACGCGACGACGCGCTGCTCCGCGTTTCCTCCAAGATCGAGCGCATCGGCGAGCGTATGCGCAATACGGAAGAGGTTTTCTCGGCGCTCAAAGAAAATCTCGACCAAATCCTGTCGAACCTCCAGGACGGCATGATGTTATTTACCCGAGACTCCCGGGCAGTGCTGGTTTCAAGCTCGGTAGAGCGCTTCCTGGGTATGGAGCGGGAACGGATGCTGGGCGCGGAAGCGTCGCAGATTTTTAATAAATCGACCAAGCTAGGCCGTATGGTGCGGGAAGCATTCGCGAGCCGGACATCGATCCCGCAGGTGGAGGTAGCCACGGAAAACGGGCGCAGGCTGGAAATTGCGCTCGAAATCATTCCAAATCAAGGGAACGAGCGGGAAAGCCTGGGAGCATTGCTTACTTTGCACGACCTTGAGTCGGTGCGTGAGATTGAAAGCGAGCTCGAGCTGTCGCGGCGGCTTTCGGCGATCGGCCGCTTGACGGGCGGCGTAGGTCACGAGGTCAAGAACCCAATCAACGCCATCGTCGTCCACCTGGAGCTGCTGCGTAACAAGTTGAGCGGACCGGAATCGCCGGCGCTGCGCCACCTGAATGTGATCCAGAGCGAAATCCAGCGGCTGGACCGGGTGGTGCAGACACTGGTGGATTTTTCGCGTCCCATGGAGCTCCAGCTGGAGGAAAAGGACCTCCGGGAAATCACCTCAAGCGTGCTTATGCTGGCTTCAGCGGAGTTCGCGGCCCAGGACGTGCAGTTAGTCACGGAGTTACCTCGGAAACCTGTTGTGGTCAAAGTCGATGCTGATATGCTGCGGCAGGCGATCCTTAACATCGTGCTGAATGGCGCACAGGCCATGCCTTCGGGCGGAACCCTTCGTATCGTGCTAAGCGAGGAAGCGAGGCAGGCTGTGCTCACGGTTTCCGATACCGGCGAAGGGATCGCGCAGGAAGTGCTGCCCCGCATTTTCGATCTGTACTTCACGACCAAGAAGGACGGGAACGGGATTGGCCTCGCGATGTGTTATCGGATTGTCCAGCTGCACTCCGGCGTGATCGAAGTGGAGTCGGAACCGGGGCATGGTACGGAGTTTGTGGTGCGTTTGCCGCTAAGCCGGGCGGGAGAACGTGAAAAAGAAATAGGTATCGAAACGGAAACTTTGCTGAGCGAAGAGGGAGTGTGACAAAGGAGGGCTTGAGGCTGCGAAGACACTATGTTGCCGGCGCGTTGCTGCTGCTGGCTGCGGTGGCGGGCTGCCGCCACAAAGCGCCTCCGCCCCCACCGCCCGTGGCTACCGCGCCGGCTGTGAAGCCGGCACCCATTACGGTGATCACGCCTTTGCCGTCTTTGCCGCCTGAAAGCAAGCCGAATGTACAGCCCGCGGCGCCCGAGTTGCCGCCGCCCCAACCGGCGCCGGTAAAACGCCTTCGGCGTCGTCACAAAGCCAAGCCGCCCGTAGCTGTGGCTGAAGCGCCTGCGCAGAAAGAAACTGTGCCGGCTCAGGTGCAGGCTCTTCCAGCTGGCGCAACCGGTGCGCCGCCGAGCGCGCTTGGCAGCCCTGGGCAATCTTCCAATGCAAGCGCAGCCGAGGAAGCCGCGCCGGCACTAGGCGAGCTTTCGACGGGCACGGCGGCCAGCAGTTCGGCACGCAACCGGATGCTGGCGGAAACGCAAACACTCGAAAACCGTCTGGGGAAGCTGAAGCAGCCGACGACGCAGGATGGACTCGCAGTGCAAGTGCAGGTAAAAGTGTTTTTGGCGCGCGCACGTGAGGCGGTTGAGGAAAGCGACCTGGATGGGGCGCAAACCCTGAACACCAAAGCCCGCGTGCTGCTCGACGAGCTGAAAAGCGAGTAGGCTCAAAAGCATGGAAGCCGACGTGCTGGTAATCGGTGGTGGTCCGGCCGGGCTCGCCGCAGCGATCGCCGCCGCGCAGTTCGGCTTTCAAGTGGAAATTGCCGAGCCCTTGCCGGGAGCTATCGACAAGTGCTGCGGAGAGGGTTTGCTGCCCACCGCGATCTCCGCTCTTGAGGCTCTCGGCATCCCGGCTTCGAGCGTCGCGCAAGCTGGATTTCCGGTCGCCGGAATATCCTTCCACATTGAAGGGCTGCAAGCTCGCGCTTCTTTCAAGGCGCCAGCTTTCGGCGTACGCCGGACCGCGCTGCAAGCGCTATTGCGACAGCGGGCGGAGGCTCTCGGCATTCGCATTACCCTTGCGGGAGCGAAGCTGCAAAAAGGGTGGCGCGCTCGTTTGAGCAACGGTGAAGAGCGCACACCCGTTTGGACCGTTGTCGCGGACGGAGCACAGTCGTCCCTGCGGGATTCAGCGATGCTCGGCGCAGAGCGCGTCGCCTCCCACCGATACGCGCTGCGGCAGCATTTTGAGCTTGGGGCTATACAACAGGTTCCGGAGTTCGTTCAGGTGCACTGGGCGCCCGGCGCGCAGGCCTACGTCACGCCGGTGGGCCCGCGGCGCGTGGGCGTTGCCATAGTATCGAGCACGAAACTCACCGATATGGAAGCCGCCCTAAAGCCGTTCTCTTCCTTGCGCTCCCTTTTGCACGGCGCGACGGCCTGCAGCAGGCCACGAGGCGCGATCACCCTGCACCGTATGCTGCAAAACGTGCACCGCGACTCCCTCGCCCTGGTCGGCGACGCTTCCGGCAGCGTCGATGCAATCACGGGCGATGGGCTGTCGCTCGGCTTATCGCAAGCCCTGGCCCTCGGCGAGGCTCTGCGGTCGGGCGACCTTCGAATCTACGCGCGCGCACACAGGAAGCTCATGCGCCTGCCCGGGCTCATGTCCCGCATGCTGCTGCTCATGGGCGCGCATCCCTGGGGCACGCGCCTGTGCATGGGCCTGCTTGCGCGCATTCCTGGGCTGTTCCCGGCACTGCTCAACATCCACACACACGCGCCGGCTCTGCCCTGGGCGCGCGAAGGAGACTTGCCATGGCCACCTGTTCCCATCTCGACCAGATCCGCGACGTAACTCCGCACACCGAGGGCTGCGAGGAATGCCTCCAAACCAGCGACAGCTGGGTCCACCTGCGCTTGTGCCTCGAGTGCGGGCACGTGGGATGCTGCGACTCATCCAAAGGCAAGCACGCCACCGGGCACTTTCACCAGACCCACCATCCTGTTATGCGGTCCGCTGAAGCCGGTGATACCTGGGGCTGGTGCTACGTGGACGAGGAGCAGCTCGATCTCGCCTGAGCCCACCGGTTGACGCATGGCGCAGCGAACGCGTTTACTGGGCGTCGCGAGGTGGAATCGGCGATGCGGTATGTTTTGGCTCTCGATCAGGGGACCACAAGCTCGCGTGCGATCCTGTTCCACCACGACGGCCAGATCGCCGGCATCGCCCAGCATGAGTTTCCGCAGCTTTATCCGGATACGGGGCTGGTGGAGCACGACCCTTACGACATCCTCACCTCACAGCTGACGGCCGCAGTCGAGGTTCTGGGCCGGGCCGGCGCGCGCCCTCGCGATGTCGCCGCGCTCGGCATCGCCAACCAGCGCGAAACCACCATCGTATGGAACCGCGAAACCGGCAAGCCCGTCTACAACGCGATCGTCTGGCAGGACCGGCGCGGCGCTCCCCTGTGCGCCCGTCTGCGCGAGGACGGGGCCGAGGAGATAGTCCGCAGCAAAACAGGACTCCTCCTAGACCCATACTTTTCCGCGACGAAAATCGCCTGGATTCTCCAAAATGTCAGAGGCGCGCGAGCCGACGCAGAGGCAGGCCGGCTCGCGTTCGGTACGGTCGACTCCTGGCTGACCTGGAATCTGTCGAGCGGCAAACTCCACCTCACCGACCGCACCAATGCCAGCCGTACTCTGCTCTACAACATTGTCGAGGACCGCTGGGACCCGGAACTGCTGCGCTTGTTCGGCATCCCGGAAAGCATGCTCCCGGAGGTGCGCTGGTCCAGCGAGCCGGTGGGCGCGGTAACCACCACTCTGGGGCTAGGCGAGATTGAAATTGCCGGCATCGCAGGCGACCAACAGGCCGCTCTGTTCGGGCAGCTCTGCGTTGCCCCGGGCGACGCCAAAAATACCTACGGAACCGGATGTTTCCTGCTCCGACACCTGGGCGGGGATTTCCGGCTCTCGGGGGAGCGCCTGATTACGACCATTGCCGCCACAGCCGACAAGCAACTGGCGTACGCACTTGAGGGCAGCGTCTTTGTCGGTGGTGCGGTGGTGCAGTGGCTCCGCGACAAAATGCGTTTCTTCGGCCAGTCTGCCGAGGTCGAACAGGTAGCCGCCACAGTTCCCGACGCAGGCGGCGTCTTCTTCGTCCCCGCTTTCACGGGCCTGGGCGCGCCCTACTGGGACCCGCACGCCACCGGCCTGGTCATCGGCCTGGGACGCGCGACGGAGGTGGGCCACATCGCCCGCGCGGCGCTTGAAAGCATCGCTTTCCAGGTAGCCGATGTCATGGAAGCGATGGAGCGCGACACCGGCGAGCCATTCCGAGAGCTGCGAGTGGACGGCGGCGCGGCAGCCAACGACACCCTCATGCAGTTCCAGGCGGACCTGCTGGGCATCCCGGTGCGTAGGCCGGGCTCGCTTGAAACCACGGCCCTGGGCGCGGCCTACCTTGCGGGGTTGGCCACGGGCTTTTGGGCTAATGTAGCGGAGATCGCGCAGTCCCGCGTGCCCGATGCAATCTTCAAGCCGCAACTCGACGGGACTTCCATGCGGCAACGGCAAGGGCGCTGGCGCGAGGCGATAGAGCGGGCGCGGAGGTGGAACCGGTGAAGCGCGAAGCGATGCTGGAGCAGGTGCGAGCAACTGACACGTGGGATGTGATCGTCATCGGCGGCGGCGCGACCGGCGCAGGCATTGCGGTGGACGCAGCCTCCCGCGGCTACCGGACCCTCCTGCTGGAGCGCGAAGACTTCGGCAAGGGTACCTCCAGCCGCAGCACGAAGCTGGTGCACGGCGGCGTTCGCTACCTGGAGCAGGGCAACATCTCGCTCGTCATGGAAGCGCTTAAGGAGCGCGGCATCCTGAAGCGCAACGCGCCGCACCTGGTGCACGATCTTGAGTTTGTGGTGCCGAACTACTCGTGGTGGGAAGCTCCGTTCTACGGCATCGGCATGAAGGTTTACGACCTGCTCGCCGGCAAATACGGCTTCGGCCGATCGCGCATTCTGTCGCGGGAGGAAACGCTCGCGCGCATTCCCTCGCTCCGGCAGGACGGCTTGCGCGGCGGTGTCGTCTACCACGACGGCCAATTCGACGATGCGCGCCTGCTTATCCAGCTCATCGCGACCGCCGTTGACCATGGCGCGATTGCGTTCAACTACGCGCCCGTCACCGCTCTCCGTAAGGACGCCGACGGCTTTGTCGACGGAGTCGCCGCCCGCGACACCGAGACCGGCGAGCCGCTCACCCTTGACGCCCGCGTCGTCATCAACGCCACCGGCATGTTCACCGACGAAGTGCGCCGCATGGCCGACCCTGGCGCCGCTCCGATGGTGGCACCCTCCCAGGGCATTCACCTGGTGCTCGACCGGTCCTTCCTGCGCGGGGACACAGCCGTTATGGTCCCGCACACCAGCGACGGCCGCGTCTTGTTCGCCATTCCTTGGCATGGGCGCACTATCGTCGGCACCACTGACACCCCCATCGACTCCCCTTCCTACGAACCCCTGCCGCTCGACGAGGAGATCGAGTTCGTCCTTGAAACAGCCGGCGAATACCTGAGCCGCCAACCCACCCGCGCCGACGTCCTGAGCGTCTACGTCGGCATCCGTCCCCTGGTCAAAGCCGCCGGTTCCGACGCGAGCAAGACTTCCGCCCTTTCCCGCGACCACACCATCCACGTTGACGGCTCCGGCCTGCTCACCATTGTCGGTGGGAAATGGACCACCTACCGCCACATGGCCGAGGACGCGGTGAATCATGCGGCAACCCTGGGCCGCCTGCCTGACAAGCCCTGCGTTACCGAGGAGTTGCGGGTGCATGGCTATGCTCCCGACGCCACCGGCCCGCTTGCCGTATACGGCAGCGACGCGGAAGAGGTGCGTGCTCTGGCCGCACGGCAGCCCGAGTGGGGCGAGCTCCTGCACCCGGAGCTGCCCTACATTGCCGCCGAGGTTGTATGGGCCGTCAGGGAGGAAATGGCACGCACGCTCGACGACGTTCTCGCACGACGTACCCGCGCGCTCCTTCTGGACGCCCGTGCCGCCATTGCCGCGGCCCCCGCAGTCGCAGCGCTGATGGCCCGGGAGCTCAACTGCGGCCAGGACTGGATGGAAGCGGAGGTGCGCGTCTTTACCGCCATGGCCGCCCAGTACACACTCAAGGCAGGAGATTAAGGATGCGCTCACCCATGCTTGGGGAGTTCATGGGCACGCTGATCCTGGTGCTGCTCGGCAACGGTGTTGTTGCCGGCGTGCTTCTCAAACGCAGCAAGGCCGAGGGCGCGGGCTGGCTGGCCATCACCACCGGCTGGGCCTTCGCGGTACTATGCGGCATCTTCACGGCTACCCTGTTCGGCAGCAAGGACGCCCACCTTAACCCCGCCATCACCCTCGCCTTCGCGGTCGAGCATCGAGACTTTTCCTCTGTGGTGCCGTTCATCACAGCACAGCTCGCGGGTGGGTTCTGCGGAGCAGTCCTGGTCTGGCTCACCTACTGGCCGCACTGGCAGGCAACCGAAGACCCCGCCCTTAAACTTGGCGTCTTCTGCACTGCCCCCGCTATCCGCCACTACCCAACCAACCTGTTCACCGAGGTTGTCGCCACTTTCGTCCTGATCCTTGTCGCCGGCTCCATGAGCTCAAAGCTCGTACTCTCCACCGGTCCCGCCCCGGGCCTCAGCCCCTATCTTGTGGGCTGCCTGGTGTGGGGCATCGGGCTCTCGCTTGGCGGCCCCACGGGATACGCCATCAATCCCGCGCGCGACTTTCCGCCGCGCCTCGCGCATGCCCTGCTGCCTATCCCAGGCAAGGGAGCGTCCGACTGGCCCTATAGCTGGGTCCCAGTGCTGGGTCCCACGCTGGGCGGCGCGCTCGCGGGTGCTGTGCTGCTCTGGCTCAAGGCCTAACGGCGCGCCGGCAACGTGTTCCAGATAGCCGGATCTTCCTGCCCGAGGAGCCATGAACAGAACCCCTGCAGCCCGTTCCCTTTCACCAGGTCGTACCGGTCTTGAAAAGTTCGCTGGTCCGTAAAGAAAATCCACTCCCGCATCTGGTCGCGGTAAAACCACAGGAAAGCGGTGTGGTCGATGGGGTCCCACTGAATTTGCGCCTTGTAGGTGTCGCGGAGATAGTAGGTATCCGGGGCGGCGATGTATTCGGCAGTCGGGTTCGGGCTTTGCGTCGGCTTGCCCAGGCCGGGGTCGCCCGTGTACCAGTGGTAGCCGTACAGCGGGATTCCCAGCGAAAGCTTCTCCTTGGGCACAACCTGGAGCGCGTATTTAAGATTCTCCTCTGTCCAGCCCCAGCCCGCCACCGGACCGGGGACGGTGTAGCGGGTGTGCTGGTCATAGGTCATCAGGCATAGCAGGTCCACTGATTCCGCAATCGCCTTCAGGTCGAACACGCCGCGCCAGTCCTCGAAGATCCACTGCGAAAAGTGTCCCTGGCCGGGGTAGCCGGGCGCGTTCGGCACAACCGCGATCTCGACCAGCAGGTGCTCCTTGTGGAGCGCCGTCGCCGTTTTCGCTATCATCGCCAAAAGCGCATCGCGATCGGTCCAGGCAATGTTCTCAAAGTCGAACTGGATGCCCGCGTAGCCGTTGCGTTTGCACTCGCGCAGCATCCCGGCGATCATCCCGTCCTGCGCGGGTGCGTCATTCAACAGCTTGTGCGCACGCTCCTTGTTCATCAAGGAGAAGATAGGCACAACTTGGACGTGGGCCGCGTTCGCCTCCTCCAACACCGGCACGTTCGGACCGCCCGCCACAAGTCCTTTCGCGCTCACGTCGTACCAGGTGGGGACCAGGATGTCGATCTTGCTCTTGTGCTCGTGGAAGGAGCGGACCCCTTCTGCGTTGTTTTGTAGGTAAAACATAGCCTTCGGCTGCTGCGCTACTACGGCGGCGGGCCAAAGGGCGAGGGCAAGCAGGGCGGGTCGTTTCACAAAAATCCCTCAATGACTGGAGATAGGAGAGCTTGGACATCTCCGAATGCGGTTAAATTGAGCGAACGCGAACTTACTGCTTCGAGGGTGAAAACGAAGGACCGCAGGCCAGGACGTAAAATTCGGCATCGAAGCAAAATTCTCTTGACATTCGCATTCTGGTTATTTACGAGCATTCACCGGCGTTTTCATTCCGGGTTTCTTTGTGCAACTTCTGCTTGCGTTGAGCTACCTGTTTCACTAGGTACCTATTTCCCAAATAAGTCAATCTAGCGGCATTATCGGAGAATCGTTATAAAGCCACTTGTTCGGCGTGTGTGGCGCCCCTCAGCCTTCTAACCGAAGTACGGAGTTCGTATGACTTCAAGATCACGGAAACTACTTAGATTGTCTTTGGCATGTGTCCTGTGCCTGACGGCAAGCATAGGAATATCACAAGGCCTCTCGAGCGCGACGTTGTATACCGCATCCGGTACAGCTGGTCAGCCGATTGTTGTGACTTGTCATGTAACCGGCACAGCCGCCTACTCACAAGTTGCATTCAGTGTCTCCGCCGGAAATAGTAGTTTCAGCACGACGGCGCCGCCGGATTCGTCCGGAAATGCACACATCACGGTTACGTTGCCTAGCGGAACCTATTCCGACTATTGCGGCAGCCTCAGCGCTCAGAGTAACGCTTCCAGCACCAGTCAAATTTACGTGTATTAACGTTGCGCGTTGCTGAGCACCGATCAAACACGAAGGAACCATTTGATGAAATCGGTTCCTTCGTGCTACCCAGTTGCGAAAAGAAACAACTCGCAAGTCCTTAAAAGATGTATTTAAGCGCGAACTGCAGGTTCCTTTCTCCTTGCGCGTTGGAAATCTGCCCGAAAGTGTTGCCGAGCGTGGAGTTGGGCGCGGTTAAGATAGGGTGGTTCAGGACGTTGATCGCTTCAGCGCGGAACTGGATGTTCTGAGACTCCCCGATGATTGGGAAGCTCTTGAAGACCGAAGCGTCGAACTGCTGCGAACCCGGCCCGGTATAGGCGCCGACCTGGCAGTTGCCGAAGGTTCCAAGGCCGGGCTGCGAAAGTCCCGCCGGGTTGAGGAAAGCGTATCCCAGGAAGCTGGAAGATTTCTGTTTTCCGTTGATGATTGGCTGGGCCGGGCAATTGGCGCGAGCAAATTGGGAGTTGGTGCCCGAAGCGTCCGTCGCCTGCGGGGTGATCGGGAAGCCGCCATGCAGTGTGAACAGCCCATTCACCTGCCATCCACCCACCGCCGCGTCCACCGCGCGGTTCAGGTTTTTCCCGAACAGGCGGTCCTTGCCGATCGGCAGGTCATACGTCAGATACCCGTTGGCGACGTTGGTCAGGTTCTGGTCGGCGCGCCCGTAATCGCCGCGCGGGTTGTAAGTGTTCTGGAAGAAAAAATGATTGTTGCCGGCCTGTGTAAGTGCAGCCTGTGCATCTCCGTACTGCGCGAAAAAGCCGGAAGTATTGCCCATGGTCTTGGACCAGGTGTAGTTCGCCTGGAACTCAAGCCCGCGCACAATCCGCTGCTGGAAGCTGGTTTGCAGTGAGTTGTAATTGGAAAAACCGACCGCTGAGGTAAGCCGCGCTTGGCCCTTACCCAAGGCGGTCAATAAGGTCTGGTTGAGATAGGGGCTGGGCGAGACTGTACCATCGCCGTTCAGCACCTGTTGGCTGATAACCGAAATTGTAGCCAGGTGTTGAACTCTCTGCCCCACATACCCAATCTGGAAGGTGGAAGAGTTGCTGAGTTGGAACTGCATTGTCAGGTTGTACTGCTGCGACACAGCCGGCCGGAAGTTTGGGTCGAACGCGTGAATCGCTGCACCGTTGAAGCAAGCCGAAGAGTAGGCAACCGCACCTGCCGCGGTGCAGCCCGCTGCCGGAAAGGTGGAGAAGCCCTGGTCGAGGGTCGAGCCGGGCAGCGCCTGCGATTTTCCCGGAGAAGTTACCTGGAGCGGGATGGCGAACGGCGGATTCTGGAACAGGAGATTGCCCGTGCCGGTGGTTTCCGTGAAGTTGGAGATGCCGTACGCGCCGCGCAGCACGACCTTGTCATTGCCGCCGGGCTGCCAGGCAAAGCCGACGCGCGGCTGCCAGTTGGTGGCGCCGTTGTACTGGTTGTACAGGGCCTGCGAGTTGCCGTTCTGCCCGGCGATCAGCACCGCACCGGTCTGGAGGTTGTAGTTGGTGGCATTGTTGCCGGCCTCGAAGCGCGGCGTTTGCAGCTCGTAGCGCAGGCCCAGGTTCAGGGTCAGGTTCGGCAGGGCGCGCCAGTTGTCCTGCGCATAGCCTGAGAAGAGCTTATTGCGCACGCTGCGGCCGGGGCCGTTGCCGAGGCCCACGGTCTGCGGCAGGCCGAGCAGGAAGTCGGCCTCGGCCCAACCGCCGGGGTTGGTGGTCGAAGGATTGAGTACCGGGTTGCTGGTATAGGAGCCGTCGTAGGTGAACTGACCCGCAAGCCCGTTCTGGCCGGGATAGTTATCGTTCGACTTGTAATAAATGAACTCGAAGCCGAAGTTCAGGGTGTGCTTGCCGCGTACCCAGGTGACTTGGTCCTGCGGCTCCAGCACCGTGTCGTGGAAATTCTGCACCTGGTTCAGGTTGCCGAAAGCCGGGCCGTAGGAGGCTCCGGCGAAGGTCTGCGCTGGCAGAAACGTCTGCCCCGGCAAGGTCCCGGCAATGCCGAACACCGCCGGCAGGTTCTGGCCCGTGGGGTTGCTGAAACCTTCCGTAACGGGAAAATAGCTGCCGCCGATGCGCGCCGTGTTGAGCAGGCTCGGGCTGAAGGTATGATCCCAATCGATGACCGCGTTATAAAGCGGGAAGGTACTCAGGGCATTGCCGACGAGCTGCTGGCTGCTGGTCTGCGGGTTGGTAATGTTTTGCTGCGAATAGCGCAGGTAATACTTGTTGTTTTCGTTGCCCGCGAAGTCGAGCCGGAGGTCGCCCTGGTCGGTATTGGTGTAGGACTGCGTCCGGTTGAGCTGATTCTGCTGATTGTTGCCGTTGAGGGGCCCGGGATAGAGCGGCGAGTTGAGAATCGCGGAAGCGGCGGGCGAGAACAGGTTGGTCGGGATCTGGTTGAACAGGAACGGCTGGCGGGTGCCGGGTGTGGCACCGGACTTCGGATTGTAGAGCTGCTGCGATGGGGTCGTACACAGGCCGGCCGCGGTGAAACCCGTTATGCAAACGCTCCCGAAGTTGCCTTGGCGCTCGGCGGTGGTAAAGACGGTGTAAGGGACAAAGGTCGCCGGCTGATCGAAACGCGAGCCCTGGTAATCGGCGAAGAAGAACAGCTTGTCCTTCACAATTGGCCCGCCGAGCGTGCCGCCGAACTCGTTCCAGCGCAGCTTCGGCTTCAGGCCGGTGCCGTCGGGATTGTTGGAACCCGGCACATACGGCTGGCCCTTGTTGAGGCCGTTTTGCCACGTATTCGCGTTTAGCGCGTCGTTGCGGATGAACTCGAACGCATCCCCGTGAAACTTGTTCGACCCCGACTTGAGCGTGACGCTGATCACCCCGCCGAGGAAATTGCCGTAGGAGGCCGGGGCGTTTTGCGAGATTAGGTTGAACTCCTGGATCGCATCGACCGAGGGGGAAAAAGCCACGTCGTTATTGTCGATCTGATTGTTGTCTGTGCCGTCGAGGATGTAGTTGTTGGTCTGCTCGCGGTTGCCGTTGATGTAGGGGCGGCCCACTTGAAAGCTCGCCGACGCGCCCTGGAACGCACCCGGGTTGGTAGAAACCGCACCCGGCGTGAGCAAGGTGAGCTGGTTGTAGTTGCGCGTTGCGAGCGGGAGGGTCACGTTCGCATGCGCGTCGAGCACCGTGCCGAGATAGCTGGCATCAGTCTGAAGCAGAGGGTTCGTACCGGAAACCGAAACGGTCTGCGACTCCTGCCCGACCGACATGGCGATGTCGACGCGGGCGACCTGGTTCAGCACCAGCGCGAAAGCCGAGCGCTCCTGGGTGGCAAAGCCGGGCGCCTGGATGGAGAGCTTGTAGTTACCCGGCTGTAGCGCCGGAAGGTAATACACGCCGGAAGCATTGCTCTTGGTCGAATGCTCGACGCCCTGCGCGGTTTCGGTCGCGGTTACGGTGGCATTGGGCACCACCGCCCCGGAGGGATCCGTGACCGTGCCGGTGATCTTGGCGCTGATGTCCTGCGCATACAAAGCAGCGCTCGAGTTGAGGAACAGAAAAATACCGCACAGTGCGGCGTTGCGTGATCTCATCCGAACGGCCTCCAGAGTCTGCTGACAATCCTGCAAAGTGGAGCGGCAGCTGTTTGGAAACAGCGTCCGATCTCCGTTTCTCTCTTACTTGTCGTGTGCGCTGTTTCAGCTCTCAAAGGCCTGTTCGACGTGCATGCCCTACTTGTGCGCCAAGCAGCGGTTCAGCTATGGATCGAATCTCTAAACCCTACAAAATGCGCGAATCGAGGCAGTTTGAACATAAATGCTTCGTAAATGAAGCCCAATGTACCCGCCCTGCTGCCCGGACGCAAGCGGAAATTTACGGGATCGTCATCAAGGTCCCTACTCCGCCACCACTGCCTTAACCAGGTTGCGCGGGCGGTCCACATCAATGCCCCGGCTCACGGCGGCGTAATAGGCGAACAGCTGTAGCGGAACCGTTTCCGCAATTGCGAGCAAAGACTCCGGCCCCGCCTCGACGGTTACCGCCGCGGTCGCGAGCTCCCGCACCTCCTCGTCGCCCTCATTCGCAACGGCGAGCATGGTCGCCCCTTGCGCGCGGAGATCGCGCATGAGCTGGACGACCTTTCCACGCCGCACCGTGGACTGTTCGTCGTCCGGGTCGGCGGTCGCGAGCAGGAATAAGGGCGTCCCTTCGCTCACCAGCGCGTTGGGCCCGTGCTTCAATTCCCCGCTCGGGTAAGCCTCGGCGTGCAGATACGCGCTTTCCTTCAGCTTGAGCGCCCCTTCGCGCGCAATGGGGAAGTGGATACCACGACCCAGGAAGAGAAAACTCTGCGCCCCCGCGTGCGTGCGCGCCATCCTCTCCACCTCTGCCTGCCATCGCGGCAGCTGCCGCGCCAGCATAGCGGGCAGCGCCTGGAGCCCCTCCAGTGCACTGCCCAGCGCGCTTTCCGCCATGCCGCCGTGCGCTTCGGCTGCAAGTAGAGCGAGCAGCTCAAGCACAAGCAACTGGGTAGTAAAGCTCTTCGTCGCAGGGATTGCCCGCTCCACACCCGCCGCGGTCGGCATGGAAACATCCGCCTCGCGAGCCATGGTGGAAGCGGGCACGTTTGTAACGGCCAGGGTCGGGCGGCCTTCCTGCGCACCCTTGCGCAGCGCGGCGAGCGTGTCCGCCGTTTCCCCTGACTGCGAGATCACCGCCACCCCCGCCTGGGCCCGCGCCCGCGGATCGCGGTAGCCGTACTCGCTCGCATACTCTACATCCACTGGCAGCGTGCTCACGTCCTCAATCAGGATCTCTGCCAGCAGGCCCGCGTGCCGGCTCGACCCGCTCGCCGCGATCAACAGTTGCTTTTGCGCCGCGATCCACCGCCGCGCCGGCGCAACCGCCTCCTCCCTCCAGCCGCCGGTTTCCGCGTACAACCTCAGCGTCCGAGCCAGCGCTTCCGGCTGTTCAAAGATTTCCGCAAGCATCCAGTGGGCAAACGGCGGGGGCGGCGCGGGTAGCGGCATTCTTGTCTCCGGCGCGATATGATCGTTTCCGCGCGGTACGCTCACTCTACCCGAGAGTATCCGGCAAGGAAACAACTCCCTCCTTGCGCAAGCGGCAATCGCAGTTAGAATCGGCAACTGTCCACAAACGCAAGCAGGAGGACGGGCCCGAACATGTCCGCCAAGATCGACGCCCGTGCCGACCGGATCATGAAAGCGCTGCTGCGCCGCGGCGCTATCAGTGTGGAGGAGCTCGTCGAGGATATGGGGAGCTCGGCCCCGAGTATCCGGCGCGACCTGACCCGCCTGGAAATGCGCGGGCTGATCCTGCGCACCCACGGCGGTGCCGCCCTTATTGAGCCGCTCCTTTACGAGCCCTTCCGTTACGACACCTCATTCCAGGCCCGCGAGCGCCGCGCGGTCGACGAGAAACGGCGGATCGGCGTTGCAGCGGCGGAGTTGGTGGAGCCGGGCGACACCATCGGCATTACCGCCGGCACCACGACCACGCAGGTAGGTCGCGCCCTCCGCCACCGCAAGGGCATCCACCTGGTTACCAATGCAATCAACATCGGCATGGAGCTGTGCAATCAGCCGGCCATCAAAACCACCCTTACCGGCGGCACCCTGGCCTGGGCCTGGGCCTTCGCCCTCGTGGGTCCGCTCGCGCTGTCTACGTTGAACGATGTGTTCCTCGACAAGGTCTTCCTCGGCGTCACCGGCTTCGACCTCCAGCGCGGCGCATCCACGCTTGAGATGGAGGAGGCCACTGTCGCCCGCGCCATGGTCCGGCAAACCAAGCAAGTCGTCATCGTAGCGGACTCCTCGAAAATGGGGCTGGTGAGCGCGGCGATCGTGTGCCCGCTCGCGAGCGTGCACACCCTGGTGACGGATACCAAGCTGCCCACGGCGCGGCGAAAGCAGATTGAAAAGCTAGGCGTGCGTGTGATCTGCTGCTAGGCTGCGCTCTTCCCTTTCTCAAAGAGCAACCCGATCTCCTCCAGCGACTTGCCTTTCGTTTCGGGCAGTGCAAAGGTCGCGACAAGAAAGTAGACGGTTGTGCACACAGCGAGAAATAGAAACATCGCGTAATACCCGAAACGGCTGACAAGCGGCAGAAAGACGCCGGCAATGAGCGTGGACGCGCCCTGGTTTAGGAGCAGCGCAATCCCCATGCCTGCGGAGCGGATGCGCGTTGGCATCAGCTCGGACAACATGAGCCAGACCACCACACCGGGCCCGGCGGCGTAGGCCGAAATAAACACAACAAGCGCGATCGCGACGAAGGAGCCGGTGCGCTGACTAGGCACCGGGCTAAGGGCGGCGCGGCGGACGATGAGCGCATGACCAGTTAGAGCGGGAATGCGCACGACCGGATCTGCATCCGAGCTCAACGCGGTGGCAGAGTGGTCGCCGTCGCCTGTGCTGTAGACAACCGTAAGGGCGCGGCTTCCGGCGATGGGCGCGGATAAGGAGGCAAGCGGGAGGGTAAGACCGCTTGCTGTGATGGCGTGTCCAGCTTGGGCGGAAACGTCGACGCGGTGCGACTCAAAAGTATAAAAAGCCGCAGTGACGGCCAGCAAAGCAAGCACGATGCCGCCTGTGCCGAAGCGCAGGAGAAACCGGCGGCCCTTGCGGTCGACCAGGGCGACGGCGATCACGGTCATGACCATGTTGAGACCTTTAACGACGACATCACCGAGGGTGGCGTGGCTTGCGTCGAGACCGGCCTGTCGAAGAATGATGACCAGATAGCCCAGAACCGAATTGATGCCGGTGGTCTGGTTGAGGGCAAGCACTGCGCAGGCCAGGGCGAACGGAACCGCGTAGCGGCGCTGGAACAGGGAGCCCACCGAGGTGCTGTTCGCGACCGAGCCGGACGCGGCGGGACCTGCCAGAGCGTCCATCTCCTCGATCTGTGTGCGGGCTGCCGTCTCGCAGGAGGTGCGGCGCAGAACCGCCAGGGCCGCCTCACGCCGGCCTTTGCTGAACAGCCAGCGAGGGGTTTCACTCAGGAAAAAACAGCCTGCGAAGAAAAGCAGGCCGGGGTAGATCACCGAAAGAAACATCCCCCGCCATGCATGGTTTTGAGCCGCGAGCACGCGCGCCGGGTCGCCATGCGCGGCGGCAATCGCGGCCTCCGCCTGGTGTGTATAAAAAAAACCGGTCAGCGCAGCCAGGACGATGCCGACTGTCAGCATGAACTGGAAGATCCCTGTGCCGCGGCCCCGGAACTCGGGGCTGAGCGACTCAGCGAGAAAGAGCGGCACCGCCACGGCGATCACCCCGCCGCTTAGACCCTGGAGCAGGCGACCCAGAAACAAAGAAGCAAAGCTCTGCGAAAGCACGATGATGCCGACCGAAGCGACAAACAGCAGCCCACCCAGGAGCATGATGCGTTTGCGCCCGATCCAGTCGGCGACAAACCCCGTCACCGGCGAGGAAAGCATGGAGCCGCCCAGCACCGCCGCCACGATAAGGGAGGTTTGCTGGACCGAAAGGTTGATGGTCTTGTTGAGGTAAAGCAGGGCGGCGGCGATGATGCCCACATCGATCCCGTACAGAAGCCCCCCCAGACCGGCGATGGCGATCAGATAGCGGGCGTAGGCGCTGGTGCGGGGAGCCGATACAGGAAGAGAGCCGTCGCTCAAATGAAAACCTCGGAGGCAGATCGTTGAGTGTTGACTGCTGAGTGTTTTGAAGATACACACTCTCCGACCTGTTTGCCCTCGCCGGCAATTCCCCATGCAAGGCCGCAGCCTCCCAGAGAGTTCGCAGCGCCGCAAGCGCCTCCGCTGAGAATTCCGTAGTCCAACTAATTCTTTCGTTGACACTGCTTCCCTGCCGGCCCTACCGTAAGTCCAACAACCGACCATGCCTCCACGCCCCTCATCGACGCTGACCGAAGCCGAGCTCCGGCTGATGAAGCTCCTGTGGAGCCGGGGCGAGTCTTCTGTGAGCGAACTGCAAATGGCCCTACCAGACAGCGACACGCTGGCCTACACCTCCGTGCTGACCACGGTGCGCATCCTCGAAACCAAAGGCTATGTACGCCATCGCAAGGCGGGCCGCGCATTTCTGTATACGGCCGTGGTCCAGGAGGACGAGGCCAGCAGCCGGGCGCTGCGGCATACCCTGGCACGATTCTTCAACAACTCCCGGGAGCAACTGCTGCTCTCGATGCTGGGCGACGGTGAGATTGGCACCCGCGAGCTCGAAGCGCTCAAAAAGCACATTGCGGAGGCGGAGTGAGCAGCGGCCTGACTGAGTGGATGCAGTCGCCGCTTGTCCCCTGGCTCGCAGCCGCGGCCGTGCGCGGCGCCTGGGAAAGCCTGGCGCTCGCGGGCCTGCTCACCGGGTTGAGCCGCGCGCTGCCCGGGCTTACCTTCCGGACGGACGCCGGGATGTGGAGTGTCGGCTTTTTTGCAGCATGCGTGTTGCCCTTTTGCTGCACCAGCTTCTCCGGGCACCTAGGGCCCAGGCACCTAGGATCCGGGCACCTAGGATCCGGGCACCTAGGGCCTGGGCACACGCTTGCAATCACTGCGCATGCGAGCGGAACCTTGGTGGCTCCGCTGTTCACGCTTTCTCCGGAATGGGCTGCGGCTGTCTGCGCGGCCTGGTTCCTGGCTTCCTTGGCGATGCTCGCGCGTTTCGGGGCCGGCCTTTGGTCGCTTTCCCGGCTCTTGCGTGGGGCAGCCCCAGCCAGTTCGGATGTGGAAGCAACTTACCGGTCGGTTGCGGCAGGAGGCCGGGCCGGCAAGGCCCGTCTGCTCGTTTCGGCGGCGGTGGCCTCGCCGAGCGCCTGCGGCTTCGGCGGTCCCACGGTCGTGCTGCCGCTTGGGCTGGCCGAGAGCCTGTCGCGTGAGGAACTGGAGGGCGTCCTGCGGCATGAAGCCGCGCACCTTAACCGACGCGATGACCTGCTTACCCTTTTGGCGCAACTGGCCCGCGCCGCTGCCCCGTTCGCGGTGGGGCTGCCGTACCTGCAACGGCAGCTGGCTCGTACACGCGAGATGGCTTGCGATGACGCCGCGCTCGGAGCGGGTATTTCCCGTCGCGTCTATGCCGCGTGTCTCACTCGCCTGGCCGAGGGGGCCGGGGCGCGACACTGGAACCGGCTCGCACCGGGCCTTGGCGGCGAGCAATCGCAGTTGGCAGTACGCATAGGCCGCATTCTCCGCGGCAGCTCCTTGCATCCCGCCCCTGGTCTCCTCCGGCTTGCTGCCGCAGGTGGCGCGAGCGTGCTGGTATGCATGTCGATGCTTCTTTCACCGGCGCTGCTCTCCTTCGATGGACACAGCGCCCCGGAACCTGCGCACAGGGGAAGCATGAGCAATGCGGCAGCCTCGGTCTCCCCGCCGGCGCAGCACCTCAGGCTGGCAAGCTGGCGCCCGCCCGCGGCCTTTCGTAAACCGAAGGCGCGGCACAAAGCTACCGGCGACGTCCGCAGGATTGCCACACCACAGTTCACCGCCCAAGCGCCATCCCTGGTCTTTTGCCTGGAGCGGCAAGCTGCCCCGGACACAAAGCTGATCTTTTTCCTGCTGCCCTCACGCGACACAGCGGCTCCAAGCTGGCAGAGCGTGTTCCTGCTGACAATTTAAGACGATCCACACCCACGAAACGAGGATACTTATGCACCGATCAACTAATGAATTAGCAGAAAAACAGGCCAGTCTTCGGGAGCAAAACAGCTTGAAACAGGAACAAGCCCCCAAGCGCCCCCTCGCCATGCTCGCAGCGCCCGCGATGCTTGCCGCGGGCGTTCTTCTCGGCTCGAGCATCGGTGTCCACGGCCAGGAGCGAGCCGCCTCCGCAAGCGCGACTCCCCTGACGGTGCCGGCCCCCGCCACTCTCTCGACCGCCTTCAGCAAAATCGCGAAAGAGGTCGGACCGGCCGTGGTCAACATCAATACGGAGATCCTGCCCAAAGCGGAAGCTCGCGGACAAGCGGGCCCTAACGGCGGCGGTCCGGACGACTTTTTAAAACGCTTCTTTGGCGGCGTTCCCGGTGAGGGCGGCGGCCAACAGCAGGAGGAGCGCGCCTTGGGCTCCGGCTTCGTCGTCGACCCGCGCGGCTACATCGTGACCAACAACCATGTCATCGACAAAGCCGACCGCATTTACGTCAAGCTCACCACCGACCCGCCCAACGACCAGGGCCACCGCGCGACCGTTATCGGCGTGGACCAGGAAACAGACTTGGCGGTAATCCGCATCGACGCCGGCCACCCTCTGCCCACGGTTAAGCTCGGCAACTCCGAAGGCGCGCAGGTCGGCGACTGGGTGGAAGCGATCGGCTCACCGTTCGACCTTTCGCAGACCGTGACCACCGGCATCGTTTCCGCCAAAAACCGCTCCGTGGACGGTCCTATCGGCGGCCAGTTCAAGCACTACATCCAGACCGATGCGGCCATCAACCCCGGCAACTCGGGCGGCCCCTTGCTCGACATGGCCGCTGAGGTCGTCGGCGTCAACACCGCCATTGCCACCGAGTCGAACGGCTCAGCCGGCATCGGGTTCGCCATGCCGTCCAACACCGTCATCGACGTCTACAACCAGCTCATTGGGCCGGAACACAAAGTCGTGCGCGGGTCCATAGGCATCTCCTTCCAACCCCGCATCAACAGCGCCATCGCCAAGGTGTACCACGCGGACACCGGCGTGCTCGTCAGCGCGGTCGCGCCCGGCAAGGCCGCCGAAAAAGCCGGGCTGCGCCGCGATGACGTCATCACCTCCATCGACGGCAAACCCGTAAAGGATGGCGACGAGCTGGTCAGCGACATCTCCGCGCGTCACCCGGGCACCACCGTCACGCTCGGCTACCTGCGCGACGGCAAGCCCCTGACCGCCAAATGCGCCATCGAGGACCGATCCGGGCTCACGAATGTCGCCGGCAGCGGCGAAAACCCGGAAGCACCCGCTGCCAACCCGTCCAAGGCCAAGCTCGGCATCGCCGTTATCGACCTGCCGGCCGACGCGCCCTCCGGCTTGCACGGCGTGCTGGTGCAGTCCGTCGCGCCCGGCTCCTTCGCCGACGAGATCAGCCCCGGTCTCCAGCCCGGGCTCGTCCTCGAGGAGGTCAACCGCAAACCGGTCCGGACCAAGGCGGAGTTCGACGCCATCGTCTCCGGGCTGCATTCTGGCGACAACGTGGTCTTCCTTGTTGCGGCGCCCAACGGTCACGGCCAAACAACCCTGACCGGCGGCATGCTGCCATAGCCGAAAATGCAACCGAGCTCCGGCCCGCTTTCCAACGAAAGCAGGCCGGAGCTATTGCGGCAATAGCGATGGCCGCGCGCGCTCAGCTTACGATCTGGGGAGCCGTCGCTTCCTCAACCCCATAGGCGGCCCGCATCTTCAAGGAATCTGCTACAGCCTGCGAATTTACATACTCGTCTGAACCTTCAAGATGCTTCCGCCGCGAGCCGGTCACCCATAGGGTTGATCGAGAAATCGCTTCAAAATAGGCCGAAGATGGGCAAAATCCTCTTCTGCGGAGAGAGCGCTATCCGCACACAAGACCGCTAAACCGTGAACGAGCGCCCAGGCGGAGATAGCCCGTTCCCGGGCCATCTCCGGGGTTGGCTCGAACTGATCGGCCAGATCTGCAATGACGGCAAAGGCCTCCATACAGGTGCGGTGCACCTCCGGGTATTTCGCCTTATCGATCCCCGAATTGAAAATTACGTTGAAGTAGTCAGAGTGATGTGAGGAAAAGCGCAGATACGCCATGCCCGCTTCAAACATCCGCTCCTTCACTGCACCTGGTCTGCCGGCCGCCCCCTGCACCTCGCTCAGCAAAATTGCATTTCCGTCGCAGGCAATTTCAGCAAGCAGGCCCTCCTTGTCTACAAAGTGCCGGTAGGGTGCTGCCACGGTGACCCCTGCCAGGCGCGAGGCTTCGTTGAGGGAAAATCCCTTCGGGCCCTTTTCACGGACCAGCTGAAGCGCCGCTTCCTTGAGAGCGGCTTTGAGGTCCCCATGGTGGTAAGGCCGGACAGGCTTTCGGCGGGGCATGGCACCTCAGGGAGGAATCTCGAATCTTCTCCATTATGCCCGCGCTCCCGACCCGGGACGGAGCTGTCCCAGGGTCGGATGGACAGACCCAGGAAAGCTTGCACGAACTGCCGGAGAACGCTCCGTCTCGCATTTCTTCTGCTCAACGGTCGGGCTCGCCGCCTGGATGCCGAAACCGAAGTTCGGGACTGTCGCGGCAGGCGCACTGCATGTATCTGCGCGGCTTGGGCAGGATGCTGTAAGTTACACTCGTGAAACATTGAAGAAGCCGCAGATCCGCTCAAACAGCCATGCTCTTGGAGAGCGACGACGCGAACAGTTCACCTACGCTGAACTTGCCCGGTGGAATCCAGCCCTTCGCACGCGAGTGCCCATGGATCTTCTACACAGTGCGAATGCCGGACGGCCCCCTTCCCTGCTCGGGCTCAAATATCAGCGTATGTGCATGTCGGCCTTTGTTTTCCTCCGCGGCGCAGCCGCCGTCATGGTGTACGACTTCGCGCTTGCTGCAAACACAAACATTGTCACGCAGCTTTGCGGCGACGCCCATGTGCAAAACCTGGGCTCGTATACAGGCCTCGATGGACGCCTGATCTTCGATATCAACGACTTCGATGAAACAACCTGTGGGCCGTTCGAGTGGGATGTGAAACGCATGGCCACCAGCATCCTGCTTGCCGGACGGGATGCAAGTTTGAAAAAGAGCAGCTGCCTCCAAGCTGCCGAGAGCTTTCTTTCCTCTTATTGCGGGCTTGTGCAGGAGCTTTCCCGGTTGCCCGTGCTTGAAGCGGCCCGCTACCAGGTTCACCGTCTCGCCGGCATCGCGTCCATCTCCAAGGTGCTCCGCAAGGCTGAGCGGGCCACGCCCATCCATGCCCGGGAGCGTCTCATGGACCGTACGAAAGAAGGCTTTCGCTTCAAAACGGAGCCTCCGCTGCTTCACCCTGTCACAGGGGACGAAAAAGAAGCAGTTCTCGCCGCCTTGCCGGAGTACAAAGAAAGCCTGCTCCCGGAGCGGCGGCACTTTTTCCAGCAGTTTCAGCGCGCGACGTGGGTTTCAAAGTTGTGGGCACCGGCTCGATCGGCCTGCGCGACTATTGCGTTTACATGGAAGGCAATGGAAGCGGGGATCCCCTCTTCCTCCAGCTCAAGCAGGAAGCGCCTTCTGTGTATGCTGCGTACCTGCCGGAGAGCTATGCCCCGCTCCGCAATGAAGGCCAGCGCGTGGTGGAAGGGCAGCGGGCCATGCAGCTGCAGTCCGACCCGCTGCTCGGCTGGACCACTCTCGACGGGCAAGGCTACCTGGTCCGGCAGTTGAATGACCATAAAGCCGCCATCGATGTCGCCGGCCTCCATGGGGTGGATCTGGAGGAGTATGGAAAAGTCTGCGGAGAGATGCTGGCCCGCGGTCATGCGCGGTCAGGCGACGCGCAGAGGCTTGCCGGTTATCTTGGGGACGGGAAGCAGTTCACCGAGGCAATTCTGGCTTTTGCCGGCGCCTACGCCGCTCAGACCATCGGCGATTGGGAGCACTTCGTTTCCGAGCTCAGGCGGTTGTGAAGCTCACCCATCCAAGCTGGGTGGACCGCAACGACTGTGCAACCGCATCGAGCACAGTCGCCGAGGATTTGGAACACGGAATCATGCCATTCTCACTGCTCTCCACCGAGCCTCGCCATATTCGCCCAGGTTGACAGTCCCAGCCATCGCCCCCGCATCAATCTTTCCCGCGAAGTGCCAGGTGATAGAGTGCCCACTAACCTCCATCTGACCTCCCAGCTTGATCTCGGTGCCATGGACCGTGCCTGTCAGCTCGGTTGAGTAGATTTCTCCACGCAGCAGACCTTTCACTTCGTTGCCATTTTGCGTCAGCTCCAAAGTGTTGCTCTCCCACGCCTGCGGTATAAAGCACCGTATTGAGCCAGTTTCCGGCGACTTCGGAAGGCGTTCCTTGCGGGACCACCGGGTCGCTATAGGGCCTCGGCTTGGTAAGCCCGGCGTAGAGTGCATCCGCGATGATCCGCGCGTCCTCGGACTGCATCATGTAGGGCATAATGGTCACAAAGCTCGCCATCTTCGCCGGCCGCGTGCCCGCGCCGTTGAGCAGAATGCGCGGGGTACCCGCATCGAGCAGGGCCTCCATCTCCGTGCCTGTGATCTTGAGCTGGTTTGCATACCAATGTACGCGCAGCTGTGGAGCGCGATTGGAAAGGTCCTCGGGCTGCAGGTACTCTGTCGTGACCGAGGGCAGGCCCTTGACCCGGTCTTCAATCGTCCTGAGCCAGCTCATCCAGAGCTGCTGCTCCCCGGCGTGGTCGCGCTTGTCCCACTGCCGTACCGCTGCCAACATGCCCATAATCTCTTCCTTGCCCAACTTGTAGGCGCGGCCGTAGTTATGGTGGGGCGGCCTGAAACCAGGCTGCCTGGGTCAGCGCCTTATCGCCCAGCAGAACCCCTGCCGCCTGAGGTCCGCGCATGCACTTGCCGCCGGAATAGCCCACCAGCGAAGCTCCGGCCAGGATGTGAACGTTGGGGGAGAGAGGCTCCTCCGCCGCCGCGTCTACAAATACCGGCACACCGGCCGCCTTGGCCAACGAGCACAGGTTCGCGATGGACATGTGCCCTTTCGCGGCCTCCGGCGAGGACAGGATATACACCATCGCGACCCGCGCCGTCAGACGCTCTCGAAACTCCTCTGCCGTATCGGCTTCGACGATCTCCGCCCCAGTCATACGCACGCCGAAGTCGTACGGGTTGCGCGAGTGTTTGGGGATCAGCACCTGGTCTTTTGAGCGCCGGTACGGCAGGGCCTGCGACTGCTCGACATTGGTGCCGGCCATGCAGGCCACTGTGCTGAGCGCAATCGCGGCCTCGCAGCCCGTCGTCACAATCGCGCCCGGCGCACCCATCCTTTGTGCAATTTCCTTGCCCACCGCTGCCATCAGTTCATCAAGCTGCACGAAGTAAAACGAAGCCTCGTACATGGCCCGCTTCACCTCAGGCAAGGAAAGCGATCCGCTGATGATGGTGAAAGTGCCGCGCGCGTTCACAACGGGTCGCACACCGATTTGGGTGAAGAGGTTGTCCGGTTCGAGACCGGTAAGCTGCGGAAACCCGGCCGGGGCCAAGCTGCTCGCGATCTCAAGCGGGGCCGCCTCCGCCGGTAAAGGGGCGACCGAGGACGCTAAACCAAGAGCCGAAAGCATCCCGGACTGTTTCAAGATTTCGCGACGAGTGTGCACCGGTTTCTCGATTCTCAGATATAAGCAATGCAGTCGATTTCGACCAGCGAGCCGCCGGGAATGCCGCCTGCCGGGGCGACCGTGGTGCGTACGGGCGGCATCGCGCCGAAGCGGCCCTTGTAGATCTCATTCATACCCGCATAGTCCTTCAAGTCGTTCAGGTACACGTTGACCTTGAGAACTTTGTCCAAGGAAGAGCCGGAGTCCTTTAAATTCTTCTCGAGCTCGTCGAGCACGTGCTTGGTGTGCTCCTGAATCGTCCTTTCAAAGTGCGCGCCAACGCCTGCGAGGAAAAGCAGGTTGCCGTAGGCGTTTGCGCTGTTGAACAGCGCCGGTCCGTCGCCGGGCTTTGGCGGTTTCGCCAGGGGTGCCGTTTTTCAGGCTTACTGACGGCTTGTGCTTTGGCCGGCGCTTCCGCCAGCGCCGTCGCTCCACCCGCCGCTACCGCCGCCTTCGCAGCGCTTTTCAGCATCGCGCGCCTGCTTTGTTTTCCTAACTTATCCATGTCCGCCTCCTTGGGTCCTTTTGCATCGCCTAGATACGCCCGAACTTTTTCACGGCTTCCTTGATCGACCGAAACTTCTCAATGTACGGGTACATGGAGTGCTCGGCTTCGTCGAGCGACTGCGCCTTTACCAGCACCTCCGCTGCCCGCGCTTACGGCACCACCGCAACCCCATCCTGGTCCGCCACGACGACATCCCCGGCAGCAACCGCGACCCCATCGCACTCAATAATCCCGTTTACCTCGCCCGTCCGATAGTGGCCGACCGAGGTAGAAGGAACCGGCCCGAGCGCATACACCGGAAAACCGAGCCGCTTGAGCTGCGGCAGGTCGCGCACGCCGCCGTCGATAACCGCGCCTAAAAACCCGCGCGCCGCCATCGCCGTCCCCATCAGCCCACC
>CAXTWG010000015.1:0-52636 GCA_964247895.1 uncultured Acidobacteriaceae bacterium
GGGGGCGGGTAGGGGTATTGCCGCGTACATGCTCGAGGCCATGTGCGAGGAAGGCCTGAGCGAGGAGGAAGGGAAGCGGCGCCTTTTTTTGTGCGATCAGGACGGGCTCGTATGCGCGGAGGACGCCGGGCTTACGCCGGCACAACAGCGGTTCGCACAGCCTGCATCGGCTTTGGCAGCTTGGCCGTTTCGCCCGGCAAGGGGCTGGTCCCTGCTGGACGTCGTCACCCACGCAGAACCGACTATCCTGATCGGCGTTTCCACGCAGGCGGGGCTGTTTTCCCGCGAGGTCGTTGAGCAGATGGCGCGGCATAATGAGCGTCCGATCCTGTTTCCGCTCTCGAACCCCACCAGCTGCGCAGAAGGAGTGCCGGCGGAAATCCTGGAGTGGACGCAGGGTCGTGCGTTGGTTGCGACCGGAGCGCCGTTCGCGCCGGTGGAAGTGAATGGAGAGCGGCTTCCGATCGCGCAGGTGAACAACTTTTATATTTTCCCGGGGGTGGGGCAAGGGGTCGCTGCGGTTGGGGCGACTCGGGTAACGGATGCGATGCTGCTGGCGGCGGCGCGAGCTCTGGGAACTTGGCAGCCTGCCGCACCGGACGCGTTGCTGCTGCCGCATCTCCCGGCACCCCCGCTGCTTCCACCGGTAGACCAGATGCAGGAAGCCGCTGTCACTATCGCCGTCGCGGTGGGGCGGCGCGCTATTGAGGACGGCGTCGCACCTCCGTCCGAACTCGAAACGCTGGAAGCGCGCATACGGGCGCGGCTGTGGCGCCCGGAGTACCCGGAGCTGATCGCGGAATCGGTCGATTGCCATTATCGGTAAATTAAGAAGTGAACGAAACAGTTGCGAATGGTTCTCGTCAGGGAGTACCTTAGCCAAATAGTAAATCTGTCGATCGCTTACTGATGATTCTTTAAAGGATGGAAGCCTCCATGAATCGTCGTCACTTTGTAATAAGCGCCGGCGCAGCCGGAGCAGCTCTTGGGCTTGGCATAAGCCACATACCGAGAGCCTTCGCACAAACCCCGATTTACGATTTCTCGAAACTTGTGTGGAAGCAAGCGATTGCTGCCATGGCAACCATCCACATGAAGGGGGTCAATGCGACTGCCGACGACTGGGGTCTAGTAGCGGCTACAATTGATAGTTGCTACTGGGATTGGGTTAATGCAGATTATTGGGTTCCAATAGGGCAGGTTTCGAACGGAGTCGGTAGTTTCTTTCTCAATGGGCAAATAAGTAGGGCAGTGCAAAACTTTCCATTGGGAGTTTTAAGATCGACCAATGCCGATTTGTCAAAAGCTGTTGCAGCGATTCAAGCGGTCTATCCTTCTTACAATGCTTCTCAGCTTTCAGCCACGCTAGCGCAGTTAGATGCATATTCGGACTCTGTGAAGCAGCTAGGAATCGGTTACATACAATTTCTCATGAGTAATGTTCTAGCTAACATCGCTATTGAGGCGTATAGATGGCAGGAGTACCTCCAGGGTTACAGAAACCCATCTATAGCTCAACCGGCATACGATCCGTTCTTTCGCTGTGTATGCCCTCCCACTCCACCCCAACTTCCAATCGGTGTTCCACCTATAGGTGGGTCTCGTTTCCCGAGAGATCCTGGTAATGGTGGGGGCGGAAGCACGAACAAGAACACTCCGCCTAAATACTATAGCTGCGCGTATGACTCACTTTTTGTGGCTGCTGTGGGTGTAGCGACCTTAGTTCTTGCGATCATGACGGCTCCGGTCTCTGCCGCAGTGATTACAATTTTTACGACGGAAGAAACTATAGTGGCCACAGCACCTATGCTGCTGGGTGCAAGCGGCGCTTCCTTGTCCGCGTTCAGCGGCATCGCTGCCGGGATTTGGGGTGCCGGTCACTTAACCATATGCGGACTTTGAGACAGGAGGCCGGGTATGATCTATGGTAAAAATCTATTCAATCTCATGCTTCTACCGATGAGCATAGCTCTAATCGGTATTTCAATATGGGGTGCGCGCGTTCACGCAAAAGCACGCAGGGGGGAAGTTTCTACAACGCGCCCTGCGCTTTTAATAAGCACCGTCGTGTTACTGTTCCTCTACTTAGTAGTCATTTGCATCGCCTAAAAGTGAGCGTTCGGCTACTGACTGCGTAGTCCTTGACTGCACATCGAAAACACGAGCTTAGTCAAGCTCATGCTTTTCATGGACGCAAGTCGAATCTCGTTTCCTGCCAGGGTTGAAACGCCCTTTAGGTGCTTAGCTCCTCGCGGGCTCGATACCCGCTCTTATTCAGCATGCAAGGGCTGTTTCAGAATGTAAGCAGCGCCACGCCGAGGCAGACGAACACCGCGGCCGCCCAGCGCCGGCGGTCGACATTCTCCTTCAATAGGAACTTCGCGGCGACGGCGTTCGTGACAAAGGTGAGCGAGGCCGACGCGGGAGCTATCAGGCTCACGTCGGCATGCGAGAGCGCGTACAGGAGAGAGAAAAAAGCGCAGGTCATGCCGAGCACGCCGCCTCCGAAGCGCGTGGATGTAAGCACAGCCTGGATGGCACCGGAAAGTCCGGATCGCGCGCGGATCGCGTCCAGGTCGAGCGTGCGCATCGCAGAGGCGATCAGGAGGTCGCCGATAGTTGCAAACAGGACAATGGCCGCGATCATCCCCGTAACCGCCCAACCCGAGGCATGGTGGGGCTGCGGAACTGTCATACGCGGGGCGCCTCGCTAGGCTGGAGCGCTTGGGGGCGCTCCGTGGTTGGATTGCTGTTTGCGACAAAGCCGACACCGGCAGTGATGAGCAGGATGCCGAGCCAGCGCGCCGGCGTGATGTGCTCATGGAGCCAGAAGCGAGACAGCAAAGCGACCAGGACGTTGCCGATGGAAGTCGTGGGAAGAACAAAGGTCAGGTCGGCCCAGGAAAGAGCCGCCGTATAGGAAGCAAAAAAGCCGATCAGCATGGCGATGCCAAGCGCGACATGGGGGTTTGCGATTGCGTGCAGCAACTCCTCCGGATGCGCGACCGACACCGGCGGGAGCTGGCGCATGCCCACCGCCAGCAGCGTATCTCCGAGCGGCGCGGTCACCGCCACGATAAGCAGAAGCAGGTAGCGCCGCGGCGTCATGGAATTGTTCGTTGCGTTGTGGGTCGGGTCGCTGGTCGGATTGCTGGTCGGGTTGCTAATCATGAGTAAGGCGGCGGAGCCTGGGCCGGCTCCGCTTTCCGTCAAGCGCCGGCGCTGACAGCTTCGCGGCTTTCGCGCGCTTTCTCTTTCTTGCTTTCCTTGACCATCCGGTTGCGCTCGCCGCGCAGCTTCAGAAAGGCCTTGGCCTCGGTGTACAGGCGCGGCACGTCGCGGTTGATGATGGCTTTTGAGACCACGCGCCAGGCGGCCTTAGGCCGGAAGTAGTACTCGTCATAAAACCGGTGCACCATTTCCAGCACGTATTCAGTCGGCAGGCCGGGGTACTCGATGTGCGCCAACTGGTGGCCGCCCTCGTCGACCATCTTCGTTTCGTTGGTGATAAAGCCGTGCTGCTTGGCGTAGTCGTAGAACTCCGTGCCGGGAAAGGCGTGCGCGATCGAAACCTGGATCGTTTCGACGTCGAGCTGCTTGGCGAAGTTGATCGTGTTGCGGATCGACTGCTCGGTTTCGCCCGGCAGGCCGAGGATAAAGTCGCCGTGGATGGTCAGGCCCAGGTCGTGGCAGTCCTTCACGAAGTCGCGCGCGCGCTGCACGGTTGCGCCCTTCTTGATGTTCTTAAGGATCTGCGGGTCCCCGGACTCGAAGCCGACGATCAGCAAGCGGCAGCCTGCCTCCCGCATCGCCTTGAGGGTGTCGCGATCGGTAGTCACGCGTGAGGTGCAGGACCAGGTCAGCCCCAGCGGTTGCAGCTTCGCGCACAGCTCGATGGTCCTGGCCTTCTGGATATTGAAGGTATCGTCGTCAAAGAAAAACTCCTTGACCTCGGGGAAGAGCTTCTTCGCGTGCGCCATCTCGGCGGCCACATCATCGGTGGAGCGCTTGCGCCAGGCGTGGCCGGAAAGCGTCTGCGGCCATAAGCAGAAGGTGCACTGCGCCGGGCAACCGCGGGTCGAGTAAAGCGCCACATATGGGTGCAGCAGGAACGGGACGTTGTACTTGGTCACGTCCAGATCGCGCTTGTAGATGTCCGTAACCCAGGGCATGTCCGGCTTGTCGAGCTTTTCGACCTGCGGACGGTCCGGATTGTGGACGATTTTGCCTGTCTCATCGCGATAGGAGATACCGAGAATCTCATGGCGGGGCTTGCCTTGCGCATATTCGACGACGGAAAAATCGAACTCGCGGCGGCAGATGAAGTCGATAGCCGCGCACTCGTCGAGGGCTTTATCCGTGTCGGTTGTGACAGGCGGACCGACAAACGCGATCTTGATGTGCGGGTGAGCCTTCTTGACCTTTTCGGCTGCGCGCTGGTCGCCGGTCCAGCCGATCGTGCTGGTGAACAGTACGAGGAACTCGTAATCCTTGAGGATCTCAATCACGCCATCCCAGGAAACGTGGTGCGGGTTGGCGTCCAGCAGCCGCGAACCTTCAAGCATGCCTGCCGGGTATGCCAGCCATACCGGATACCAGTAGCTCTCGATTTCGCGTGTGGCGGGCCAGCGAGAGCTGGCGCCACCGTCGAAGTTCTCAAAGGAGGGCGGGTTCAAAAATAGTGTTTTCAGCGGCATAGGTATCCTCGCAGTTTACCATCGTGCGTACGCAGGATCTGTCTGGAAGCGGTCGCACAAAGAGAGTTGCGACTTCGGCTCGCCTTCGCGAGTCCCACTTTGCGGCAGGTTTCAGTTCGAGGTATCCCCAGAGCTTGCATGTTTGTGGAGACCGCTTCTAGCGCGCGCCCCGATTGATCCACTCACTCAGACCGCCCGTGGTCCGCAAAAGTGACAATTGTGCTTTGAGCAGAGCAAAGTGAGCATCGAGCGCCTCCGTAAAGCGGGCGCGTTCATTGATCCGCGCTTCCATCTCGTCGACCGGCGTGACCGGCAAGGCCGCGGGTCCGGCAGGCGGGTTTTTGCTTTCGAGCAGCACCGCCTGGAGCTGCTGGGCTGCGAGCTTGGCCTGCAGATCCCCGATGCGCGCCTGAGCGGCAAGGGTAGCGATCGACTTTTCCAGCTGGAGCTGTGCTTCATCCGACTGTTGGCGCGCCTGCTCGGCCAGGCGGTCGGCATGGAGCGCATCGGCGGCAGAGCCGCGCGCGTGCGCTGTACGCGCCTCGTCGAACACGGGCAAGGTAAACTGCACGCCGACACTGAAGTTGTTCGCTTGCAGGGGAGTCCGATAGTACAGGTTGTAGTTATTCAGGCTTGTGTCGTACACCTGATAGCTGAAGCCGAAGCCGACCTGGGGACGGAGGTTCTGACGGCTGTCCCCGTGGGCTACATAATGCTTGCTGACCGCGTTACTGAAAGCCGCATCGACGCTTGCCAGCCGTTTCGGCGCGGCCGGGCGGAGGTTAATCGGGGGGCCGGGCACGCTTTCCGGTTCCGGCTCGATCGTGTCTTCCGGCAGGCCGGTCAGGTTGCCGAGCCGTGCGCGCAGCACTGCTGTCTGCGCCAGCAGATCCAACCGTTTCAGGTCAGATTGGGCAGCCGTAAGCCGCGCGCGGGTTACGGCGATTTCTGACTCCACACCCGATGTGAGCCGGTCCCCCTCAATGGCATCCAGCCGGTCAGCGTAGCTTTTGCTTTCTTCGAGCGCCCCAATCTGCTGTTCCATCGTATTGAGCTGCAGGTAGTCGAGTGCCGTGTCGAGCTCGACCTGATCGAGCGAATCCCGGAGGTTCAGATTCGCGGAATTGAGCGCGGCACGGGCGGAGCGGATGTAGTCCGGCTGCGAAAACGACACCACGAGCGAGTGCGCATCGAAGCTGATGATCGTCGGCTGCCCGACCGGGAAGCCGTAGGAGTAGCCGGCCGATGAGCCGACACTCAAGGAAGGGACGTACACGTCGCGGGTCTCGGAGACTGCCGCATTCGCGCGCGCCACATCCGCTTCCGCGATCTTGACGGGAGCGCTGTTGCGCCGGGCCAAATCCACAATGGAAAAAAGGGATATCTGCGCGTGGGCTGTGGCAAGGGAGCCGACAAGAGGAAGCAGCCAGCGGCGCGAAAAAAGGCTTGGGGTCAAAGTGAACAGGTTCCTTTTCGCGGTCGGCGTGCACGCCTCATAAATGTCTCTTGCAGTCGTAAGAGGGGCGGAATGGCTCGCGCTCCCGCCCATTCTATCCTGAGCCCACCGCCCGCTTTGCCTGCTTTTGTAGCAGCCGCACCAGGCTGAAGATTGGACTGGGGCTTGGGCTAGAGCTTGGGCTGGAAGCCGGACGCGAGCGACCGGGCCGCTGCCAGCTCCTTTTCCGCGTCCGCCGCCTCGCCTGAGGCGCGCAGCAACTGCGCTAACTGCGCGTGGACGCGAAACACGGGCGCGTCCTCGGATTGGTTTGCCGAGGCAAGATACATACGCAGGAGGGCAACGGCCTGCTCGGGACGCTGCCCAGTTCGCGTGAGCAGCTCCGAGGCGGAAACCAATGCGTCATCGTGCGCTGTGTCCTTCGCGATTGCCTGATCGAGAGTTTTGAGCATCTCCGGGTTCCGGTTCGCCTTGCGGTAGAAGCTCGCGAGCGCAAGCAGCGCTCCCGGGCCGCCGTCCGGGCTTGCCGCGGCTGCTTGGAGCTCGCGTTCCGCGTCCGCATCCTTTTTCTCGGCTTCGGCAATTTCCGCTCGGATCGAATGAGCGAGCGCCGGCGCCCAGGGCTCCACCTCAGCGGCAAGCGCCGCAGCCTTACCGTGGCCGCCGCCGATGAGCCGCGGGGCTTGCACGTAGAACTCGGCCAAATCCTGTGCGGCGTCGCGGTCGCGCGGCGCGAGCCGGTGCGCGGTTTCAAACTCCGCATGGACGCGCTTGGCCAGTCCATATGCCTGGAGGGAGGGCGCGTGCTCCGCTTTGCGGCCCAGCACGCGGCCCAGCCACAGGTGGTAGCGTGCGTTATTCGGGTCGGCGGCGGCGGCCTGCTCACAAGGTCCTTGCGCCTCCTCCACCTGCCCTTCGGCGAAGTACACGCGGCACTGGAGATTGAGCGCAACCGCGTCGTTCGCATTTGCCTTGAGTTGCCGGTTCAAAAGGGCAAGCGCCTGATCGGCATGGCCGCTCGCAAGCAGATGCGCGGCTTCCGGAGCATCGGCCCGCGCGGAAGCCGCGGTCGAAAACAAGGCCGCACACAGCAGAATGCGGCAAAAAGATATTCGAGTTCGCATGGTGACCTCCCGCGCGTTCTTCGGCAAACACATGCGGCCTGCCGGTACGGCAGGAACAACCCCTGCCGTGCGTATGTTCAGGGGAGCACCTTTACGGCTACACCATTCGTTAAAGGCTCGCCGCTAATAGACCCCAGCGCGACCACTTCGCCCGCGCTCACCCCGGACAAAACCTGGATCTGCGTGAGGTTCAGGTTGCCAACGGTCACCTCGGAGCGCTTCAAAGAGCCGTGAATCACTTTGTATACGTAGGTGAGGCCCTGCTCAGCGTGCAGGGCCTCGCGCGGCACAAACAAGGCATTACCCACGCTATTGGTCGTCACCGTAACGTCGACATTTGTGTCCGGCAGCAGGCCGTCGTGCGGGTCGTCGATGGAGCAGAGCAGCTCGCCGACGTTGCGAGTCGTATAGGTGACCACCGTCGCGGGCAGGCGCGTGATGTGACCATGCCATACCTGATTCGGCTTGGCCGTCCACTTTATGACAACCGGCTGACCGATCGAAACCTTGCCGATATCCGGCTCGTCGAAGTAGGCCAGCACCTGCATGTGGTGCAGGTCCGCCATCTGGAGCAGGCGGTCGCCCTGCTGCACGTACCCCGTCGGCGTGACCGAAAGAGAGTACACGGTGCCTGCGAACGGGGACCGCACACTGCTTCGCGCCAGCGCATCCTCGGCTGCGGCCACCGCAGCCCGGGCCTGGGCCACGTCAGCCTGCGTTTGCGCGAGATTCGGCGATTGGCGGGCACCTTGCCGCTGTTGCAATACCTCCATGTTCGCCTGATCGCTGTTTACGCGCGCTTGCGCCTGCGCCACTTCGCTCGGCGAAGCCGCCCCTTGCGTGGAAAGCTTTTGCAAGGTCGCGAGCGACTGCGCGGCTGCCTGCGCTTCCGCGCGCGCCTGGTCAAGCTGCCCGGAGAAGGTCGCGCGCTCCTCCGGAGCGCCCCCGGCAACAAGGGCTTTCTGGTTCAACTGGGCCCCGGCCAGGGAGGCCCGCGCCTGCGCGAGCCGGCTTTGCGCGTCGGCATTTTCCATGGTCAGCAGCAGTTTGCCCGCGGGCACCGTGTCTCCCTCATGGACCTCCACCGCGCGAACCAGACCCGGAAAAGGCGCGTGCGCTTCCCAGTTCTCGATCGGCTGAACCTTGCCGTTGGTCGATACCGTGCTGCGGATCGACCCGCGCGCCACTGTGAATGCCCGTACCTGCAGTACGGTCCGCGTCGCAAAATGCGCCAGATAGCCTACAAACACGACAACGAGGACTGCGGTGGTCCAGACCAGAATGCGGGTATTGCGGCTCGAGCGTCCATTTGCCATGCAGGGTTTTCAGGGTAGGTCGAAGTCGAGTATACCGGAGCAGTCGGCTAAGACTCCGGTGTCGCCTTGAGCGATGTTGCATGTCGATGTTGCATATTTGGTTGCGTATCTGGATTGCCCGCTTTCTTTTGGTTTGCTCTGCGCTCCAGCTTGCAAACTTCGCGGGAAATCTTTCGCATCCTGCGACATCGGTGTCCTTGCGTATACTGCCGTGCTATGGGGAATTCGGTTTTTTTGCGCGGTATCTTGTCGGGGTTTTTCGTTCTTGCAACAGCAGCAAGCGCGGGTGCGCAAACCTTGCTGGTCGTCAACCAGGGCAGCAGCAACCTGGGGCTGATCGATCCGGCTACAGGGACGCAAACGGCGACGGTGGAGGAGGGCATCGCCGGCGTTCATGCGCACGAGGTCGCGGTTTCGGCAGATGGACGCACAGCCTATATTCCGATTTACGGCAGCACCGGCCTGGGAAAGCCGGGCCTCAACGGGCGCGAAATGCTGGTCGTCGATCTCCAGTCCCGGAAGGTGGTGGGTGATGTCGATTTCGGCCACGAGGTTCGACCGCACCAGCCGGTCTTCTCCCAAGCGAGCGGGCTGCTTTATGTAACGACGGAACTCGATAAAACGGTTACGGTGATCGATCCGCGAACGAGAAAGATTGTCGGGTCCATCCCCACGGGACAGGAGCAGTCCCACATGCTGGCGGTTTCGCATGACGGCAAACGCGGGTACACAGCAAATGTGGGGCCAGGGACGGTTTCCGTACTTGATCTTCCAGGGCGCAAAACGCTTGCGATTATCCCGGTGGCGGACAAGCTGCAGCGTATTTCTGTTTCCAACGACGACGCGCTGGTTTTTACGGCGGACCAGACCAGGCCGCGGCTGGCGGTCATCGATGCGACGACGAAGACGGTGAAAACCTGGATACCCATGCCGGGCGTGGCCTTTGGAACGGCGGCCACGCGGGACGGACGCTGGCTGCTGGCGGCGTTGCCGGATAACAACCGGGTGGCGGTGGTGGATCTCCGGAGCATGCGCGTGACGCGTACGGTCGAGGTCCCGAGCTCTCCGCAGGAGATTCTGACCAGCCCCGACGGGAAGGTGGCGTATGTGTCATGCAATACGAGCGGGACGGTGGCGGAGATCGATTTGGCGCAGTGGAAGGTATCTGGGCTGATCGCGGCAGGAAAGCAGGCCGACGGGCTGGGCTGGGCGCAGTAAGTCGGGATTTCCGCCGGCGTGCGAGTGATCGCCGTCGCGAAGGTTTCAGAATCTCGTTTCCAGGGTCTCTAAGATAAACTTGACGCATGGCAACAGCAACCCTGCGTTACACCGACGAGCATGCGAAAGCGGGGCTCGATACCCAGTTCCCGGCGATCGAGACCTGGCAAAACCAGTTCGCCGGCTATGAAATTCTCATCGACGACCCGGAGTTCACCTCCGTTTGCCCGAAGACAGGACTGCCGGACTTCGGGGTCATCCAGCTGCGCTACATGCCGCGCGAGCGCTGCCTGGAGCTGAAGAGCTACAAGGAATACCTGTTTTGCTACCGGAACCTGGGCATCTTCCAGGAAAATCTCGTGAACCAGGTGCTTGAGGATGTGGTGAAGGCGTGCGACCCGGTGTGGGCGCATGTGCATGGCGACTTCCGCCCGCGGGGGGGTATCTCGACCGTTGTGGATGCACGCTGGCCCCGTCCGGCCGCGCAGGAGTGATGCGTGGAGCCCGGCAAGCGTTTACAGCCCTGAGTTGGCTTGTTGCGGCAGCATGGGCATACAAAACAATCGAGTTTGTCCGCAATGTCGGGCGTGTGCCGGACCTGCTGGCGAAACAGTACGATGAACACTTGCCGCCGGATAGCCCGAGACTCGCGGTTATCGTGCCCGCCCGGAACGAAGCGGCCGCGATCGAGGTGACCGTGCGTTCGCTGCTGGCGCAGGAAGGTCTTGCACTCCAGGTGGTCGCGGTGGACGACCGTTCGACGGACAGTACCGGCGACATCCTGGATGCGCTCGCGGCGGGAAACTCCCCTGTTCCTCTTACGGTAGTGCACGTGCGCGAGCTCCCGCCGGGCTGGATGGGTAAGCAGAACGCCTTGGCGCACGGCGTGGCCGAAACAAACGCACCCTACCTGCTGTTCACCGACGGCGACATTTTCTTCCGCCCCGACGCGCTCCGGCGCGCCCTACGGTTCGCTATCGAGGAACAAGCCGACCACCTTGTCCTGCTGCCGACGCCGATTATCCAGGGTTTCGGGGAGCACATGATGCTTTCTGCGATGCAGGTGTACTCCGCCTGGTCCGTGCGTTTGTGGAAGATTGCCGACCCGCACAGCCGTCGCGACCGGCTCGGGGTGGGCGCATTCAACCTTGTTCGGCGCGAGGCCTACGAGGCGATCGGCGGCTTCGCCGCGTTGCGCATGGAGGTCCTGGAGGATATCCGGCTCGGCGTGGAGATCAAACGCCGGGGCTTGCGGCAGCGAGTCGCCTTCGGCGCGGGGCTCGTGACCCTGCACTGGGCAACCGGACTGGGCGGCATCGTGCGGAATGTCACGAAAAATCTATTTGCGGCGTTCCGGTTCAACGCTGTTCTTGCACTCGGGGGCGCGCTCTCCTTGGGCGCGCTGGGCATCTATCCCGCACTTGGCTTTTTCGGCCCACCTGCGATGCGGCAGGCCTCCGCAGTCACGTTGCTGTTTCAGCTGATCCTGTACCGTGCCTTTCGGCGTGAGGGCGGCTCGCCCGCCCCCTATGCGCTGCTGCTTCCGGTCGCGACGGTTTGCCTTGTTTACGCCATGCTGCGTTCCGTCGTGCTTACGCTGGCTCGCGGCGCGGTCGTGTGGCGCGGCACGGCGTATCCGCTTAAGGAATTAAGGGCGCATGTCGGACCAATCGTCTAATTAGCGCTTGCTCCCCTTGAATACGCTCGGGCTGTGCTGCTTGTGGGCGCTCATGCCGGGGTCGCGAAACGCAGTCGCTCCGTTTCCGGCGCTGAAGCCGCTAAGCAGCTCCGGGTTCGGCCGGAACTTTTCCGCGCCGTCATGGAACTGCCGGGCATGGCTCAACACCATCATCGACTGCCCATGGACCGTGTGCACCACCCCGCGCAGGCGTACGTCCTGCTCGCGCACACTCTCCAGCTGCCCGACTTCCTTGCGGTCAGCTTCGAGGCTCATGACCGTAAAGCGGCAGCTTTCCTCCGGCTTGCCCGGCTCGCACACGTCGAGGTAGCGCGTCCCGTCCTCGCTTTCAACCACGTCATACACATGCGCTGCGAGACAAATGTCTTTACCCGCGTGCTCCACTGCTTCCTCGGGCGTGTAGCAGGGCCGGGTCGAGGCAAAACAGGCTGTGACGACGAGCAAAGGACCGAGCGAGAATAAGAACCAAAGCGGAAAAGACCACATGGGAGCACCCTGAAACAGGAAAGTGCTGCCAGCGTAGCGGGTTTTGGATGTGCGGCCTAGAGTACGAAGGTCATGCGCGCCGCAGCCAAAGCTTCAGTGAATTTCGACGAGCTCTGCTTGGGTAAGCGAGCCTTGCGCGCCATAGTGCGAGCGCACATACTCATCCAGAATCCGCTGGAAGTCGCTCACGATCGTGTCCCCGCGGAGCGTCGTCACAAGCCGCCCATCGACATAGACAGGCGCTTTCGGCTCTTCGGATGTGCCGGGAAGGGAGATGCCGATGTTGGCGTGCTTGCTCTCGCCGGGTCCATTCACGATGCAGCCCATCACGGCCAGCTTCATCTCCTCGACACCGGGATACTCCATCCGCCAGGCAGGCATGGAAGCGCGCAGGTAATCCTGGATTTGCTCGGCAAGCGACTGGAAAAACGTGCTGGTGGTGCGCCCGCAGCCGGGGCAGGCCGTCACCTGCGGCGTGAACGAGCGGATCGAGAGCGATTGCAGGATCTGCTGTGCGCACTGCACCTCCTCGGCACGATCGCCGCCCGGCTTCGGCGTGAGCGAAACGCGTATGGTATCGCCGATGCCTGCGAGCAGCAGGGGCGCAAGGCCCGCAGCGGAAGCAACGATGCCTTTGACGCCCATACCCGCCTCAGTCAGGCCAAGGTGTAGTGGGTAATCGCAGCGCGCGGCCAGCAGGGTGTATACGTCAAGGAGATCCCGCACACCGGAAACTTTTGCGCTCAGGATGATCTGGTCGTGTCGCAACCCGTAGCGCTCGGCGGCCTCGGCCGAGGACAGTGCCGAAACCAGCATCGCCTCGATCATCACGTCGCGCGCCGGCAGCGGCTCGGCTTTGCGCGAGTTCTCGTCCATCATCGTGGTCAGCAAGGCCTGGTCGAGCGAGCCCCAGTTGACCCCGATGCGCACCGGTTTTTGGTTCTCGACCGCGACCTCGATCATTGCGCGGAAGTTGTCGTCATTCTTGCGCCCGATCGAAACATTGCCGGGGTTGATGCGGTACTTCGCGAGCGCCCGCGCACAGGCCGGGTACTTCTTAAGCAGAATGTGCCCGTTGTAGTGAAAATCCCCGACGATCGGCGTTTGAAGCCCAAGCCGGTCGAGCTCTTCCACGATATAAGGCACCGCCTGGGCGGCTTCTTCGTTGTTCACCGTGACACGCACCAACTCGGAGCCGGCAGCCGCGAGCGCTGCGATCTGGGTGACGCTGCCCGCTATATCCGCGGTATCGGTGTTGGTCATCGATTGCACCACGACAGGCGCGGCAGAGCCAACACGAACCTGGCCGACGGTGGCGGTGACGGTTTTTCGGCGATGAATCTCGGGCATGCACCCATTTTACAAGGCTCGGAGATGCTCATTGCAGGCGCGGCGAAAGCCTGCCTACTCCGGCGAGGGAGCTTTCCCATTCCCGCCCACCTCGTCCTTGTGCGCCTGGAAGTAGGCTTCCTCGCCCGCCAGCAATTTTTGCGCGTCCTCGTTGAGGGAGACCGCCGCATCCAGCGCCGTGCGGCGAGCGAAATCGTACGTGTTGTTGGGCGCGGGTCCTTTCAGGATGGCGGGCCACTTTGCACTGTCGGCCACCACCGGCCGCAGCGCCTTGCGCACATCGGCTTTGTCCCCGTCATAGGTATCGATGTTCTCCGCCAGCTCATCGGTCAGCCGTGTGAACTCCTCGTAGCGCGCGCGCAGCTCGGCCGGGCGATTGTTTTCAGCGCTATCCACAGATAAATCCTTAATGGCAGCCGCGCGCTCGTTCACAAACTTCAAGTACAGCTTGATCCGATCCACCGGTTTGGTGCCGAGCTCGCGAACCTGGTCGACTTGCCCGCTCGAGAGCGGATCATGCGTTTTTTGCGCCGATACTGAAGCTGCCGGGAGAACAAGCAGGGAAGCCGCCAGCCAGATACGCACCATGCGCCGGACTATAGCGCGAGTGCGGGACGAAGGTCCACCGGAACACGCATCCCCGTGCGGCTGCTTTCCCGTGCCAGCTCAATGAGCCGAGCTACGGACCAAGCTACGTCCACGCCTACCACAAGCGGCGCCCGGCCCTCGATCGCGTCCCGTACATTTGCATAGAACTGCCGGTAGTCCCCGGGCAGGGTCGGAACAGTCACAGGCGCGGCGCCCGGCGCGGTGAACAGGCCCCAGCTTTGCGTCGACTCCTCGCCGAACCCCTCCTGGGCGAAGTGCGCGCCGTCTTTCAGCGCCGCCTCCTGCGGGTCCAGTCCCCACTTCTCGTAGCTACCCTTTGTGCCATGGAGAGTGAAGCGCGCCCCGGGGCTGGCCGCCGCCATGGTCGAGCGCAGCCATACCCGGAGCGCGCGCAGATCCTCGCGCGGCGAATCCTCATAAGTCAACGCGATGTCGAACGCGTCATCGACGACGCCTTGGGGACGCGTTGTCCGGACATCCGCCCAGAGCGTTGTCGGCGACCCAAACAGGGCGAGCGCCTGGTCGATCAAGTGCGGCCCGAGGTCGTACAGAATTCCGCCGCCCGCCTCCACGGTCTCACGCCATGCGCCGGGCTTCGGCTCCAAACGGAACCGGTCGAAGTGTGACTCAAAGGAGATTGGCTGCCCGACCCTGCCGCCCTCCAACAGTTTGGCTAGGGTCTGGAAGTCTCCATCCCAGCGCCGGTTGTGGTAAGCGGAAAGCAGAACCTTACACTCCCGCGCTGTGTTTGCGAGCACGGCCGCGTCTTCGCTGGTAAGCGCGAGCGGCTTGTCTACAACTACATTGCGGTATGCCTTCAGGCAGGTTTCCGTAAGTGAGCGATGTAGATGGTTCGGTGTCGCCACGACGCAAAGCTGAATGGAAGGATCCTCGAGCATTTCCTCGGCTGAAGAGGCGACGCGCACACCCGGGTACTTGGCCGCGGCGGACTGGCCTGAGCGCTCCACAATGCAAGCGACCTCAAGTCCAGGAGTTTCGTGGATCACCGCCGCATGAAAGATCTGCCCAGCCAGCCCAAACCCGACTATCCCTGCACGGATTGCTTCGCTCATGGCCCCATTCTCACATTTCCCGGCTCGCGCGCAAAGAAAGAGGCGGCTCGGGAGCCGCCTCTTCGTTTGAAAAACGAACCTATTCGACCGGTTCTGCTTCGAGATGCGCCTCAAGAAAATACAGCTGCTCCTCAGCTTCCACATCCAGCTGCTTAAAGAAGTCCGATGTCGGCTCATCGCCTATCTCATCGACTTTGCTGGAAGCTTCACGCAGCGAAGCGCAGTAGCGCCCGAGAGAGTCGGCCAGGCAGTTCACGTAGTCCATGCCGGCCGTGAGCGTGGTATCGAACTCCGGAAGATGCGAGCCTGCCGCGGACTGCCGCACCGTACCATTGGCGACGCCGCCAAGCTGTGTCATCCGTTCCGCGATCGCGTCGATTTGTGGAAAGATGTTTTCAGCGACACGATCGAACGCAAGGTGCAACTGGTAGAAATTAATGCCCTTTACGTTCCAGTGCGCGAACTTAGCCTGCGAATACATGTCGAGCGCTTCGGCAAGCTTTTCCTGCATGACCTCGACAACCTGTCTTTTCTGGTCATCTGAAAGAGCGATGCGGGTCGGGTACATTTTGTTATTGATCTTGGTCGCGGGTCCCGGTGCGCTGCCGCTGTCCTTGATCTGCTTTCCGGGTCGTATTTCCTTTACGCTGGGCTGAGCCATACTTTCCGATTCCTCTCTCGTGTCCGTTTCCTCTAGACCTGAACTGTGATGCAGCCCCTGCGAGGAAGGCAGCCGGAAGCCTCGCGTCCCCCCACGTTACGTCCGGATAAAGTTGCGTCCGGGTAAAGTTGCGTCCGGGTAAAATTACTCGTATGGCACCACGTTTCCTTACCTCGCTTCTTCTGGCTTCTGCATTCTCGACCGCTCCCTTGCTCCACGCTCAGGAAAGCGGCCGCGGGCGCAAGTACAAAGCGCCCCCGCCGGTTTCGCACCTTTCCGTCACGGTGACACGGGCCTCGAACGGCAAGCCGGTCGAGAATGCCGCCGTGATCTTCCATGCGATCCATGAAGGGAAAGACCAGGGCAACATGGAGGTCAAGACAAACGAGGACGGCAAGGCAACGCTCGATATCATTCCCCTCGGCGACGAGGTGCGTCTCCAGGTCTTTAAAGCCGGTTTCCAGACCTACGGCGAAACCTTCACCAATGACGCTCCCACGCGCGAGTTCGCGGTCAAGGTAAAGCCGCCGGGCGGCCAATACTCCACGTACAAACAGGGTCCGCTTGAGAACAACGCACAGCAATCCGTGACGCCGCAACCTTCTCAAGGCTCAGCCAAGCCGGGTCCCACGCCGCACTAGGATACCCGCTACGGGTGGTCTGCATCCGGCGGCGCGACAGCCGTTACCAGGATCCGGTCCTCGCACACGGTAAGCGGCCGAGGGAGAAGGGTAGGCCGCGTCGAACCGGGCGCGCCGATGGCAATCCGTCCAATCCGCTCGCACTCCGGCCCCGTAATCCAACCCAGCTCAAAAGCAGCTTCGCCATGGGAAGGCAGCAGCACCTGCGGCGCAGGTCCTTCAAAGGCGGCTTCCTCACCCGATCCGGATTTCAGTGTAGCTGCCATGCTCACGCGGGATACTTTTTCGAGCTGTACACTGCCCGCGACTGAACCGTCCGCACGCAGAAGCGTGATTGAAGGAAAGCCGCCCAACCGGCAGGCCGAGCCTGTATTTTCAAACGCGATGCGCGCCGTGTGATGCGCTCCGCTGCTTTGGGCTCCCGATTCAAACAAGGTCAGCTGCTCCTGAACGCATGGGAGTACGCCGTTGATGTCGAGAATTTGCGGGCGGGCTCGCAGCTGCGGACTCCCGGCAGGCACGGCGAAAGGTGCGTTTGGGTTCGCCGCATTTCGCGGCTCCCCGTCCATTCCCAGCGAAGGAGCTCCAGCCCGAGCCAGGTGTGGACCGCGCGCGTCCCGGCATCCTGCCAGGGAGAACGCCATTAACCCAGCAATCAGTACACCCGCCGTCATGCTTGCGCGCGCCATAGCAGTATCCTTATTGATGCTTAAGATGGGTCGGGCTTCCCGATAGTTGTCCAAGCCTAAGCAACCTTTCCGGCCGCCTTTGCATTGCTTCGCCCGAGAATAGATAGGGAAGGGGCGCGGTACGATGCAGCATGCCTCCGATGAACGCCGCCGACCTGAACAAGCCTCTTTCCGGGCGTAAAGCCCTCGTCACCGGAGGAGCGAAACGCATCGGCGCCGGCATTGCCGAAGGCCTGGCGCGCGCCGGCGCCGATGTCGCAATTACCTATAACCAATCCGCGCAGGAAGCCCTGCGAACAGTGCTTGCCTTGCAAGCTTTGGGCGTCCGGGGGGAGGCGTTCCCTTGCAATCTCCATGAAGAGCGGTCCATTCACGAAGCAGTGGAAAGGGCAGGGGAGTGGGCCGGGGCGCTCGACATCCTTGTCAACAATGCGGGCGCTTTCGAGAGCGCCACGCTTGAAGCAATGACCGCTACGCAGTGGGACAGCATGTTCGCGACGAATACGCGCGCGCCCATGCTCGTGGCGCAGGCCGCCTTGCCGCGCTTGCGGGCCTCGGGGCATGTGGGCCGCGTGGTCAACCTGGGCTCGCTCGGCGGGCTGCACCCCTGGGCTACGCACCCCCACTACTGCGCCTCGAAAGCGGCGCTGCACATGTTGACGCAAACCATGGCGAAAAGCTGGGCGCCGGAGGTGGCCGTCAATTGCGTCGCGCCCGGCATGATTGTCACAAGCGAGGAACCGGATGCTGCGTATGCGCACTTCATCGCCCGAACTCCCATGGGGCGCAACGGCGCGGTGAAGGATATCGCGGAGCTTGTCGTGTATCTCGCGGGCGCGACGCCTTTCCTCACCGGGCAGGTCATTGCTGTCGACGGGGGCCTGGGGCTGTGACGTTTCAAGAAATCACATCCTGCGGTAGGAGGCTCGCCATGCAAAACAAGTCGCAAGGCGATCGCCGGAGCCATTCGAGGAGGGATGATACTGCTTTCAGCTCAGGCCGAACATGCGTTTAAACAAGCCCACACGCTTGCGCCCGAACGGCTGTTGTTGTTCCTCGTCGAAGTTGGAATACAGGTCGGTCGCCTCCGGCTGGTCCGGCAGGTCTTTCCCGTCGAACACTGCGCGGGGGTTCTCTAGGCACAACCGTTCCGCCGTTTCCCGCCCGTAGTGCTTCTTCAAGTACTCGAACCCGATGCTCATCACCGGCGGACGAGACTCGAGGTTGTGCGCATCCGAAGCCAGAAAGTGCACCCAGTTCCGCTTCATGAACTTTTCCGCCGTAGCCGCAGCTGTGCGCCCAAACCGCCCGCTGAAGCTCGATGCGGTTATCTGCACGAGCGCGCCCTCGCGCACCCAAGCTGCCAGCCGCTCCGGGTGCCGCTGGAGGATGGGGTTGCGCTCCGGGTGCGTGATGATGGGCCGCTGTTTGGACACGTTCAGCTCATACAGGTTGTCCGTCGTGCTGTCGGGGATGGCTGTATCCGGGAACTCCACCAGCAGATACTTGCGCCCGTTAATCGAGTACCGGCCCGGATAATCCAGCGCGTCCTGGATGTTGTCGTACGACATATGGAAGTCGCAGCCCAGGCCGAGCGTCACCTTGCCTTCCGTACGGCCGCGCAGCTCCTCGATCAGGCGCTCGTTCTTTTCCCGGCTGAAAAAGAAGCGGTCGTTGGCGTGCGGCGTGCACACAATGTGCGTGATCCCGTCCCGCGCCGCCATCTCCACCATCTTGACTGAGGTACCCATATCCGGCGAGCCATCGTCCAGGCCCGGCAATAGATGATGGTGAAGATCGACCATGCCCCTCCTCCTATGCCCGGGCTGTTGTCTGCCCGAGCGCATCGACAAGCGATTGAAAGATGCCGAATCCGTCCGAGGAGCCCAGCAGCGCTTCGCTCGACCGGTCCGGGTGCGGCATCATGCCCAGCACATTGCGCCCGGCACTCAGGATGCCGGCGATGTTGCCGAGCGAGCCGTTCGGGTTGCTGCCAGGCGTGGGGTCGCCGCCGGCATTCGTGTACCGGAAGGCCACCCGGTCCTCCCGCTCCAACAGTGTAAGGTTGTTCGGGTCGCAAAAGAAGTTGCCTTCCATGTGCCCGATCGGGATTTTCAGCACTTGTCCCTTTTCGAGACGGCTTGTGAACGGACTTTGGGTAGTTTCTACCCGCACGTGCACCTGCCGGCATACATACCGCAGCCCTGCATTCCTGAGCAGGGCCCCAGGCAGCAAGCCGCTTTCGCACAGGATTTGAAAGCCGTTGCAGATGCCCAGAACCGGCCTGCCCGCCTCAGCAAACCGCCGCACCGATGCCATGACGGGCGAGAACCGGGCGATCGCGCCCGTTCGCAGGTAGTCGCCAAACGCAAAACCGCCCGGCACAAGCACTGCATCCACATCTTCGAGCGAAGGGGAATCATGCCAAAGCATGGCAACCGGCTGGCCCACCACAGATTCCAGTACATAAGCCGTATCGTGGTCGCAGTTGGAACCGGGAAATTGAACAACGCCGAACTTCATGGCAACTAGCCTAGCAGCAACCTTCTATTTTGGTGCCATCCTTCCCGGCTCGTCTTGCCTCCAACTCGTACATGCCGCCTACGGCCACTCCCGTTCCCGACCCAGACCCGCAAGGCCGGGTGGACGTTGTCCGCACAGCCGGCTCGGCGATCGCAAACTGGTGGCGCGCCGCCACGCTGGAAGCCCTTTGTGTGGGAGCGCTCTGGTGGATCGGCCTGGTTCTGCTCCATGTGCCCTTGGCCCCCTTGTGGGCGCTGATTGCGGCGTTTGCGTCGTTTATCCCACATTTTGGCGGGGTCATTTCTGTCATCAGTCCGGTGCTGGCCGTCGCGGTTTCCGGGCACGATTTATACCGGCTCGCACTCGTTCTCGGGCTTTATGCTGTGGTGGTCGTTTTGGACCAGCTGCTTATCCAGCCTTTGCTGCTCCACCGCGTCACCCGCGTACCCATCTGGGCTTCGATCCTCACACCGATCCTGCTCGGCATCGTCATTCCCTTTTGGGGCGTCCTGCTCGCGCCGCCCTTGCTGGCCGTCGTTTACGCGTTTCGAAAGCCTAAATCCGTACCCTGAAGCATCCGCTCTGCATCTGTGCTGCTATGGAATGCCCGTATGGAATATAGACAGCTTGGCTACTCCGGCCTCAAGGTTCCCGTACTTTCGCTCGGCGCCGGTACATTCGGCGGCGCGAACGAGTTTTTTCAGCGCTGGGGCTCCACCCAGGTGGACGAAGCACGCCGGCTCATCGACATCTGCCTTGAAGCGGGTGCGAACCTGTTCGACACTGCCAATGTTTACTCACAAGGCGCGGCTGAAGAGATTCTCGGGGAGGCCGTCAAGGATCGCCGCCATGAGGTGCTGCTTTCGACTAAAGCAACATTCCCCATGGGCTCCGGGCCTAATGATCTGGGCTCCTCGCGCCACCATCTGATCGAGCAATGCCACGCCAGCCTCAAGCGGCTGCGCACCGACCACATCGACATTTACCACATGCACGGTTTCGACGCCCTGACCCCGGTTGAGGAGACCCTGGAAACGCTGGATACCCTCGTTAAGCAGGGCAAAGTCCGCTACATCGCCGCTTCCAATTTTTCCAGCTGGCACCTGATGAAGTCGCTCGCCGTGAGCGATCGCTACGGGTGGCAACGCTATGTCGGCCACCAGGTGTACTACGCTCTTTCGGGCCGCGACTATGAGTGGGAGTTGATGCCGCTCGGGTTGGACCAAAAGGTCGGCGCGCTGGTCTGGAGTCCGCTCGGCTGGGGCCGCCTCACCGGGCGTATTCGCCGCGGGCAGCCGGCACCGAAGGATTCGCGCATAGGCCAGGGTGGTCACGAAGGCGGCCCGGCGGTCGAAGATGAGTACCTGTACAGGGTCGTCGACGCCCTCGACGAGGTCGCGCAGGAGACAGGGAAGTGGATCCCGCAGATCGCTCTCAACTGGCTCCTGACTCGCCCGACCGTGGCCACGGTGGTCATGGGCGCGCGCAACGAGGAGCAGCTCAAGGCCAATCTCGGCGCGGTAGGCTGGTCGCTCACGTCCGAGCAGGTTGTAAAACTGGACAAAGCCAGCGAGCTACCGAAAGCCTACCCCTACTGGCACCAGCACCAGGAATGGTTTCGCGAGCGCAATCCTTATCCGGTGCCTGCCACGGAATAGTCTGCGGGCGTGGAATCAGTTTTGCGACTGGTTGCGCGAATGCAACTGGTTTACGCGCCCACACCGAAGCAACCGAGCGGACCGCAACTCCATCAACTCCGCTCCTTCCCGGGCGTGTACGGCAACGGGATGTCCGACGATCGGATGTGGAGATCGCGTTGCGGAAACGGCAGCTCGATCCCAGTCTGTTTGAAGACACGGAAGATTTCGAAGTACATGTCCGATTTGAGCGTGTAGGGAGTATGCGTTTGTGTGCTGGTCCACACTCGCAAAGTGAAGTCCAGGCTGTTGTCTCCAAACCCGGTGAAGATGACGTCCGGAGCGGGATTTTTGAGAACATCCGGGTGCCCGGCAGCTACGCCGAGCAGCAAACCGCGCACCTGCTCGGCGTCGGAGCCGTAACCGACGCCGAGGGGAACAGTCAAGCGAACCGTCGGATCGTTCGCAGTCCAGTTGATGGTGGTATTGCTGATGAAATCCGAGTTCGGCACCACGATGACGATATTGTCATTCGTGCGGATCCAGGTGGACCGGGCCGCGATACGCACCACGTCGCCCATGGTGCTGCTGATTTCCACGCGGTCGCCGATCCGGATCGGCTGCTCGATGAGCAGGATGAGGCCGGCGACGAAGTTTGACACTACATTCTGCAAGCCGAGGCCCGCACCCACGCCGACTGCTCCCCCCACCACGACTAACGAGCTGAGGTTGACCCCGAGCGATTGCAAGCCCACGATCAAACCGGTCAAAAAGAACGCGTAAGTGATAAACCGACCCAGGGCAAACTGCTGGGCTGCCGAAACCCGAAGGTGCTTGAGCGCTTTTTGAAGTACAAGCGATTGCAATACCCGGGACATGGTGACCAGAAGCGCCAAAAACACGCTCGCCTTGATCAGAAACGCGAGATTGATCGTGACTGAACCCACTCGCACAAGTGAATACTCGAGTATATGGAGCACCCTTTGGTCGAGCAGGTGAACCAGGCCCGGCAGCGCGGCAAACAGGGAAGCGGTGAGCATGCACCCACACCATACCGGAATCAGGGAGGGGTTCGCACACGGGGAGCCCCTTGCGCAAGAGCCGCCCTCCCGCTGCTATACTCGGGCTTTGCATGGGCCCCTTGGAGCCCGGTACGCATCAAGCGAAAAGACGAGGGTTCACGCATGTCCGGCCACTCCAAATGGGCGACGATCAAACACAAAAAAGGCGCGCTCGACGCCAAGCGCGGCAAGGCATTCACGCGGCTGATCAAGGAAGTCACCATGGCGGCCCGGCAGGGCGGGGGAGACCCGGACGGCAACCCGCGCCTTCGCTCCGCCATTCTCGCTGCCAAGTCTGAGAACATGCCGGCCGACAACATCAAACGCGCCATCCAGCGCGGCACGGGTGAGATCCCCGGGCTCACCTACGAAGAAATCTCCTTTGAGGGTTACGGCCCCGGCGGCGTCGCGCTCATCGTCGACTGCACAACCGACAACCGCAACCGTGCAGTCTCTGAGATCCGCCACACTTTCTCAAAAAACGGCGGCAATCTCGGCGAACCGAACTCGGTGCGCTTCATGTTCACGAAAAAAGGCCTGATCGTCGTCGACAAGGCTGCCGCGGATGAGGAAAAGCTGATGGCGCTTGCCCTCGAAGCCGGCGCGGACGACATGTCCGATGAAGGGGAAACCTGGGAGATCACCACCGACCCGTCCGTATACGAAGCCGTGGCGCAGGCTGTGCGCGACGTGAAAATCGAAACCCTCGTTTCTGAAATCACCATGGTCGCAAGCACCTATACCAAGCTCGAAGGCCCGGGCGCAGCCCAGATGATGCGCCTGCTCGACGCGCTCGAGGACCACGATGACGTCCAGAACGTGTACTCGAACTTCGACATGGATGAGCAAATGGAAGAAGCAGCGCGCTAAAGCGCTGCATAGTACAGCCCAACCCCGGGGAGAGTTCGAGACACACTCTCCGGAGCTTCCCCCGGAGCCGATGAAACCACATTTTTTCTCGATCTTGCTGTTTGCCGCCACCTCAGCCCTCGCTGCTTCTGCCCTTGGGCAGGGTGTGGGCGCCCCGGCCTACCCCGATCCTGCTTCTGCGACGCTTGCTACGCGCCCCTGGAACTACGGCGTATTCTTTGGCGGCGGGGTCGGCCTCGGCAATCGTTCTAATTTTTCCTTCACCAATGCGGGGGTACACCTCGGCAAGGTAATCACCGACGAACATGGCCGCGGCTTTCTGCGCGGGCAGTTTGAGTATTCGGGCGATTTCCTGCCCTACTGGCAGTCGTTCACGCCGGCGCCGGGGTTGCGCCCAACCAGCTTCAACTTCAGCAACGGCCAGTCCGGCTCCTTTCTGCTGCCCTATAACGGCGGTACTTTTACCGGCCTCAGCATTACGCCCATCCAGCTGCGCTGGGACTTCAAGCCCGGCAAGCGCATTGTTCCGTATGCGCAAGGCGCGGGCGGCCTGCTCTGGACCAACCACAAGTATCCGCCTGACGTAGTCGTCCCCCATGGCACGCCCGGCGGTACCAGCGTCTGGAATTTTACTCCGCAAGCCGGCGCGGGTCTTCACTACTTCATCCGCCAGCGGCAAACAGTCGATATCCAGGCCAGCGTCGTCCACATCTCCAGCGCCAGCCTTGGCGATCGCAACCCCGGCGTCAATGCCAGCCTGCAGTTCCAGGTCGGCTACTCCTGGTGGCATTAATCGGTGGCATTAACAGGATGTAGCCAAGACCGTTGCATCCCTGCCGGTAGCCCCGCGTTCCGGAAAGGGAAGAGGAGGCCGCTTCCGGTTACTCTCGTGCGCCGTCGAAGGCGATTCCGTCTCCGTCCCGTCTAAGATGGAAGAAAAGCCGGGACCTCGAAATTTATGGTTCGGCTTCAAGATAAGGATTCCAAGTGCGATACCCTTCTTTTTCCATTCCAGGCCTTCGGCTCCGCGCCGCCGCCACTCTTTGCTTTGCACTGCTGCCCCTGGGCGCCCATGCCGCCCAGCTTGGCGAGGACGCTCGCGGCGCCATTCCCAAGGATCTCCAGCAACTCATCGTCGTCGACTACCGCGCCATGCAAAACTCGGAGGCCGCGCTCGACCTCAAGGCCCGCGTCCTGCCGCCCGAGATCAAACAGCTTGAGAAAGCGCTAACCAGCTCAGGCCTCGACAGCAACCACGATGTTGAGGAGCTGGCCTTCGCAAGTTTCCGCCCTACTCCGGGCGATGACAATGCGCTCACCGTCGGCGTCGCGCAGGGCCAGTTCTCACTCGCCGACATCCTGGCCGATTTTCGCAAGCGTAAGGTCAAGCCGGTGCTGTATCGCACGAACAAAATTTATCCGCTGACCGGCAGCGGCATGCAGGTCTGTTTCGTCAATCCCACCACCATGATCTTCGGCTCGACCGAAGCACTCAAGGACGCACTGAACGCCCGCGACGGCTTCGCGCCCAACATGCTGGCGAATCAGCCGCTCGTGCAGCAGATGGGCCTGGTCGACACCGAGCCCCTGTGGAGCCTGCTCGACGGCAAGGGAACGCAGATCATGATGCGCAGTGTCATGGGTCAGGCTTCGCAGCTTGCCGACTTCGAACAGATCCGCAAGCGCCTTCTCAGCTCGCGTTACAGCATGAACTTCGACAACGGCGTGAAGTTCGCACTTGCCGTGGTCACGCCGGATACCTTTACGGCAGCCACCATGTCGAGCTTGATGAACGCCGCCGCCACCTTTGAGAAGGTCGGCGGCTCGGCCGTTGAAAAGCAGGCCATCCAGAACACCGATATCTCCTCCAGCGCCGGCACGCTCAACGTAAATTTCGCCTCCTCTGACAGCCAGTTCGCCGTGCTGCTGCGCTCGGCACTTTTCCAAAGCGTTGTGCGATAGCAGCGCCTCGAGCAGGGGAGGAGATCATCCTCCCCTGCAAGTGCATGGATCTGGATCGATAATTGCCGCAGAAGAAGAATGCTTATCGCGTCTGATAACGTATATTCTGTATAGTCTTGGTGGACCATTGCTGCCCGACACTTTGTGGGCCTGGAAGCAAAGGCGCTCAGCAGACTCGCGAGCGCCGCATGCCGGGCAGAAGCTGCTGCAAATCCCATGCGCGAGAGTCATCCCGGCGGAAAGGCGCGCCATGGGGCGGCCTTCCGTCCACAGAAACATGCAGTGTTCGGTTAGTTGCGACGCGAACCACGGACGTCGTCAATGCGAAAGCTCAAGCCTTTGACGGGATTCAAGCGCGATATCGATAATGGTGCGCGGCGGCCGGTGCATCAGTTGGTCGAGCGCGTGGGCGGCCACAAAGCTCGCTTGCGGGTCGATAGGATGAAGCCACTCGAGCATCGCCTTCCGGTCGAGATACACGCTGTCTTCGATTCTGTTTCCCGAGTACAGGTCTGCGACGAAGAGAATCTCTTCCTGCGTCGACGAATCCCGCATAAGTGATAGGGTGCGCTTCTGAGGCATCGGCATAGTGCCTCAATGTAAGCGCGTATGCGCGTCCGATGGAAGTCTTTTGAGAGGCGCCGGCAAACCTTCGTAATCGAAGAGGCTGAATTCGAGAGTGTTGGGGCGTGACGCGTTTCCTTGGGATTTCCTTTGGCCAATGGACAGCATAGCCCTCAGCGCCTAGCCCTCAGTGCGCAGCGGCATCGCGCGCAACCGTTCCACATCCTCGACCGGCGGGGCGCCAAACAGCCGTCGATATTCCCGGCTGAACTGCGAAGCGCTTGCATACCCCACCAGCCGACTCGCCACGCATGCGTCCAGGCATTCGGTCAGCATCAGCCTCCGCGCATGCTGGAGCCGCAGCTGCTTCTGGTACTGGAGCGGGCTCATCCGCGTCACCGCTCGAAACCAGGCGTACATCGCCGACACGCTCATGCCGGTTTCGCGTGCGAGCTCCTCCATCCTCACCGGCTCGGCCACATGGCGCCGCAGCCATTCCAGTCCCTTCGCGATCCGCTGCACCTTGCCGTTTTCCAGCGTCAACCGCCGCAGCAGCCCGCTTTGTCTGCCCAGCAGCAGCTTGTAGTAAATCTCCCGGCGGATCATTGGCCCAAGCACCGGGATCTGTTGCGGCTTCTTCACAAGGCACACCAGCCGCAGCAAGGCGTCGAGCAGGTCCTCGTCCAATGGATGGACCGCGACCGGGACGCAGTCCTGCCGGTCCCGCTGCGGCGGCAGGACCGTTTCACTCATCAGCGCCGCAATCTCCCCAAAGTCGAGCACCAGGCTCATGCAAAGCAACGGCTTGCGCCGGCTCGCCTCCAGAATCTGCCCGACCAAAGGCAGATCCAGCGAGACTAGAAGGTACTCTCCAGGATCGTAACGGAAGCTCTGCGCCCCGAGTTGAATCTGTTTCGACCCTTGCGCCACCACGCACAAAAGTGCCCGGCCCACGCTCCCTCGCGGCAGCTGTGTCGTCGACCAACGGGTCAGCCACAACTCCGGCACCGCCGTCGCTTGCGAACCCTCGCATGGCGTCAGCTCCCCAATCAAAGCCGCCAGCTGCTCCACTCCACTCGTCACTATTTCAGTAGACGCCGACAAAGAGGATTAGGCAACACACTCCCACAATCAAGCAACCTTTTACCTTTTGCACGGCGTTTACTTGAAGCAGATTTTGAAAAGGCGGACTTATTTCCATGCGTTATAACCGGCTCGGCAACACTGGCCTTTTCGTTTCAGAGCTTTCCATCGGCACGATGAACTTCGGCGCCAGCGGCCCTTATGCGCCCATGGGCACCGTTGAGCAGCCAGAGGCCGAAAAGCTACTCGCCCGCGGTTTTGAAGCCGGCATCAATCTTGTTGACTGTTCCGACACTTACTCCACCGGCGTTTCCGAGGAGATTACAGGCCGCGCTCTCAAGGCGACCGGCGCGAAGCGTGACGAAGTCCTGATCGCAACTAAGGTCTTCGGAACGATGGGTCCCAAGCCCAACCAGGGAGGCCTTTCCCGCGCCCACATCCTTGACAGCGCCAAGGCGAGCCTCCAGCGCCTGCGACTCGATACCATCGACCTTTACCAGTTCCACGGCTTCGACCCTGCCACGCCGATCGAGGAAAGCCTCCAAGCCATGACCGATCTTGTCCGCCTCGGCTTGGTGCGCTACATCGGTGTGTCCAACTGCGCCGCTTGGCAGATCAGCCACGCCCTGGGCGTCGCGCGTCACCACGGCCTCGCGAAGTATGCTTCCGTCCAGGCCTTCTACTCGCTCGCTGCGCGCGATGTCGAACGCGAGATTATTCCCATGGCCGCCGCCGAAGGTCTCGGCTTGCTCGTGTGGAGCCCGCTGGCCGGCGGCCTGCTCGGCGGCAAGTTCGGCCGCGGCAAACAAGGCGGAGAAGAAAACCGCCGCACAACCCTTCCCTTTCCTCCTGTCGACATGGACCGCGCCCATTCTGTGATCGACGCGCTTGAAACCCTTGCTCAAACAAAGAACACATCCGTAGCCCAAATCGCCCTCGCCTGGCTCCTCGGCCGGCCACGCGTCGCAAGCATCCTTGTCGGCGCGCGCCGCCTTGAGCAGCTCGAGGACAATCTCGGTGCGACCTCCATCACCTTTACCGAGGACGAGCTCGAAACCCTCGACGAAGCGAGCAAGCTGCCGCGGGAGTACCCGGGCTGGATGATCGCGATGTGGAGTCAGACCCGCACCGAACAACTCAGAAACTCGCGCCTGTAACCCTTGCCCGTAACCTTCGCCTGGGTGAGCCGGACTACAAGACAGGCATGGCATGGCCAGATACCTTTTTGCCGCTGCTCCGGTTTTATGAGTTACAAGGTATCTTGATCCGTTTCACGGATGTTCTTACTTTTTGAAGCTACAAATCGCCATTTCGAGGAGCGAGAGTGCAACTACAACGTCCAACACGGATCTTACAAGCTGGATTACACCGGTCAGCCCATGGGCCCCTACCCGCGCGGAGACTCTGAGGAAGTACTCTGCGCGATATTTCCCCTTCGCTGCTTATAACTTATATTGAGTGAAGCAAGCTTTAAGCGCATGCCGTTCCGTGCTCACCTGCCGAACGCGAGTCTGGCCGCTACACCGGCGACAGTTGCTTCAACACGAAAGCATTACGGACGTGCCTGATCTCTCCCGCACGACCATGCTACGATTTTCAGATGAGGGTGGCTATCTCCGTCGTGCGTCCGTTTCACTCCGTCAAGATGGCGAACGCTCTACGCAAGCACACCGACGCCGTCGATATCTGGACGACCGCGCCGCGCCGCTACTTTCACCACCTCGACTCCGCCGTCGCCACCCATCTGGTCCCAGCCCCAGTCGAGATCGTTTCCCGTATCCTCAAGCTCCGTCTCTTTCCTGAAGCCTTCCAGCGCGGCATCGTCTGGTGGGATCGCATGGTCGCCGCCCTCATGCCCCGCACCGATGTTGTGATCGGTTTCGCCACCCAAACCCTGCATACCGGCGAGGCTACCCGCAAACGCGGCGGCCATTTTGCGCTCGACCGCGCCTGCCCGCATGTGGATTTCCAGCAGAATCTGGTTCGTGAGGAAGCCGAAAAAACCGGAGCCGTCTTCCACCCCGAGCCTGCCTGGTTTCGCGAGCGCCAGCTCGCCGAGTACGAGGTCGCCCACACCATCCTGGTGCCCTCGCGCTACTCCGCCCGCACCTTCCCCGCGCACTTACAGCCAAAGCTCCTCCTGGCCCCCTTGCTCGGCCGCGCCCAGGCCAAAGGCGAAGTTCAGCTCGCGCGCAACACCCCCTTTACGGTCGGCGTTCTCGGCGGTCACCCCCTCCGCAAGGGTTACCTGTACCTGCTGGAGGCATGGCACAAGCTCAACCTGCCTGATGCCCGCCTCTTGATCCGCTCTTCCAGCGATTTCTCCGCTTACCCAAAGCTCGCCGAGCTTCTCCAAGCAACGCCCAACGTCGAAATCATCGAATACGTTCCCAATATCGCCGAGTTCTACCGCCGCTGCGACCTGTTTGTACTTCCCAGCATGGACGACGGTTTCGGCATGGCCTTGTTTGAGGCCATGGCCAACGGCGTCCCTTCAATCGCGACCCGTAACTGCGGCGCCTCCGAGCTGCTGACCGACGGACAGGATGGCCTCGTTATCGACGCCGGCAGCGTCGACCAGCTCGCCGCCGCCATGGAGTCGCTTTACCGCGACGAGCCGCGCCGCCAAGCCCTCGCCCTCGCCGGCCAGCGCACTGTCGAGCGCATCTCCTCCACTCACACGTATGAGGATGCGCTCACGCAGCTACTCCAGCCTGTGAAAACAGCCGCCGTCGCCTGATGTCTGTCGCCGCAAGCACCCATCATTTTTTCATGGATAGCAGCTACACAGGCGAAGCGGGTCTGCGCGCGATCGCGGGCCCCCCATGGACTCCTGCCTTGCCGCCGGAGTTTCGCTACACCTACGACGTGCTTGAGCAGGCCCTGCCCTCCGTTGCCGCTGAGGGTCTCCAGTTCTACTTCACCAAGGAGGCCTACTTCCTCCCTAGATACGGTCGCGATGTCGTCGCCGTTCTTCTCCAGGAAGAACGTTGCAAGGTCCCTGTCTACGGCCGCCAGGTCCGCGCCGTTTTGCGTAACCTTCTCTCCCGGCCCGCCCTTGGATTCGAGCCCGCGAGGGCGCTCACGAGCTTCAGCCGCCTCGAATCCATCCTCGCCTTCGAGTACGTTCGTGATTGGTATACGCACCTGCGCTCCCGTGTCGCTTTTGCGCATCCACCGGCACAACTCCCAGCCCCGGTCCGTAACGAGCCCCGCACGATTCGCCTCCCCCTCGGCTATCACAGCCAGCAGGACCTTCCGCAAATCTCCATGGCCGAGCGCTCCCTCGACCTTTTCTTCGCAGGCGAGGTCAATTACCTGGCTCCCAAGGGCACCTACCTGCGTTACACCTCCACCTCCAAGCGTGAAGCGCGTGTGCAGCTCTGGGCTGAGCTCCAGCGCCTCCAAAAAACAGGGGAATGGCGCATGGACCTCGGCAACATCTCCGCCGGCGAGAAAGACGCAGTTCCCCATTTCGGCAGCTACTCTGAAAAGATGATGCAATCGCGCATCTGCGTCGCCCCACGCGGCTCCGTCGCCGACTCTTTCCGGTCTTTTGAGGGGCTTCGCGCCGGCTGCCTCGTCGTCGCCAACCGCCTCCCGGCGGACGAGTTCATGTACCCGCACGCTCCCCTGCTCATTGTGCACCACTGGCGCGAGATTGAGGGCATCCTCAAGCGTTACGCCCGCGACATTCCCGCGCTCGAAGCTTGGCACGCCGGCGCCCTTGCCTGGTGGCATGACCATCTCCGCCCCGAAGCCGTCGCTCCCTGGGTCGCCGCGCGCCTCAATGAGGCCGGCACTTCCCTTCTTTAACGCGCTGTTCGGAAACGCCGCCGCTTTGTCAGTAACACACGCAGCTATTCCAGAGTTTCCGGCTCGATCGCAATGCCGGTCTCTCCCGCGGCTTTCTTTTCCGTGTACTTCTTCACCCAAGCTTCAAAGCTCTTGCCCGCCGCCGTGTCGCGCCCGGTGAACTGGAGCGCCGCGATTTCGCTGTACGGAATCGTGAGTTTCGTCCTTTCCGAGGATGGAATGACCCGCACCGCCGACTCGTCCAGCGTCTTTCCCACACGACGGTCAAACACATAGCCATTGATCGTGCGGCCATCTTTGAGGGTGAGTGTGACATCACCCCGGTAATCGAAAGCCTTTTCGAATGCAACTTGCTTTTCCTCGTCGGACGCGAGCGCCGGTACCCAGCCCTGAAGCTCTTCGCGCTCGCGCCCTGCCGCGAGTTCCTGCTCTTCGGGATTCGCAGCGGCGTTCAAACCGCGGTCTCCTCATTGACCTTCACGCGGGTCTGCACTTGCACGAGGGGTCCATGCGCCGGCTTCACCGCCTGGTTCAAGAGGTCGAGCGCGCCATGATCCTCATACTTGCTGAATAACGTGGCCATCGCCGTTTCCGCGAAGCCCCGCCAAGAGGCAAAGGTGTAGTATGCGCCGGAAGCCTCGTAGCCGGAGTGCACCATGCAGTTCGCGCATTTCGGGTTGCCGGACTCGGTGCCGTACTTGGACCAGTCCGTCTCGTCGATCAGCTCCTGAAACGTATCGGCGTAGCCGTCCTGGAGCAGGTAACAGGGCTTTTGCCAGCCGAATACTGAGTAGGCCGGCATGCCCCAGGGCGTGCAGGTAAATTCGCGCTTGCCCATCAGGAATTCCATGTACATGGGCGAGGCATTGAACTTCCAGGTCTGCTTGCGGTTTGAAAGGATCGCCCGGAACAGTCGCCGCGAACGAGCCCGCCCCAGGAAGTGCTTCTGATCGGGCGCTTTTTCATAGGTATAGCCAGGCGCGACCATCATGCCTTCTACGCCGAGGGTCATCAGCTCATCGAAAAACGCCCGTACCGAGTTCGGGTCGGCACCATCGAACAACGTCGTATTCGTGGTCACGCGAAAACCGGCAGCAACCGCAGCCTTGATGCCTTCGACCGCCATGTCGTATCCACCCTCACGGCAAACGGAAAAGTCGTGGTGCTCGCGCTGCCCATCCAGGTGAACGGAAAACGATAGGTACTTTGAAGGCTTGAACAGGTGCAGCTTCTCCTTCAAGAGCAGCGCATTCGTGCACATATATACGTACTTCTTGCGCGCGACCAGCCCCGCGACGATCTCATCGATGCGCGGATGGAGCAACGGCTCGCCCCCGGGAATCGAGACCATCGGCGTCCCGGCTTCCTCGACCGCGTGGAAGCATTCCTCAGGGGTGAGCTCCTGCTTGAGGATGTGGGCCGGGTACTGGATCTTGCCGCAGCCGGCGCAGGCCAGGTTGCAACGAAACAAAGGCTCCAGCATGGTGACGAGCGGGAAACGCTTTTTGCCGCTCATGCGCTGCTTCAGGATGTAGGTGGCCACGGTCCAGGCCTGGGATACGGGTACTGCCATGTGTATTGAACCTCGATTACTGACGCTGTTCGGTTTGGCTGTTTCGCAACGACTCGATTTCTCGCATCAGTTGTTCGTTGCGACGGGTAAGGTCTACATTCTCTATTTTGTCGTAAACGCGCGCGATTCGTTCCGCTGTTCGCAATTCAGAGGATTCCAGTCGCTCCGCACTGCGCCGTTCTGAAGCATCGATCCGCTCGACGGAGCGCCTTTCGATAGCGGCCATCTCTTCCCTGAGCAGTGCGTGGCCTGTCTTCATTTCTTCACGAAGCTGCGCATTGCCGGCCTTCATCTCATCGCGAAACTCGACGATGCTGTCCTTCACATCTGCGAGTCTACGCACACCCGACTTAAGGTCAGGCGCGACTACATCCTGCAATGGTTCCCGCAAATCCTTTACGATCGATCCTGCCCGCTCCACATTCACGGCTGCTCGTCTCCCCGCTCCATGGCTTTCCTGTACGTGCACAGCGCGAGCAGCGGGAAGTACTCCCGGTACTGGTGGTACGCCAGATAGAACACTCGGGGGAAACCCGTGCCGGTGTAGATGGCCTGCTTGGTTGCTCCTTCGCCTGTCGACTCGTCCCAGCCGCCAGTCGGCAGTTGCCGCTCCAGCAGCCATCGCACTCCCTTGGCCACTGAGTCAGAACGCTTGTCGCCTGCGGAAAGCAGCCCGAGGACGCCCCAGGCTGTTTGCGAAGGCGTGCTCGGGCCGACTCCACGCAGGTCAGGCTGATCGTAACTTTGGCAGCTTTCGCCCCAGCCGCCGTCGGCATTCTGCACAGAGCGGATCCACTCGGCCGCCTGCTGGATTTCCGGCTCGTGGTTCCATATGCCCATCGACTCAAGACCGCGCAATACAAGAAAAGTGCCATACAGGTAGTTCACACCCCAGCGTCCGAACCACGACCCGTCCGGTTCCTGCTCACTCAGGATGAACTTGATCGCGCGGTCGACGCGCTTGTCGGCGCGGGTATAGCCGTAAATCGATAGGGTTTCGAGCACCCGTCCCGTGATGTCCACCGTCGGCGGGTCGAGCATCGCGTTGTGGTCGGCGAATGGGATGTGCTGGAAAATCATCTTGTCGTTGTCCTTGTCAAAGGACGCCCAGCCCCCATTGCGGCACTGCATGGCAAAAATCCAGTCCAGCGCGCGCCGGCTTACGTCGTATTGGTAGCGTTCGCGCGGGTTGTCGACCTTGTTCAACGCGAGCAACACCTGCGCCGTGTCGTCCACGTCCGGGTACCACTCATTATTGAACTCGAAATACCAGCCGCCCGGCTCCGTGTGCCTCACTTTTTCGGCCCAGTCGCCTTTATGCCGAACTTCTTTGGCAAGCATCCAGTCCGCTGCCTTGAGCATGCGGGGGTCACTGCGGTCAACCCCAGCCTCGCCAAGAGCGAAAACGGCCTGCGCTGTGTCCCACACCGGCGAAACTGCCGGCTGCATCCGAAACGTTGGGTCGGCGTGGTCAGGGACGCCCTCAGGCTCATCGATGCCCAGCTTTTCAAACTCGTCGAGCGCCCGGATCACCTGCGGGTCGTCGAGCGAGTAGCCGAGCCAGCGCAGCGCGATGACTGAGTTGAGAATCGCCGGGTAGATGGCGCCAAGACCGTCCGACATCTCCAACCGGGCCAGCATCCATTTTTCGGCTTTTTTGAGTGCCATCTTGCGCAGCGGCCGGATGTGCACACGCTCAAACCAGTGAGTCATGCGGTCGGCGAGCAGGAAAACATTCCGCCACGAGACCAGCTTCGAGTCCCAGCGCAGACGGAGATCGGCATTTGCGCGTCCGCCCAGGAAAAGCTCATCAATGCCCTGCTCGGGCGCAATCTTCTTGAATGGTTTTTTCGCGTACGCGATGGACAGCGGCACGAGGATCGCGCGCGACCAGGAGCTGATCTCGTAGATGTTGAAGTAAAACCAGTTTGGGAAAAGCACGATCTCCGGCGGGACCGCCGGCACCGCATCGTAGTCGTACTGGCCCATGAAGCAGAGATAAATCTTGGTAAATGTATTGCACTCCACCACGCCGCCGTTCGCTAGGATCCATTCCCGCGCGCGCAGCAAACGCGGCTCCTGGGCGGACCAGCCCATCAGCTTGCAGGCAAAGTAGCATTTGACGGAAAGCGAGATGTTGGAAGGGCCGCCGGGATAAATGGACCAGCCGCCATCCTCATTCTGATAGCGCAGCAATTCAGCAAGGGCGCGCTGCATCCGCCCTTGCTCACCTGTACCCAGCAGAATGTGCATGAAAATGTAATCGGCTTCAAGCGATGCGTCCGCTTCAAGCTCACCACACCAGTAGCCCTCCGGTGCCTGCTTCGCAAATACATGGTCGCAGGCTCGCTCCACAGCGGCCTGCACACGCCCGAGCGCCACATCGAGGCGCCCGAACTTCAGCTTTGATCCTCGCTCTCCGAATTGTTCCGTCTGAGGTAGTGTGCTCATGCGCCCTTCTATGATTGCGCCCGGGCCCGTCGGGTTTCATCGAATCGCTTGTAGCAGGATTACGAAGTGGACAAAGCACTCTGGGAAGCGGCCTGCGCTATCTCCGGCGGCAGCCCGAAACGTACATTTTCCGGCATCACCTCGACCTCCTCGGCGTCGCCGTAGCCGCACCCGCTCAGGAAATCAACCACGCCCTTGACCAGGATTTCCGGTGCGGACGCCCCAGCTGTGACGGCGACGGTGGCGACGCCCTCCAGCCACTCCGTCCGTATGTCCTCAGCCTTGTCAATCAGGTAGCTGTTGGTACTCAGGTTCTGAGATACCTCAACCAGACGATTCGAGTTCGACGAATTGGTCGAGCCCACGACCAGCACCAGATCTGCCTGGTGCGCTACATTTTTCACCGCCACCTGTCGGTTCTCAGTCGCGTAACAAATGTCTTGCGAATGTGGCCCGGCAATCGCCGGGTACTTTTCCTTGAGCGCCTGAATGATGTCCCGTGCCTCGTCGAGCGAGAGCGTGGTCTGCGTCAGGTAGGCCACGCGCTCCGGGTTCGGCACCTCCAGCGCTTGTACCTCTTCGACGGTTGAAACGACCTGTGTCACATCCGGGGCCTCGCCAAGCGTGCCCTCGATCTCGTCATGGTCGCGGTGGCCGATCAGCACCAGCGAATAGCCCTGCTTGGCGAACTTGATTGCTTCCACATGGACCTTGGTCACCAGCGGGCAGGTCGCGTCAATGACCTTCAACCGCCGGGCTTTCGAGTTCTCTCGTACCGCCGGAGAAACCCCGTGCGCCGAGTAGATGACGCGCGCGCCTTCCGGCACCTCCGCAATGTCGTCGACAAAAATCGCGCCCTTGCCCGCCAACTCGTTCACCACGAAGCTGTTGTGGACGATCTCCTTCCGGACGTAAATCGGCGCCCCGAAGGTTTCAAGCGCGATATTGACGATGTCAATGGCGCGTACGACTCCGGCGCAAAATCCACGCGGCTTGAGCAGGAGGATGCGCTTGGAGCCGGGCGCGCGAACAGGATCGAGGCTGATTTGAACGGTGGAGGTCACCCTGTGAGTATACCGTGGCGCTCTACCGGGGCATGAAGAAACTGCACTGTCCGAAGTGCAATCGTGCCTGGTTCCAGGCCTCTCACGCTTCTACGCTTGGGAACACAGACTGGACTGCTTCATGCCAGCCCTCATGGCGGAGAGCAGCCCTGCTGCCCTGCCGGAAGATCGCTCCACAGACGATCTGGCAACATTGCTTAAGACGTAACCGCGTCCGGCTATCGGAAAATCATTCGCCACCCAAAACCTACGCCTGCACTAGAAACCGTTGCTCGTTGCAAGCCCTGGAGGTACACAGCACACAAATACTCGTGTTTATACTGGGCGGGTCGAAGAAGCTAGACCTTACAGTTACAGGACAGTTACAGGCTCAATCCCAAATCAACAACTTACAAGCGTATGGCGGAGAGACAGGGATTCGAACCCTGGGTACCCTTTCGAGTACGCCGCCTTTCCAAGGCGGTACATTCAACCGCTCTGCCATCTCTCCGACCTGAGAAAAATCTATCACACACGTCTGTCGTCTTTCCCGTTTTGCGGAGCGGCACGACCGTCCGGATCGGCATCCTCATAGGGAAGCATGTAGGCTGCCGTTTACACCCTGTTTATGCAACCCGTGCAGCCTTGTGCAGAACGGAAAAATGAGGGAACAACCATGCCGGAACTGAGTCAGGTTTTGCTCGACAAAATGCACGCTTACTGGCGCGCGGCGAATTACCTCACCGTCGGGCAGATCTACTTGCAGGACAATCCCCTACTGGAGCGCCCGCTCACCCCATCGGACATCAAGCCGCGCCTGCTCGGGCACTGGGGTACAACCACGGGGCAGAACTTCCTCTATACCCACCTCAACCGCATTATCTGCGAGCATGGGGCCAGCATGATGTACATCATGGGGCCGGGACACGGCGGACCGGGGTTTGTGGCGCAGGATTACCTGGACGGCTCCTACACAGAAACATACCCGAATATCACGCGCGACCGGGACGGCATCCGGCAGCTGTTCCGGCAGTTCTCCTGGCCGTACGGCATCCCTTCGCATGCCGCGCCGGAAACCCCCGGCTCCATCCATGAGGGCGGCGAGCTCGGCTACGCGCTGCTCCACGCCTATGGTGCCGCTTTCGACAACCCGGACCTGATTGTGGCCTGCGTCGTCGGCGACGGCGAGGCTGAAACCGGCCCCGCCGCTACGAGTTGGCACTCGAATAAATTCATCAACCCGAAGACCGATGGCGCGGTGCTGCCGATCCTGCATCTGAACGGCTTCAAGATCGCCAACCCGACCGTGCTTGCGCGAATCCCGGAAGAGGAACTGCTCGCGCTGTTCACCGGCTACGGCTACGAGCCGATCGTGGTCGCAGGCGACGAACCGATGGAGATGCACCGGAAGACGGCAGCCGCTTTCGACCACGCTTATGCGCGCATCCGCGAAATTCAGCAAGCGGCGCGCGAAGGAAAGAGCACGGAAGTCGCCGCCGAACGTGCGCGCTGGCCCATGATCATTTTCAAAAGTCCCAAAGGCTGGACCGGGCCGAAGGTGGTCGACGGCAAGCAGGTCGAGGGCACCTGGCGCGCGCATCAGGTCCCGCTCGAACACGTACGCGACAACCCGGACCACCTCCGGCAGCTAGAAGCGTGGATGCTCTCCTACAAGCCGCGCGAGCTGTTCGATGAGCACGGCAAGCTGAGGGAAGAGATCGCAGCCATCGCGCCCAAAGGCAAGCTGCGCATGGGCATGAACGAGCACGCAAATGGTGGGCTGCTCCTGCAGCCGCTCGAGCTGCCGCCTTTTGAAAAATATGGGGTGCCGATTGAAGGGCCGGGTAAAACCGTGGCCGAGGCCACGCGCGTGCTCGGCGGCTACCTGCGCGACGTGATGCAGGCGAACCTTGAGACCCGCAACTTCCGCGTCTTCGGGCCGGACGAGACAGCTTCCAATCGCCTGCAGGACATCTACGAAGCCTCGCCCAAGCGTTGGGACGCGGAGTACGAAGCAGTGGACGAGGACCTCAGCCTGGACGGCCGCGTGATGGAGGTGCTGAGCGAGCACATGTGCGAGGGCTGGCTGGAGGGTTACCTGCTCACGGGCCGCCATGGGCTCTTCTCCTGCTACGAAGCCTTTATCCACATCATCGACTCCATGTTCAACCAGCACGCCAAGTGGTTGAAAGTGTGCCGCGACCTGCCCTGGCGCAAGCCCATTGCCTCGCTTAACTATCTGCTCTCCTCACACGTGTGGCGGCAGGACCACAACGGCTTTTCGCACCAGGATCCAGGCTTCATCGACCACGTCGCCAGCAAAAAGGCTGAGATCGTCCGCATTTATCTCGCGCCCGACGCGAACTGCCTCCTTTCCGTCGCGAACCACTGCCTCCACTCGCGCAATTACGTCAACCTGATCATCGCCGGCAAACAGCCCGCTCCGGTCTGGCTCAGCATGGAAGACGCGGTGCGCCACTGCACGAAGGGGCTCGGCGTCTGGGCCTGGGCCTCCAGCGACGGCAGCGAGGGCCCGGACGGCGCGGGCACGCCGTCGGACGACTGCGATGTCGTTATGACCTGCGCGGGCGACGTGCCCACGATGGAAACCCTGGCCGCCGTATCGATTCTGCGCGAGCGTTTTCCGGATTTGCGCGTACGCGTCATCAATGTCGTCGACCTGTTCACGCTGCAGCGCCCTGAAGAGCATCCGCACGGGCTCCAGCATGACGAATTCGACCGGCTCTTCACCAGGGACAAGCCGGTCATTTTCAACCACCATGGTTACCCGGCGCTGATCCACTCGCTCGTCAACGGGCGCACCAACGAACGCAACTTCCATGTGCACGGCTTTCGCGACGAAGGGACGACGACCAGTCCCTTCGACATGTGCGTGCTGAATCATATTGACCGCTTCACGTTGGTCCTCGACGTAGTGCGCCGCACGCCGAAGCTGGCTGCCTACATAGCCGAAGCGGAGCAGATCCACTCTGAAAAAATGCAGCAGCATAAGCTGTATGTTTCCGAGCACGGCGAAGACATGCCCGAGGTGCGCGACTGGGTTTGGGACGGCAAGCGCATCCCGGTGGGCCAGCCGGCGCAGACCGGCGGAGACAATGCGTGAGCGGCACTGAAACGGGTATTTCCGGCCCTGTTCTGGTTCTTAACTCCGGCTCTTCCTCCCTGAAAGCGGGTGTCTTCACACACGAGCCCGGCGCAAACTTCGCCGGGGAGCGCGCCCTGCTTACCGCACATGCGAGCGGCATCGGCCAGGGCGGCGGCAGTTTGTCGATTCGCGGCGCAGACGGCGCCGAGCTTGCTGTCGGCAGGCACACCCTCGCTTCCCAGGAGGACGCTCTCCGTGAGATTGCTCGAGCTCTCAAGGAGCATGCCGCCGAGCAGGTGCCGCGCGCCATCGGGCACCGGATCGTTCATGGCGGCCCTCGCCTCATGGAGCCCACCCGGCTTACCCCGGACGTCCTCGCCACCCTGCAAGAGTCTATCCACTTCGCGCCCCTGCACCTGCCTGGCTCGCTTCGCCTCATCGAGCAGGCATCCCGGCTTTTCCCCGAGTTGCCGCAGGTAGCTTGCTTCGACACAGCCTTTCACCGCACCCTGCCGCCCGTTGCCCGGCAACTGCCGGTTGCGCGTCCATACGCCGAAGCCGGCCTCCTCCGCTATGGTTTTCATGGGTTGTCATATGAGTCGCTGATCGGCCAGCTCACGGTTGGGGGCGAGCGCTTGCCCGACCGCATCGTGCTTGCTCACCTGGGCAGCGGCTCCAGCCTGTGCGCCGTCCTGCGCGGCGCATCGGTGGATACGACCATGGGGATGACGCCCTCGGGCGGCATTCCCATGGCTACCCGGACCGGCGACCTGGATCCCGGAGCGCTGCTCTTTATGGCCCGGCAGGGCCGGCTTTCGCTCGATGCGCTCGAGGCGGAGGTCAATCACCACGCTGGGCTGGCTGGGCTTACAAATGGGAACGGCGACCTCCAGGAGATTGAAAAAAACATGAAAGGCGGCTCCCCGGACGAGCGCGCCGCCGCCACCCTTGCCTTTTCTATTTTCGCGACAGCCATCGCCAAGCAGGTTGTTGCGCTGACGATTTCACTCCGCGGCCTCGACCTGCTCGTTTTTGCCGGAGGTATCGGCGAGCACAGCGCGGCCCTGCGAGCCGCCGTCGTGGACCGGCTCGCGCCGTTTGGCATTCGCCTCGATCCCCAGGCCAACGCCGACCCTCATGGGACCATTCACGCCACGGGTAGCAAGGTACCTGTCCAGATCCTGCCCGCGCAGGAAGAAGTGGTGATCGCCTCCCACACCCGTCGGTTGGCAGTCCCATAAAGATGCAAACATGGCCGCAACTGAGTGCTCCTGTTTTCAAACTCGCCAAAGCACCCATTATCCTCAAGTAAACCTATCTCCGAGAAGGAAGCTGCACGTTACGCCCATGCGCCTGCTCCACATCATTCACGATCTCGCCCCTGCCGGCGGCGGCCCGCCGGAAAACCTTCTTCAGCTTGCGCGCGGATACCGCGAGGTCGATGTCGAGCCGGAAGTTTTATCGCTCGACGCTCCAGGGGCAAAGTACCTTGAGCGCTTTCCATTCCCTGTCCATGCGCTCGGGCCTGTCCGCGGCACGTTCGGCTACCAACCCCAAATCGCTCAGTGGCTCCGGACTCATGTCCGGGAGTACGACGCGCTCATCCTCGACGGTCTTTGGCAGTACCCTGCCGTAGCGGCGCGCTCAGCAGCGCTTGCGGCCGGCGTGCCATACCTGATCTTTCCCCATGGCATGCTCGACCCCTGGTTTCGCCGGCGCTATCCCGCCAAGCACGTGAAAAAGCTCCTGTTCTGGTGGCTCTCGCAGTACAGCATCCTCCGCGATGCCAACAAGGTCGTCTTCACCACGGAGGCCGAACGAGACCTGGCCCCCGCAACCTTCTGGCCGCACCGTTGGCAGAGCGCCGTCATTCCGCTTGGGACCAACCGGCCCGACGGCGATCCCGCTGCTCAAAAAGACGCCTTCTACAACATCTACCCTGCCCTGCGTGGGCAGCGGTTTCTGCTTTTTCTCAGCCGTATTCACCCCAAAAAAGGTTGCGATCTGTTACTCAAGGCCTTTGCCCAGGTCGCGCCCCGGTACCCGGACCTGCACCTCGTTTTAGCCGGACCCGATCAGGAAGGCCTGCGCGCCGGCCTGGAGCCGATTGCTGCGAAGGCAGGGCTGGCCGGACGGGTGCACTGGCCGGGCATGCTTCAGGGCGAGGTGAAGTGGGGCGCTTTTCGCGCGGCCGAAGTCTTCATCCTGCCCTCGCATCAGGAAAACTTCGGCATTGCCATCGCAGAAGCCATCGCCTGCAATCTGCCCGTCCTCATTTCAAACAAAATCAACATATGGCGCTACGTCACCGAGGACGGCACCGGCTTCGTCGATGAGGACACCGAGGCCGGCACCCTGCATTTGCTGGAACGATGGCTTGCGCTCACGGCCGCTGAACGGGCTGCCATCGGGGAGCGCACCGGTCCGTCTTTCGAGAAGCGCTTCTCCATGCGCAGGTGCGCCGCGAGCATTCGCGCCTTGGTGGAACAAACCAAGAGCAAAGGAATCGAGCTGCCAGGCGGCAAGCCGTCGATGGTGGCACAAGAAGGCTAAAGGCGGCCACATGCCGAGTTGCCTGAGTTCGCCGGTTTATAGCACCGTCTTCCATCCCGGCACCCGGTTGAAGAACAAATTCCAGCTCCGACTTTGGAGCACTCAGTCTCTGCAGTCGAGCCAGCATGCCCGCCGAGCCCTGAAGCAGCTCTCCTACATCTATGGAGTGGAGCCAGCGGCAATCCAAGTAGCTTTCCGTATAGCTTTCCATCGACAAAGCCACGCTGCCTTGATCTTTGCGCTCAATCCGTTACGAGAACTGCTCTAGTGCGCCAGCATCGTCCATGCTTCATAGGCCAGCAAAGCTGCAATTCCAAGCCCGGCATTGAACATCAAGGCGATCCGCAAGCCCATAAAAATACCGGGCCCGGGCTCCACGTTGAACTCAGGCTCAACATCCACAGCGGCCTGTTGCGAAGGTAGATCGCGCAGGAGCGAGTCGATGCTGGGCTTACCCGTTCCCCGGGGCGCCTGCGGCATGGGCCCCAAAGGAAGGCGTGGTGCGTTGTAATCGTGCGGAGCGGTGTGGGGCTGGGTCAGTAAGGTAGGCTGCATGATGTTTTCCTTTCCGTCCCTGACTCTATCGGCGCATCCCGTGCTTTTCGCGAGCCTATCGGCGCAAAAAAAATCCGTGGCCTATTCTGGGACGCCCACCCTTGCCCTTTCCCAGTCTGGGACGGGTATCCTACCAGGCACGGAAACCCATGGAGCTTGCGTACGGATGAAAACCCGTATTTGTATTCTTGACGCCTCTAAACCGGCCTTCTAGTCTGGAGATGCGCTTCAGTAAAGGTGAACCCTGGTGTCTTCCGCTCCGCATTACTTTTGGAACTATCTTCCGTTGCTCATTCAGGTGTTGGTGGCGCTCGGCATGGGCTGCTCTATGGCCGCGGGCTCCTGGTTCATCGGCAAGCACAAGACCAATAAAGCCAAGCTCGCCGCTTATGAGTGCGGCGTCCCGGCCGAGGGCGATGCGCGAGGCCGGTTTTCCGTCCGCTTCTACATGGTCGCTATGCTGTTTATCCTCTTCGACGTGGAAGCCGTCTTCATGCTCCCCTGGGCAGTGATTTACCGCGAGCTGCCACAGATCACCGGCTCGCGCCTGTTCGGCTTCTGGGAGATCCTCGTCTACCTCGGTTTCGTGCTGGTAGGCTTCTTTTACATTTGGAAGAAGGGGATCCTTGATTGGTCCTCGGATAAGGCGGACCTGTAGATGGCGACTGTGCTTAATCGCGATTCCGTCCTTTCTGAAATGGCAGCGAACCCCGCAGTCGCCGCGCTGGTTTCCTTGAACCTCGAAATGGTGCGCGATGCGAAGTTTGATCGAGGCGAGCTGACTGTGACCGTTGCGCCCGAAAACATCCGGGCCGCCGCCAAAGCTGTGCAGGAAGCCGGCTACAACTTCCTCGAGGACGTTACAGCTGTGGACTGGCTGCCGGCCGAACCGCGCTATCAGGTCACCTACCACATTCTTTCGCACCGGTTCAAGGAGCGCGTCCGCCTGCGTATCTTTGTCGATTCCGTCGTCGGCGGCGCGGACTCGATCACCCCCGTCTGGCCCTCGGCAGACTTTTACGAGCGCGAAGTCTTCGACCTGTTCGGCATCCGCTTTCATGGCCACCCAAACCTGCGCCGTATCATGATGCCGGATGAGTTCCAAGGCCACCCGCTGCGCAAAGACTTCCCCGTGGAGGGGTATCGCTAACCATGAGTCAGTTCACAGAAACCGCATCCCTGATCGCCCCCCGCCCCGAGGACCCCACCAAAGACTCCACCATGATCCTCAACATGGGCCCGCAGCACCCCTCCACCCACGGGGTCCTGCGGCTCGTCGTCGAGATTGATGGCGAAACGGTCCTACGCATCGTGCCCGATATCGGCTACCTGCATACGGGCATCGAAAAGACCTGCGAGGCGAAGTTTTACCAGCAGGTTGTCCCGCTCACCGACAGGATCGACTACCTGTCCCCCATGAGCAACAATCTGTGCTACTGTCTGGCCGTTGAAAAGCTGCTGCAGATTGAAATCCCGGAAAGGGCGCAGTGGTTGCGGGTCATGCTCAACGAGCTGACTCGGTTGAATTCGCATCTGGTCTGGCTGGGTACGCATGCCATGGATATCGGCGCCCTCACGGTTTTTCTTTACTGTTTTCGTGAGCGCGAAGACGTTCTCCGGCTTTTCGAGCACGTCGCCGGGCAGCGCATGATGACCTCCTACTTCCGTATCGGAGGCGTTTCGCTCGAGCCGCCGCTTGACTTCTTCTCGATGGTGCAGAACTTTATCAAGCGCATGCCATCGAAAATCGACGAGTATCAGAACCTGCTCACTGGCAATCCCATCTGGATCGACCGGCTTAAGGGCGTCGGCTATCTGAGCCCCGAAAACGCCATCGCTCTCGGCGTTACCGGCCCGCCGCTCCGGGCCTCGGGCGTGGACTGGGACCTGCGCCGAGACATGCCCTACACCGGCTACGAGAAGTTTCAGTTCAAGGTGCCGCTGGGAAAAAACGGAGACGTCTGGGACCGCTACACCATCCGGCTTGAGGAGATGCGCGAGTCGGTCAAAATTATCCAGCAGGCGCTTGACGGCATTCCCGAAGGCCCCATCACCGCCGATGCGCCCAAGATCGTCTTGCCCAACCGCGAAAAGATGAAGACCGAAATGGAATCCCTTATCTATCACTTTAAGATTGTGACCGAGGGATTTCCCGTTCCGGCCGGCGAAGTCTATCAAGCGATCGAGAGCCCGCGCGGCGAGATGGGCTACTACGTCGTCTCGGACGGCACGGCCAAGCCTTACCGGGTCCATATGCGCAATCCGTCGTTCGCGACCCTTCAGGCCCTCGACATCATGTGCCGGGGCGCTCTGCTCGCGGACGTGGTCGCGGTCATCGGCTCCATCGACATTGTGCTGGGCGAGATTGACCGCTAGCCTAGGCGAGATCGCGGCACGGCAGGAGATGTGGGTCTCCTTCGGCAATCTCCTGCGCGCATACCTGGCCGCCGCCTCACTCGGCCAGGAAGTTCCGCAGGCCATGCTTGTCGAGCCACGCAAAAACGAGCTGCACCTCGAAGGCCCGCGCCGGACAATCAAACTCGATCTCCAGATGCGCTCCGGCGAAGGCTACTGGGCGATCTACGATCTCGCGAAAGCTACAAACGGCGAGTCTCTTCTCGACGAAGGAGCATTTCGCCTCGCCATGGACGGTACTTTTGCGTGGAGCGGAAAGGGAGGTGCGCTCGAAATGGACGCACTGGCCGAAGCACTCGCTACACTGGTACTGGAGTAGGCACACGGAGGAATATTGAGCACCGAAACCACAATCTTCTCGCCCGCACTTGCAGCCCGCTTCGACCGCCTGGTCACCCTATACCCCGTTAAGCGTTCCGCGCTTATCCCCATGCTGCTCTACGCGCAGGACGAGATCGGCTACATCTCGGACGCGGTCGTCGCGGAAGCCGCCGAGCGCGTCGGCATTACCGAGCTCGACGTCCGCAACGTGCTGTCCTACTACTCCATGCTGCGGACCAAGCCCGCGGGCAAGTTCAATATCCAGGTCTGCACCAATATCTCCTGCATGCTGCGCGGCGGCTACGAAATCCTCGACCATTGCAAACAAAGGCTGGGCATTCACGAGAACAAGGGTGTTTCCGCCGACGGCCTGTTCTCGGTCGAAGAGGTCGAGTGCATCGGCGCCTGCTGTTGGGCTCCGGCTGTCCAGGTCAACTATGACTTCGTCGAAGACGTCACCCCCGCGTCGATGGACGCGGCCATTCAAGAGTACCGGGCGAAAGCTCGCCCACAGTAAGGCTTGTCGCTAGGCTCGCAAGAACGCCTAAAGGAGGCGCAATGTTTCTGGTCTCACATCCCGATGAAGTCAAGGTGATCTCCTTCCGTTTCGGCCAGGGTGCCGAAAAGATCGACAAGTACATCGAGCTCGGCGGCTATGAACAAGCCCGGCGCGCCATCGGCATGGGCGCGGAAGGTATTATCAGCGAGCTCAAGGCCTCCAACCTTCGCGGTCGCGGAGGCGCGGGTTTTCCAACCGGCCTTAAGTGGTCCTTCGTGCCCAAGCAGTCCGAACGGCCCAAGTACATCCTCGTCAACGGGGACGAGTCCGAGCCCGGCACCTGCAAGGACCGCCCCATCTGCCAGTACGACCCCCATTCGGTGATCGAAGGCACCATCATCGCCGGCCTCGCAACCGGCGCGAAACAGGGCTTTATCTACATGCGGGGCGAGTACCGCTACCTGCTCGAGATCATGGACCGCTCGATCGCCGAGGCTTATGAGAAGGGCTTCCTCGGCAAGAATATCTTCGGCATCGAGGGCCTTGACTTCGACTGCCTGAGCCACACCGGCGCGGGCGCGTATGAGGTCGGCGAGGAGTCGGCACTGATGGAGTCGCTCGAAGGCAAGCGCGGCGTCCCGCGTATCCGCCCTCCCTTTCCCGCGGTCGTCGGCCTGTACGGCGGCCCCACGGTCATCAACAATGTCGAGACCATCGCCAGCGTCCCGCACGTCCTGCGCCTCGGGGGCGCGGAGTACGCCAAGATCGGCACCGAGCGTAATGGCGGGACCCGTCTGTTCGGCATCTCCGGCCACGTCAACCGGCCCGGCGTTTACGAGCTGCCCATGGGCTACTCGCTGCGCAAAGCCATCTACGAGGTCGCGGGCGGCATCCCCGGCGGCAAGAAGCTCAAAGCGGTCGTCCCCGGCGGGTCGTCGACCCCGGTCCTCAAAGCCGACGAAATCGATGTCGGGATGGACTTCGATCAGCTCGGCAAGGCGGGCACCATGCTCGGCTCGGCCGGCGTCGTCGTTCTTGACGAAACCGTCTCGATGGTCGAGTTCGCGCTCCGGACCATCAAGTTCTACCAGCACGAGAGCTGCGGCTGGTGCATTCCCTGCCGCGAAGGCACGGACTGGTTGAAGAAAACCATCACGCGCGTCTACCAGGGTCAGGGTGTGTCCAAGGACCTGGACAACATCAAATACCTGGCCGAGAACATGATGGGCAAGACCTTTTGCCCGCTGGGCGACGCGGCCGCGATGCCGACCATTGGGTTCATCACCAAGTTCCGCGACGAGTTCGAGGCTTTCCTGGCCGAGAACCCATCGACCCCGGGCCTGGTGCTCGCGCAACAGCCGGAGTTGGTGCAGCTCGCGGCGCATTGAGTGACGGATAAAACCGCTTGAAGGTCCGCGATTTCATCCGCTTGATCCGTGACGATGGCTGGGTTCACACTCGAACAACCGGCAGCCATCGACATTTCGAGCACGTTATCAAGCCGGGAGCGGTCACCGTGGCCGGTCACCCGAATGAGGACATCCCCAAGGGAACTCTCAGGAGCATGCTGAGACAAGCCGGAATCAAATTGCGGTGATGAAAATGCGATATACGGTAATCTACGAGCGTTCTGCAACTGGCTATGGTGCCTATGTGCCGGATTTGCCCGGACTTGGAGTAGTGGCGCCCTCGCTGGACGACACCAAACGGCTTATCCGGGAAGGCATCGCAGCACACATTGCCGTTCTCAAGGACCGAGGCGAGCCGGTTCCAGAACCGACATCATCGGCAGAAGAAGTCGACGTAAGAATCTCAGCTTGATCTGGACCGCTGTGTGAAATCAAGCGATAACCGTACAGAAAGAAACTATGCCTGAAGTGAAGCAAATCTCCCTCACCGTCGACGGCAAGCAGCTCACCACCCCTGCCGGCACCCTGCTCATCGATGCCTGCAAGCAGGCCGGCATCGAAATCCCTGCCTTCTGTTATTACCCCGGCCTCTCGCTCCAGGGCGCCTGCCGCATGTGCGTGGTGCGCGTTGAAAAAATGCCCAAGCTCCAGACCGCCTGCACGACCCCCGTCGCTGAGGGCATGGTCGTCACTACGGAAAGCCCGGAGATTGCACAGTCCCGCAAGGGCGTGCTCGAGCTGCTGCTCGGCAATCACCCGCTCGACTGCCCGGTTTGCGACGCGGGCGGCCAGTGCGAGCTCCAGGACATGACCTTCAAGTACGGCGCGTCCGAGTCCGGCTACACCGAGACCAAAAATCACCGCGAGGAGCAGCAGTGGTCTCCGGTGGTGTTCTTTGACCGCCCGCGCTGCATCCTCTGTTACCGCTGCGTGCGCGTCTGCGGCGAAGGCATGGACGTCTGGGCGCTCGGCGTGCAGAACCGCGGCGCGGCCTCGGTCATCGCGCCCAACATGGGCGACCACCTGGACTGCGAGGAGTGCGGGGCCTGCATCGATATCTGCCCGGTCGGCGCCCTCACCTCCGGGACCTACCGCTATAAAACCCGCCCGTGGGAGATGAACCACACCGCCACCATCTGCACCCACTGCGGCGACGGTTGCAAGACCACCCTCGGCACCCGCGCCGATAAAGAAGGTTCCGTCATCATGCGCGGCGACAACCGCGACAAGTCCGGCGCGAACAACGACTTCCTCTGCATCAAGGGCCGCTACTCCTTCGACTTCGCGAACCGCGAAGACCGGCTCACGAAACCGCTGGTTCGCAATGCGGCGGGTAAGCTTGAGCCCGCGACCTGGGAGGCCGCCCTCGACCATAGCGGCAAGCGCCTGCGTGAGATCAAAGAAGCTCGCGACACGCGCGGCGGCCCGGCAATCGGCGTCATTGGCTCCAACCGGACCACGAACGAGGAAAACTACCTGCTCCAGAAGTTCGCTCGCGTCGTGCTCGGCACCAATAACATCGACCACCACCGCACGGCCGACTACCCGGCCTTTCTCGCCGCGCTCGGCGGTTCGGGCCGTACCGCGAGCATTCGCGATTTCGAAAAAGCTCCGGCCATGCTGGTCCTCGGCAACGACCCAACCGAGCAGCACCCGCTGCTGGCCTGGAACATCCGCACCAATGTCCGGACCAGCCGCGCCAAGCTCTACCTGGCGAACCACCGCGAGATCAAACTCCGCCGCCAGGCCAAAGCCTTCCTGCAAGTGGAGGCGGACGGCTACGGTGCCCTCATCGGCTATCTCGCCGGAACCTCCACGGATTTCCAGGGGCGCGAGACCGCTGAAAAGTTCCGCGAAGCCCTGCTTGCCGAACCCGAGCTCGTCATCGCCTTCGGCTCGGAGTTCCGCGGACGCGACCTCCAAGCGCTCGTCCACTGGGCCGCCACCCTGCCCAACGCGAAACTGGCCGCCCTCGGCGATTACGTCAACTCCCGCGGCGCGGCAGACATGGGTGTACTGCCCGACTTCCTGCCAGGCTATACCCCTATCGGGGACTCCAGCACTTTCTCTGACGAGTACGAAACGAAGCTTCCACAGACGCCCGGTCTGAACATCATAGAGATGTTCGACGCCGCCGGCCGCGGGGAGCTCGGCGCGCTCTACGTCGTCGGTTCCAACCCGGTCGCTCGCTACGGCGTCGATCCCGCAGTGCTCAAGAACACCTTCCTGGTTGTCCAGGACATGTTCCTGACCGAAACCGCCGTTCTTGCCGATGTGGTCCTGCCCGCCGCCTACTTGTACGAGAAAGCCGGCACGGTCACCAACACTTACGGCGACATTCAAATAGTCAAGAAAGCCGCGGACACCGCGGGCGTTCGACCGGATTTCGAGCTGATCGTCCGTATTGCCGACAAGCTCGGCTTCAAAGCGCAGAGGCTAGTGCCGTTTGGCAAGGGCCTGCGCGGCGACCTCGGCCAAAGCCGCGGCGCGCAGTCCGGCGAAGTCGACCGCCACGCCGTCTGGCTCGCCGCCAACAATTACGAGCCCAAACTGAGCCCGTTCGACCCGTTCGCGACCTTCGATGAGATCCAGCGGCTCGTCCCCTCCTATGCCATCTCGCGCTTTGAGCTTCTCTCGGGCCGCGACAAACCGGTGCGCACAGATCTGGTGCAAATCAGCACTTTGGACGAAAACCGCGCCGATCTCGTCCTCCCCGCCAACGACACTCTGTTCTCGTCGGGCACCCTGGGTCGCTACTCGCCCGTGTTGCACCAGGTGCTCGAGAGCCGTGAGGCCCAACCCGCCGCGCAGGCCGCCGACTAGCCGCCCGCGCACCCACAGAGAGCGGCTTTCCGTCCCTGGGAGCCACTTTTCCTTTAAGCTGGGTTGAGTCCCAGCACACGCTCCCTGGAAGGCCGAACGACCTTGTCCACATTCCTGATCTTCCTGCTCCTGAGCCTCGTCAAGATCGCCGTCGTGCTCGTCATTTACCTCACCGCCGTCGCCTACACGGTGCTGCTCGAGCGCAAGGTCGTCGGCCGCATCCAGAACCGCTGGGGACCCTCGCGCGTCGGCCCTTTCGGCCTGCTCCAGCCGCTGGCTGACGGCGCGAAGCTCTTCCTCAAGGAAGACCTGCTTCCCTCCGGCGTCTACCGCCCGCTCTATATCGCCGCGCCCATCATCGCGCTCGTCTGCGCCCTTACCTCGATCGCAGTTGTTCCCTTCGGCGCAAACATCGCCTGGCACGGCGTTGACCTGTTCGAGATCGCCGACGTCAATATCGGCCTGCTCGTCATTCTTGGCGTCACCTCGGTCGGTGTCTACGGCATCGCGCTCTCCGGCTGGTCGTCCAACAACAAATATTCCCTCCTGGGTTCACTCCGCGCCAGCGCTCAACTCATTTCCTACGAGCTGGCCCTCGGCCTCTCGCTGGTCGGCGTGGTGATGCGCGCAGGTTCGCTCCGCCTGCGCGATATTGTTGATATCCAGTCCACCAATGGTTTCCTGAGCTGGAACTTCTTCGGCGGCCTGCAATTTGTCGGCTTTTTCATTTACCTGATGGCCGCCTATGCCGAGACCAACCGTACCCCCTTCGACCTCCCCGAGGCGGAGAGCGAGCTCGCCGCTGGCTACCACACTGAGTATTCGTCGATGAAGTTCGCCATGTTTTTCATGGCTGAGTACGCCAATATGATCACGGTCGCTTGCGTCGCCACGCTGCTCTTTTTCGGCGGCTGGTCCAGCCCCTTCGCGCACTGGCTTCCGAACTTCGGCGGGACGCTGCTCAACGCGCTCATGCCCGTCTTCTGGTTCGTGTTCAAGGTGTTCCTGTTCCTGTTCCTCTATATCTGGGTCCGCGGCACCCTGCCCCGCTTCCGCTACGACCAGCTGATGAGCTTCGGCTGGAAGTTCCTCATGCCCCTCTCCGTGCTCAACATTGTGGCTTCGAGCCTCTGGTTCGCGCTTTAACTCCCGGCCCGAGACGGCGCGTTCATTACCGAACCGGGTTACAATCGACTTTCCTCAACCCGAGTAGAAAGCCACTATGTACGTCGTCCTCTTCCTCATCTTCGCGATTCTCTGTATCGGCGGCGCGGTCAACCTGCTGCTCGCCCGCCAGCCCATCAACTCGGCGCTTTCGCTCATTGTTGTCATGGTCTCGCTCGCCGTGCTCTACCTGCTCCTCGGGGCCGAGTTCCTCGCCGCCGTTCAGGTCATCGTTTACTCGGGCGCCATCATGGTGCTGTTCACCTTCGTCATCATGCTCCTGAACGCCAGCACCGAGGACCGTAGCAGGAACGTCAGCAAGGTCGCCTACGGCGCGGGCTTCCCCGGCGTGGTCGCCCTCGTCTGCCTGCTCTCCTACGTCTTCCTCCACGAGCGGCTCGCCCTCGGCTCCACCGCGCTCGGCGACCAGGTCGTCAGTACCTCCATGCTCTCCCGCGTGCTTTTCCGCGACCTGCTCCTTCCCTTCGAGGTCACCTCCATTCTCATCCTGATCGCCATCCTCGGCGCGGTCGCGCTCGCCCGCAAGGAGCCCGGCCAATAACCTCGGCCAATCATTTATGACCGTCCCCATCGCCTGGTACCTCATCCTCTCCGCCATTCTTTTCTCGCTCGGCGTCGGCGCGTTCCTGGTCAAGCGCAACATCATCACCATCTTCATGTCCATCGAGCTCATGCTCAACGCGGTTAATCTCGCCTTTGTCGCCTTTTCGCATATGCGGCATGATGTTTCCGGCCAGCTCTTCGTCTTTTTCGTCATGGTCGTGGCCGCCGCCGAGGCCGCCGTCGGCCTGGCCATCATCATCTCGATCTACCGCGCCCGCAACACGCTCGACGTCGACCAGGTCGACCTGATGAAACTATGAACCTCCACCTGCTCTGGATTCCCCTGCTCCCCTTTCTCGGCTTCCTGGTCAACGGCACCATCGGCCGCCGCCTCTCGCGCCCTGTGGTTTCCGCCATTGCCCTGCTTACGGTCCTCGGCTCCTTTGCGCTCGTCGCGAATGCCGCCCTTCATTTCACCGGTTCGCACACCGAGGTCCTCACTCCCTGGATCACCGCCGGCAATTTCCACGCCGACTTCGCCTTCACCGTCGACCAGCTCACCCTGGTCTTCCTCTTCGTCATCACCGGCGTTGGCTTCCTCATCCACCTCTACTCGGTTGGCTACATGGCGCATGAGGAAGGCTTCTGGCGCTTCATGGCCTACCTCAACCTGTTCATGTTCTTCATGCTGACCCTGGTGCTGGCGGAGAACTTCCTGCTGCTCTTTGTCGGCTGGGAGGGCGTCGGCCTCGCCTCTTACCTCCTTATCGGCTACTACTTCGATCGCGATAGCGCCGCGAACGCCGGGCGCAAGGCCTTTGTCGTCAACCGCGTCGGCGACTTCGGCTTCCTGCTCGCGATGTTTCTGGTTATCATCCACTTCGGCACACTGAGCTTCCACGCCGTGTTCACCAGCTTGCTCGCCCAGCCCGGCGCGCAGGGCGGCTGGCTCACCGCCATCGCGCTTTGCCTGCTGGTCGGCGCGGCCGGTAAGTCCGCGCAAATTCCCCTCTACGTCTGGCTACCGGACGCCATGGAAGGCCCGACGCCGGTCTCCGCGCTCATCCATGCCGCCACCATGGTCACCGCTGGCGTCTACATGGTCGCGCGCGCCCATCCTCTCTTCGACCGCTCCCCATTCGCGCTGGGCTGCGTGGCCGTCATCGGCTGCGCCACGGCTTTTTTCGCCGCCACCATCGGCCTCATGCAGACCGACATCAAGCGCGTCTTGGCCTACTCCACCGTCTCGCAACTCGGCTACATGTTCCTGGCCTGCGGGGTCGCCGCGTACTCCTCCGCGATCTTCCACGTCGTGACCCACGCCTTCTTCAAGGCGCTGCTCTTCCTCGCCGCCGGGTCGGTCATCCACGCGCTCTCGGGCGAGCAGGACATGCGCGCCATGGGCGGCCTCCGCACCAAAATCCCCATCACCTTCTGGACCATGACCGCCGGGGTCGTCGCCATCGCGGGCATCCCGCCGCTTTCTGGCTTCTTTTCCAAGGACGAGATCCTCTACCAGACCTTCTCCTCGCCCATGCCCGGCGCGAAGCTGCTCTGGTTGATCGGCCTCCTCACCGCCGGCATCACCAGCTTCTACATGTTCCGGCTTTACTTCCTGACCTTCT
>CAXTWG010000016.1:0-49668 GCA_964247895.1 uncultured Acidobacteriaceae bacterium
GCCATGGAGAATTCGGGAAATCAAGGAAACATCGTCCCTCACGCGATAGATTGCGGAATATGGTACTACAGTTAAGACTAAACTCGCGTGTACCCTCAGCCCAGTTCAGCCGACCTTGTATGAAATTTCCGTGAGCGAGCAGATCCCTTGAAGATACCGCCCGACACAATCCGCTGCCCGGGACCCCGTCCTGCTATCCCAGCGCCCCCTGCTCCTCGACCTGCAGCATGAGCTCTTCCCACTCCGCAGTGAGGGCGTCCTGGTCGGCGCGGAGGCGGGCGAGCTGCGCGGCAAGGCGCTGCGTTTCCTCGGCGCTTGAGTAGTTCGCCATCTGGCCCTCCGTGACGGCGATGGCGGCTTCGCAGCGGGGAACTTCTTCCTCGACAAACTGGAGGCGGTCCTGCATCTGGCGGAGCTTGATGGGGTTGAGCTTCTTCGCGCGGGCGGCCACTTCCAAGGGCGGGGGCGCAGGCGTGGTGGGCAGTGCAGGTTGGACGAGCCGGCTGGGCGGCCCGGCAAGGTTTTCTATCGAGGTATGGCCGTTGCTGTTTGTGCTTGGGGCCGCCCCGGCAGGTTTGTTTCCGTTCGCGCTCGAACCGCCGTTTGTCGTAGCTGCGTTTGCAGGGCTACTCCCGGCCTTGGCGACTGCCGGTTCCGTCGTTTTGGCGCCGGAAACAGGCTCGGCAACCTGCGCTTTTCTATAAAGATAATCCTCGTAATTGCCGGGATACACGTGGACGTGCCCGTCCTCCACCTCGAAAACACGGGTCGCTGTCCCATCGATGAAATAGCGATCGTGCGAAACGAAGATCACAGTTCCCTGGAAGTGCTTGACTGCATCGAGCAATACGTCCTTCGCGCGCATGTCCAGGTGGTTGGTCGGCTCGTCGAGCAGGAGGAAGTTGGCCGGTGAGACAAGGATTTTGGCGAGCGCGTACCGGTTGCGCTCCCCGCCTGAAAGCACGCCGAGCGGCTTGTACACGTCATCGCCCGTGAACAGGAAGCAGCCGAGCAGGCCGCGAAGCTCGGCATCGGCAACGCGGGGAGCAATGGCGCTGATGTCGTCGAGCATGCGCGCCGCAGGGTCGAGGACCTTGTACTGGTCTTGCGCGAAAAACTCCGGCAGGACGTTATGACCGAGCTTGAGCGTGCCCGCCGTGGGCGGCTCCTGCCCGCTGAGCAGGCGGACCAGGGTCGATTTGCCCGCGCCATTCGCGCCGACGAGTGCGATGCGATCGCCTCGTTCGATGGTGAAACCCACGTCGCGTAGCACGGGTTTGCCGGGGTAGGCTTTCGCGAGACCCTGTACCTCCACCACCGTCCGGCCCGAGGCCTGCGGTTGCGGAAAGCTGAAGTGGATCGCCGACTCCTCATCAGGGATGACGATGCGCTCGATCTTGTCGAGCTCCTTGATGCGGCTTTGGACCTGCTTGGCCTTGGTGGCCTGGTAGCGGAAGCGGTTGATAAAGGCTTCGAGATCCTCGATGCGCTCGCGCTGATTCTTGTACGCGGCTTCCAGCTGTGTGCGACGGTCCTGACGTTGTTGCTCGTACTTGGCGTAGTTGCCGGTGTAAAAATGCAGCCGCTTATTCCAGACCTCGACGATCTTGGTCACGGTGGTGTCGATGAAGTAGCGATCGTGCGAGATAAGGATGAAGCCATTGGGATAGTTGCGGAGGTAGGTTTCAAGCCAGGTGCGGGTTTCTAGGTCGAGATGATTGGTAGGTTCATCCAGCAGAAGCAGGTCGGGCTTGGCGAGCAGCAGTTTGGCGAGCGCGATGCGCATCTGCCAGCCGCCGGAGAACTCCTCGGTTTGGCGGCCCCAGTCGGCTTTCGAGAAGCCCAGACCGCCGAGCACCGCGCCAACCTGCGCGTCGAGCGCGTAGCCATCGTGCGCGTGGAAGCGTCCGTTCAGCAGAGAATAGCGCTCGGCAACGACGGCGTACTCAGGGCTTGTCGGATGGAGGTCGGCGAGCTGGCCGGAGAGGGCTTCAAGCTCTCCCTCCATCGCCCGCAACTCGTCGAAGACGCTCAAGCACTCGTCAAAAACGGAGCGACCGGCCAGGGTGAGGCCGTCCTGCGGCAGATAGCCGATGCTTGAACCGCGCGTACGCTGGAGGGTGCCGTAGTCGAGCGTTTCCAGCCCGGCGAGCACCTTCATCAAGGTGGACTTGCCGGTGCCGTTCGCGCCGACAAGCGCGGTACGCTCCGCGCCGGTGATGAGCCAGTGAGCGTGTTCAAACAGGAGCTTGTGGCCGTAGCGTTTGCCGGCATCGGCGAGTTGCAGCATTGGTCTAGTTTACGGGTGAACTGGCTTTCCTGATCTGCTCCTCGATGGTGGCGAGGGTTTCCGGCGGCAACTCCGGCATGGCCCCAGGCCGGCTCGCAACCCAGGCGCCCCAGCGATTCGCGGCCTCACTTTGCGCCGTCAGCGAAGCACCCCGGAGCCGGTACACCGTAAGTGCAGCCGTAAAAGCGTCGCCCGCGCCCACGGTATCGACGACTACGGTGGCGACTCCGGCGTGGCGGACGGCTCGATCGCGGCTGACGAGCAGGCTGCCGTGAGCCCCTAACGTGATAGCGACAAGCTGCAGGTTGGCGTAAGCGGCAAGGAGCGTGGACGCAGCGCCCATAAGCTGCGCAGGCCCTTGGAGCGAAGCGACGGGCAGGCTGGCCAGCGAGAGCAGGTGCGGCATCTCGGCGTCATTGAGTTTGAGGAGGGTGGCCTGGGCAAGCGACCGGGTCACTGCCTCGGCTGTGTAGAAAGGAGCGCGCAGGTTGATGTCGAAGACGCGGAGGCACGCGGGACGAGTGGCGGCGAGAAAGGTTTGGATCGTCTGCTCGGAGCAAGCGTCGCGCTGCGCCAGCGTACCCCAGCACACGGCATCGGCGCGGGCGGCGAGTTGCTCCCACGCGGGGGTGAGTGCAAGCGCGTCCCAGGCGACCGGGGCATGGATAGCATACGCGGGCTGCCCATCGTGGATCGTGACCGAAACCGAGCCGGTGGGGCGCTCGGAATCTTCCTGGAGAAAGCGCGTGTCCACTGGGAAGCCGGCCAGCAGTGTGCGGGCAGCCTTCCCGGGTTCGTCGCGGCCGACGCGGCTGGCGACGACCCCGTGCACGCCCAGCCGGGAGGCCATCACGGCAAAGTTGGCCGGAGCGCCGCCAAGGCGGCGACCGCCGGGGAGCTCGTCCCACAGTAGCTCGCCCAGGCCGACGACGGCTAGGTCGCGGAGCTGCTTCATGGGTTGACTCTCAAGGCGCTCAGGCCGCCCTTTGACGGCGCACTAAGAAATTGCTTGAATTCAAGGTAAACGTCATGAGTCCAACCAAAGCCGATGACGTTCTGCTTGTAACCCGCGCTTGCCTGGACATTGGCATTGCTGGCGATGAAGTTGTAGTCGAAGTACATGCCGACCTTCGCATTCCAGAGATATCTGTCGATGGCTGCTTTGTGGGCAGCTGCTTGTTGTACCCATTGCGCGGCTTTATCTGCTTTGCTTAAGTGCGCGGCCATCCATGCCAAGTCGAGCTCATATCTATAAAGCAGCGCGTTGAGGCAAACGGGGGCGAAGTGGTCTGTCGAACCGGAAAAGGGGCCGAAGCGAAAGCTGGTGTCGAAACCGGATTCCCGCATTGCGCGGTCATTTCCGTCGAATGCACTGGTAAGTAGATACGGCCCCACATGGGCGTTGGCGCAAACTGTCGACGCATCGAAGGCGCAGTTTTGCCGGCGCAATTCATTCTTCTGTTCCGGCGTCGCCACGGGATCGCTGCTTATGCTGACGTCGCGGTTGTAAGTAGTGCTGCGTGCGCCGCCCGGGTCTAACAGATAGCCGGTTTTCACGCCCGGGTGGTCGAGTAACCAGGTGACTACGTCCCTTGTCCTGTAGTAGACCGAGCAGGATGAAATAGCTGTCCCATCCGTATTGCTCATTGAACGCCCTCCGGGGACGGTGTAGGGGTGAGATAGATAAAGCAGGCCGGGCGTTGGGAGGGCAGCGGGCAAAGCTGGCCCGGATGGGTGATACGGATGGGCAGATGTACGACGCGAAGACCGCAAGCAGCGCTCAGGGGCCGCAACTCTGCCGGTTCCGGCATGCCTTTCGGCAGATAAAGGCGGGGAGTCGTGTTTGTTTTTGGGTCCAAGAGCGATTTACATTTGGTCATCGTGCGGGGAAGCTCAAACCATGACGCATGAATGGAAGTGTCGATCGGCGTGCGTGTGTTTTGGCCAGTGCCGGGCAGGGCGGGCGCAAACGCACCCAACCAAAACACACCGATTTCAATGGCGAGATCGAAAGCTGACATCTACAAACCCTTCGCGAGCGATGGTAAACCAACCGGGCGCTTTTCCTTGCCGGATTGAGCGTTTGTGGCGCAGAGACGAACATATACTTAAGGCATGCACCTGGAGCAGATACTCGCGAAAACACGGGCGACGGTCGCTGAGCGCAAAGAACACACCGGTTTGTCGGAACTCGAGAAACGAGCCATGCTACATGCTCCACGCGGGTTCACGCGGGCACTGCGGGCCAGGGCATACGACGGGCCGGCCATTCTCGCAGAGATAAAAAAAGCATCGCCCTCGCGAGGAGTCATTCGGTCTGATTTCAATCCGCCCAGGCTGGCGCTGCAGTTGCGCGCCGGAGGAGCGGCTGCTTTGTCGGTGTTAACGGACGAATCGTTTTTCCAGGGCAGCTTGGAATTTCTCGAGCAAGCCTCCGAAGCGAGCGGGCTGCCTTGTTTGCGCAAGGATTTCATCGTCGATTCCTACCAAATCTATGAGGCTCGGGCGCATAGTGCAGATGCAATCCTTCTGATCGCGGCGGCGCTGACGGACGTGCAGCTGGAACAGTTCACTGATGAAGCCCATGCGTTGGAGTTGGATGTTCTCTGCGAAGTGCACACAGCCGGGGAGTTGGCGCGGGTGCGCGATCTGGGCTGCGATGCGTATGGCGTTAACAATCGCGACCTCCAGTCGTTCGAGGTGCATTTGGAGACTTCACTGCGACTGGCAGAGGCACTGCCAAAGGGAGCGATCCATGTTGCCGAGAGTGGTATCGGGTCGCGGGACGACGTTGATTTGTTGCGGGCGGCGGGATTTCATGCGTTCTTGGTTGGCGAGGCGCTGATGCGTGAGCCCGACCCTGGCGTTGCGCTTGCAGCATGGCTGGATCCTTCGGCGGTCGCGTGAGCGAGACGGCTCAGGATAGTCTCTGGATAAAGGTTTGCGGCACGACAAATCTTGAGGATGCGCAGCTTGCTTTGGACGCTGGCGCAGACGCGCTCGGTTTTGTTTTCGCCCCTAGCCCGCGCCAGGTCGCAGCGGCTCAGGTTGCAGCCATCACGGCAGAGTTGCCGGAGGGAGTGGAGCGGTACGGGGTTTTCGTGGAACCGGATTTCGAACGGATTGCTCAAACAGTGCAGGAAGCAGGTTTGACCGGAGTTCAACTGCACACACCGGAAGATTCGGGACTCCCGCGCAGATTACAGGATCATTTTGCATCGCGACTTCTGTTTAAAGTACTCCGCGTGGTCCATCACTCGCCGCAAGTAAGCGACTTTCAAGCGGAACTGGACCGAGTCGCGAAAATCGGCGGTGTGGACGCAGTGCTGGTGGACTCTCGAACCGCTCAGGCAGTGGGCGGGACGGGTTTGCGTTTCGATTGGGTCAAGGCGCGGAATGTCTTCTCGACAATACAGCCCGGCCGAAAGCTGGTTCTTGCGGGCGGGCTTTCGCCGGAAAATATAGCTGAAGCGATCTCCACGTTGCGGCCTTTTGGAGTTGACGTCGTAACGGGAGTGGAGCGCGCGCCAGGACGTAAGAGCCCAGAAAAGGTGCGCGATTTCATCAGCCGGGCTCGCGCTGCATGGCTGAGCTGACGATTTACCTTTGTGCGCTGAATCACCACCAAGAGCGGGAAGACGAACAAGCTTTCTTGCCACTCAAACCGCTTGGCGGACCTTTAAATTGCCTTCCAAAGTAGTGAACCCGCGTTTGAGGGAACCATGCTTCTTGCACGCCTTACTCAAGCCAAGCAACTCAGAGATACGTGAGAGAGATTAGTTTCAGATGGTTTTGCGGCGGCATGTGCTAGCCCTCCTGTGGAGCGTGCGTCTACCTCCTGCCAAGCTTCGCGGACATCGAGAACTAGGGCACAGGTACGGTCCAAGATCGCGGGATCCTGAGCAAACTGAGCCCGCATCATTTCCTGGCGCATATGCTCGTAAAATCTTTGCAGGTTCATTGCTGTCTGGCCGCCATGCTCGTTGTCGACGAGAGTGGCGAGTTGGGTAAGCACGGAAAAGCCGTGCTTGAGTTGCTCGCCTCGCTGCTCCAGGTTGCCTTGCTGCATGGCGAGCGACGCGCGTTGCAGATCGCCGGCGAGTGTGTCGTAAAGAGCGATGACGAGGCCTACGATGGAAGCTTGCTGGGCAGCGGCGCGACGGTAGGCAAGGGCTGGCGGGGTCGGGATCATGCATCATCCTTCGAGGTGAGAATGAAAATCGTTGTACTTTGCAATTGTGCAGTATGGGCCGAGGCGGTGGGTTTATTAGCCACCGTTGCTGGCGTTGTTGTAGCCAAGAAGTGTTTGTATCTGCTTGATCTGCTGCGGCAGTTGTTGAAGGGCAATATCAGCTTTGGTGTACAGGGCAGTGAGTCGCGTTTGTTCCGTCGTCAAGTAGCGTTCCAGCGTGTTGGTCTGGTCGGTAAGCGTGGTATTTTGGCTGCTGATGCTGCTTAGGTCGACAGTGAATGCGCCTTGGGTAGGGTCTGTGTAGGTGGTGAGTGTGTTGTCTAGCTTTGCAGCGAAACCATCTGCGTTCTGACCTTGAAAAAATGCCGTTAGGCCGCTTATGTTGTTTGCGATGGAGTTAGAAAGGGTTGCGCTGTTTACGCTGAGGGTGCCGTCCTTGTTTGTCGAAACCCCAAGTGCCGCCAAGCTGGATGCGCCGCTGACGCCCGAGGAGTAGTTGGCTGAAGCGAGCAGCTGTTCTTGGAGCGAACGGACTGTGGAATCAGTGGAAAGCGTCCCGGCAACCCCGGTCGCAGCGTTGTAGGAAAACTGAGACGCAAGATCGCTGGATAGTTTGTTGTAGGCGGTGACGAAGTTAGTTACCGCTTGGGTGATGAAGCTGGCATTTGGGGCTAAAGCAATTTGGACGGGCGTGTTGGTCGTCGTGCCGGTGAGAGTCAGCGTTAATCCCTGCACGGCTCCCGTGACCGTGTTGGATGCGCTCGTGATTGGAACGCCGTCTACTTTCAAGGATGCATCGGCACCGGCGGTGTGGGTGAAGTTTAGCCCTGTCTCGCCTGAAGTGGAGAAGTCGGCCGCAGTGCCGGAATTAGCGGCAACGAGCGCCAGCCTTGCCCCGGTCGTGTCTGTCACGACGCTCGCAGTGACGCCAAGACTCTGGCTGTTGATGGAGGCGGCCAGCTGGTCCAGCGTATTAACTCCATTGCCTGTTGAGATGGTTGTCGACGTACCATTCGCGTTAAGGGTGAAGCTGACGGAGCCGAGCGGCGCGGAGTTGCTGCTAAAAGTGCTCGAGTACGAGGAGCCGGTGGCCGCGAGCTTGGTCACGAGTACCGAGTGATTGCCGGATGCGGTTCCGGGAGCGGCGGTAGCTGTTAGGACGGTGGAGTCGGATGCGGTTGCGCTGACATAGGTCAGGGCTCCCAGGGGATCCTGCAATGCGAAAAGCTGATCCGATAACGAGGACGCTTCTGTCTGAATCTGGTTAATCGCGGCGGTTTGTTTCGCAAGCGTGGCCTGCTGTGCCTGCCAGGATACTTCCGGGGCGCGGTCCGCGGTAAGAATGGCATTCACCGTGGCGGTCACGTCAAAGCCGCTGTTCGACGAGCCGAGAGAGGAAAGCGCGGCGTTCAGAACACTGGGAGGCGTGGTGCTCATGAGACTTTATGCTCCTTCGATTCGCGCTTCTACAAATTTGGAGCCGGTGACACCGATGTACAAACCAGTCGGGAAGAACCAGGCAGGAATTCGTGAAAAATTGCAAATAAGTTGCTGCTCGCCTGCGCTGCGATCGGTGCGGCCCTCGAATGGCGGAGCCGCACCGTGTAGCAGCGAGTGATGCCTGTTGGCAGGGTCGCCTGATCTGCTCCAGAGCCGCGAAGCAGGTTCAGCATCTGCCTTATGGATTACTGCAGCAGCTTGAGGACGCTCTGCGCCTGCTGGTTGGCCTGCTGCAGGGCCGAGATGCCGGTCTGCTGTAGGATGCTGTACTTGGTGTCGTTTGCGACTACCTGGCTGATATCAGCAGAAGTGATGTTGCTCGACGCGCTGGTCAGGTTCTGCGATTCATTCGTGGTCACCGTGGACGCAGCCTGGAGCTGTTCAACTGTGGCGCCGAGCGTACCGCGATCGGCCGAAATGGTTGCAATAGCCGTCGTGATCTTACCCAGGGCGGTCGCCGCTGCGGTAGCCCCCGCGCTAGCAGTAGCGCCGGTGAGCGTTTGACCATTTAGTCCAAGTGTAGTGGTGTCTACCGCTGCGGGCGTGGCACCGATGGTAAAAGTATTGGTTCCATCGCTGATAAAGGCCGTTACTGTAGAGCCGAAGAGCGTGGTGCCATTGAATGCCGTGTTAGTGTTAATGTTTCCAATTTGGGTGAGCAATGCTTGAAATTCTGTGTTGAGTGCGTCGTGCTGGCTCGTGCTCAGACCGCTGCTCGAAGCCTCAGTCGCAAGCGTCACAGAGCGGTTAAGAAGTGCGGTGACCTGTCCAAGTGCGCCATCGGCAGTCTGGAGGGCGCCAACAGCGTTGGTCGCATTCAGCGCGGACTGGTTCAGGGCCGCGACGTTTGCGTTCAGGCCATCGGCAATGGACAGGCCGGCTGCGTCGTCCGCGCCGGAGTTGATGCGCGAACCGGAAGAGAGCTGCTGCAGGCTCTTGTTGGCGGCGGCGCTGGTGATTTGAAGCTGGTTCTCAGACTGGAGAGCCGAAATGTTGTTCAGGATGCTAAGCGACATGGATGAAGCTCCTTAGATTGGGTGGTTCGCCTGCACAACCAGCTCCGCTTTGCGTGTTGGCCTTGTGCTTCGGCTTTCTTGTCTTGCAAGGCATCTATCGGCATCCTGAAAGATTTGTTCAGGCCTTTTACAAACTTTCGTTCTTTTTATCGTGTTACCACCCCTCATCAAGCTCTCATTCTGTCCTCTTAATGCACAATTTTGGTTATCTTCTCGTCCGAGTAGTGGCCTTTGACGTGCTTAGGTAACCGGCGTGAAGCCTCCTTCGCCCTCCATGAGAAGGACCATGCCGACGCTTGGTCTGTGCGTCATTGCAATAGACGCGGCCGCGACCCTGCGAGCCTGCCTCGAAAGTGTGAGCGGGCTCGTTGATGCCATGGTCGTCGTGGACACCGGCTCCCTGGATGCAACACGGGAGATTGCGCGCACAAGCGGCGCTGCCGTCGTGCAGTTCCCTTGGATGAATGATTTCGCAGCAGCGCGCAATGCTGCTCTCGCGGCCATCGAGACCGACTGGGTGCTGGTTCTTGACGCCGATGAGGAGCTTGACGCTGCCGCGCATGCATGGATCCGTACGGAACTGAAAGCGCCGCGCGCGGATGGCTATGTAACCTCCGTGCGCAACTATCTGCAGCCGTGGGATCAGCCGCTTGGCGATCAAGTCGCCATCCCCGCCGGGGAACACCACCCGCGTGCGGCCAATGCGACAGCTTACAGGCACAGCGAGGTATGCCGGCTGTATCGGCGCGACCCGGATATCTACTACGTAGGCCATGTGCACGAGCAGGTGGAATACCGGCTTATGGAGTTGGGTCGTTCCATCGGGAAAGCCGGCTTCTACATCCACCACTTTGGCTGGTATCTGATCGATGAGAAGGGAAGGCGGCGCAAGGAACAGATGTATCGCGAACTCCTTGCCGAAAAAGTGAGGCAGCGTCCAGATGATCCGCTCGCTTTGATGCAGCACGGGGACGCACTTTGCGCCCAACCCGGCAGAGTGGAGGAGGGACTCGCCTGCTTGATGAAGGCAGCCTCGCTCAAGGGGGATTACCCGCTTCTCTGGACGCGTATCGCTTCAGCACTGTTTCTCTTAGGCCAGATGGACGCGGTCCTGGTCGCCCTGGGACAGGTTCCTGCCAAGGCCGGATATGCCGGGGAGTGCGCATTTTTGAGGGGGGAAGCGCTTGGGGCTCTAAAACGATGGAGTGAGGCGCGCGCGGCGTACCGGGAGGCACTCGAGTACTATCCGGATTCGATTCGGATTCAAGCTAAGCTCGCTGGAGCCGAGATTGAGGCCGGTGACCGCGCGCAAGGGACGTGGCGTATGCGGGCGACTGTGGCTGCAGCAGAGGCGCAAGCGGCGGAGCATCGGCATGCGCATTTGTACTTTGGCGCGGCGGAGTTGCACGCGCAGCTCAAGCAATGGCTCGATGCGCTACGGATGACTGAACTGGGGCTGGCTCTCGATCCGGAGATGCTGGCGCTGCACGACCTGCGCCTTAAGGCAGCAGTGGCCGAGGGCGAACTCGGGGAAGCCGCATTCGCTGCTGAGCGGATCGCGGAGCTCAGGCCGGAGCCGAGTTCCTTTTTGAGACACGCGGCCATTCTGAACCAATACGGGAAGCAAGAAGAAGCGGCGGAGGTAATTCGCCGCGCGCTGGAGCGCTTGCCATTGTCTAATGTTTTACAGGCGGCCGGGCGGGAGCTTGCAATTGAAATGTCTGCGGTGGGTTCGCCAGCGTAGCGATTCAAGTGTGGGACGCGCAGGCCGATAAGGAAGATATGGAGCGCTGGGCGCGGAGGAAGCGATGCGAAAGCTGGAAAAGGGTGCGGTAGGTGGGCTGATGGTGGCAACAACTGCCGTTGCGCTGGGGCTCGCCCTGGAAGGAGGCCGGATTGGGCAGGTGCTGCAGCCCACCGCGGCGGTAATTGTACTGGGAGGAACACTGGGGGCTGTGCTCCTGCAGTTTCCGCTGTCTGTTGTGAAACGGGCGTTTGCCGGGCTGCTCGAAGCTTTCACGTCCGGAGAGGCTATAACGAAGCCGCGTATGGATCAGATACTGCGTTACGCAATGCAGGCCCGCAAACAAGGCGTCGTTTCACTCGACCCGGAGTTAAAAAAGATTGAAGACCCGTTTTTCCGAAAAGTTCTGATGCTTGTGATCGACGGGATACATGCGCGGGAGGTGCGGGACATCATGGACCTTGAACTCGCGCGTCTCGAGGAGGAAGAGGAGAGGACGGCGCGGGTGTGGGAGGCGGCCGGCGGGTTTGCGCCGACGGTGGGCATTTTGGGCGCTGTGCTGGGGCTGATCCAGGTGATGCAGCGACTGGACGACGTGGGCGAGATTGGGCGCGGGATCGCGGTAGCGTTTGTCGCCACACTTTATGGAGTGGGTTTGGCGAACCTGTTTCTGCTGCCTGTGGCAGGCAAGCTGCGCGGACGCGCACGGGACGCGCATCGGCTTCGCGAGACCACGCTTGAGGGCGTGCTGGCAATTGCAGAGGGCGCGAGTCCGAGGGCATTGCGTGAGCGCTTGGGCGCGCAGGCGGGTGAGCGCGCATCGGCGCCGGTGGCCCAGTTGGTGGCGCGATGAGCAGCGCTGCGGAGCCATCGGCCAAGGCGAGCGCCACACGCGAGGGCGCGCGAGGGCGTAGCAGGCGGCAGGAAAAGCTGGTTTCAAATGAACGCTGGCTGGTGTCGTATGCAGATCTGATGACGCTGCTGTTTGCTTTGTTTGTGGTCCTTTTCGCGACTTCACGACGTAGTGCGGATACGCTCGGTAAGCTTTCCGGGGCGATTCACTCGGGGTTTACCGGGCACGGTGCCGGCCCTGACACTGCGCAAACCGCCGCCGAGCAGCAAGGCGCAGAGTTTGACGAGCTTACCGGGGAACTCCGTTCGGTTCTGGGCGACTCAATCGAGCGCAGGGAAGTAGCCCTGAAAGAAACGCCCGAAGGTTTGGTGATTACCTTCCAGGAGTTGGGATTCTTTCACTCCGGCGAAGCGAGCCTGCTGCCGGGGCAAGCCGCAAAGATAGAGCAGGCCGGCGCCGTTCTCCAGCAGCACGGGCTCACGCTGCGGGTGGAAGGACACTCGGATGATCAGCCGATTCACAATGCGGTGTTTGCATCGAACTGGGAGCTGTCGGCGGCGCGGGCTATGACAGTGCTCCTGCTGCTGGTCGACCAGGCGCACTACGATCCAACGCGGATATCGGTCGCGGGGTACGGACCGTATCGTCCAGTGGCAGAGAACACCAACCCGGACGGGCGACGGAAGAATCGGCGGGTGGACCTAGTGGTCGTGAGATCCCCGGCCCTTTCCCCTTCTTGAGGAGCAAGCTCCTGTGAAAGCGCATCGAACCAGGCATGCATGTTTCTCCAGCAGTGACTCCAGGACATGTGCCCCCATCGTGGGCGGCACATCCTGATGAGCAGGCACGATTTTTCCGTGCGATCGGAAAGAGTTCGAAGCCCATGTTGATCTGCGACTACGACGGGACCCTTGCGCCCTTTCGGGAAGACAAGATGCAAGCTTTTCCGTATGAAGGGGTCCAGGACCGGCTGGAACAGATCGTACGGCAAGGCACGAAGCTGGCGTTTGTATCAGGGCGGCCGATCGGGGAGTTGGTAAAGCTTCTTCCCTTTGCCGCATCCGTTGAAGTGTGGGGCATGCATGGGCGGGAGCATCGGACAGCCGACGGCAGTTACCGGCGCATGGAGCCGACGCCCGAGCAGCGCGCATTGCTCGACCAGGCGCAAGCCGCACTTGACTCTGCCGGCTGGGGAGCCTTACTCGAGCGAAAGGTCGGCAGTGTTGCTCTGCACTGGCGGACATTGCAGAAAACCGCATGCGGAGCGAATCCGTTTTTTGAGCACAACGTCAGCCCCTCTAGGGAAGTTACTTGGGCTCAAAGCATGGGCTCCAAAGGTAATTTTGGAATAGAAGGGGAACAACAAAGCCAAGCCGCGGAATACTCCCTGCATGCTGCTCGAAAGTCGGCGGAGGAGGTATTCGCCGGCTATGCCGGGCATCATTCCCTGGGAGTGCTGCCCTTTGATGGCGGCCTGGAGCTGCGCACGGAAGACCGCACCAAGGGGCACGCCCTCGAGGCTCTCCTCTTGAGTGTGGATGCAAGCGCTGCGGCGTTTCTTGGCGACGACACGACCGATGAGGACGGGTTTCGAGTCATGCGCGAGCAAGGCGGCCTCGGCCTGCTAGTGCGCGAGGAAAGCCGCACCTCCCATGCGCACTTTTCTCTCAAGCCCCCAGGCGAACTGCTTGCTTTTCTCGATGGTTGGATCCGTGCACGAATCGAAGCTGGCAACGAAATGACTGTGCCGGTACTCTAGAAGGAAGTGATGCCTCAAAAGCGTGAACTCGTCATCGTTTCCAATCGCCTTCCACTGTCTTTTGACAAAGGCCCGGACGGCATGCGAGCCAAGCAAAGCAGCGGCGGTCTTGTCACCGCGCTCGAGCCGTTACTACGTGAACACGGAGGTATCTGGATCGGCTCCGCCGGAACGCAGCAAGATGCAGAAGCGCAGGCGCAGGTTCGCGAGCAGCTGGGGGTTCTGTCAAAGGAACACCACTACCGATATGAGCCGATCTCGCTCACTCCCGAGGAGCACGCGAAGTATTACGAAGGCTTCTCAAACGAGATTGTTTGGCCTTTATTCCACGATCTGCAGTCCCGCTGCAATTTTGACCCAAGCTACTGGGAGTTTTATCTCCGGGTGAACGCGCGATTTGCCGAGTGCGCAGCGAAGATCGCCGACCAGGACTCCCTTATATGGATCAATGATTATCAGCTTATGCAGGTGGCACCATTGCTGCGGCAGAAAGCACCGAAAGCCCAGCTGGTCTTTTTTCTACATATCCCATTTCCTCCCCCCGACATTTTTGAAAAACTGCCTTGGCGAAGCCAGGTGCTCGAGGGCTTGCTGGCGCACACCATCATTGGCTTGCAAACGGCGCGCGATTTGCGCAATTTTCTTGCGTGTCTGCGAGCCTTTGTCCCAGGGGCGACGATCACACGAAAATCGGGCGACACGCGCGTTGTTCGGTACCAGGGCAGCCAAACCGTTGTCGGAGCTTTTCCCATTTCCATCGATTTCGAGGAGTTTGAACGTGAATCCGATGCGGACGCCGTACGCCGCCGCTCGTCCGAGCTGCGGGGTCTCCTGCCGCGCGGCATGGTCACTGTGCTTGGCATCGACCGGCTCGACTACACCAAAGGCATTCCTGAGCGGCTTAAAGCATTTGGACTCTTTCTGCGGCAACACCCGGAACTCCATCGCAAGACAACCCTTATCCAGATTGTCGTGCCAAGCAGGGAATCGATTCCCGGCTACCAAATTCTTAAGGCGGAAATCGAACGCCTCGTGACGCAGGTCAATGGCGAGTTCGCCGAGCCGGGCTGGGTGCCGATCAACTACATTCATCGTTCGCTGCCGCGGACTGAGTTGCTCGCGCTGTATCGCACCTCCCGCGTTGCGTTTCTCACGCCGCTTAAAGACGGCATGAACCTGGTCGCGAAAGAGTATTGTGCATGCCGTCATGAGAACGACGGCGTGCTCATCCTGAGCGAGTTTGCCGGTGCCGCGACCGAGTTAAAGTCCGGCTCGCTGCTGGTAAACCCTTATGACCAAAGCGCGGTGGCAAAGGCCCTGGCCGAAGCCGTAACAATGGACGAAGCGGAGCAGCGCCGGCGCATGATTCGTTTGCGTGCCCAGATACGGAAGGCCGACCTGGCCGCATGGCTCCGGGCGTTTCTCGTGCATGCCGAGGAAACCGCTGCCTAGCGCGATGCAGCCGCAGCCAAGGCCTGCATTTGCTTATCTGGCCGACAGTTATGTCTATCACTGGGAAATGGCCTCATTCCGGACAGACTGGTATTTCGTGCTGGCAGTGGCGCTGTGCCTGGCTGCCGGCATCGCGGCGGGCCATCCAGGCGCGGCCCTGATCGCGGCAGGCGGAGCCATGACTGCCGGCTTCGGCTCCAAGCAAACTATCGATGGTTCTCCTTTGCTGCCGGTCTTGTTTGTTTCGTTTGGGATGGGGTTCTCGACGTTTGTCGGTATGGTCGCCGGCCACCGCAGCTGGAGCCTTACCCTGATCGCCTCCTTGTTCGGCTTCGGCTATGGCATGCTGTCGAAACGGGAGGCCGGCTACAGCTGGGTGGGCCAGCAGTGCGCGGTCACTCTGCTCGTAGCTTCGGCGTTTCCTTCCTCGGCGCGCGACTCTGCCGTTCGGGCCAGCCTTGTATTCGCCGGCGGCATGGTGCAGCTGCTCATGTCGGCGCTCCTCCTCAAGCTGTTCGGCGACCTCCGCGTACGCCTAGCATCGCTGGCCCGGTACGTTCATCAGGAGCATATGGCGTTGCGCCAGACCTACCTGGCCGCCGTCCTTTCCCTCAAGCACCGGCAACTGCGCGACTCGGCGCTGCCGTATGCGCTCCGGCTTACGGTAGTGCTCGCGCTCAGCACGGAGCTGTACCGGCAACTCCAGTTCGCAAGTGGCTACTGGATCCCCATGACTGCTTTGCTGGTTCTGCGGCCGGCCATCGCGGACACCGCGAGCCGGGCGATCGCGCGCACGGTCGGCACCCTGGCGGGCGCGGTCTTGTCCAGTATCTTCTTACTCTACGTCCACCCGTCAACCCTCGGTCTGGTCATGTTCGTGCTGTTGTTTACCTGGCTTTCTTACAGCACGCTCAACGTGAACTACGCTCTTTACTCTCTTGTCTATACCTCCTACATCGTTTTTCTGCTCTCGCTCGACAACTTCCCCGGCGCTGAGATCGCCCATCGGCGTTTTGTGTGCACCCTCATCGGCGGTGCGCTCGCATTGAGCGTCCGATTGTTCGTCATCCGGATCCGGCAGAAGCAGGACCGCGACTCGGTCCACATCCTGGTCCGGCGGTCGGAGGCAGCAGGCAAACCAGGCTAAAGCATTTTCATAGTAGGTGTGAGGCAGGGAGCGAATCTTCACGCGGCTTTTCCGCCAACAAAAGCCGCATCTCGCCGGTGCTGGGTAGATCGCAGTAACTGTGAGAATGCTCTGAGCCGCATCTCAATGGATGAAAATTGTTCCCGGAATCGTTTCCGGACAGGAGAAAACACTCGATGGCCGATCAGGATGAGAAACAAGAGCAGCAAGCGAAACCGGACACACTATTGATCGCGCACGTCACGGCGCACCTACTCGACGGCTCAAGTTTCGAGCTGTACCCCTTTGTGGACCCGAAAGACGTGAAGGGCAAAGTGTCGGAGTTGGTGGGCGGCTGGGCAAGCTCGGGCTTCCTGCTGCGGGGCGCGCACATGATCCCGTGGCACCAGGTTAAGCTGCTCGAGGCGACCTCGGTCGAGGAGATCACTCGCCAGGAGGCGCAGCAACGGCTCCTGCGCTGGCAGGCCGAGGACCAGTTGCGGGCGGTGCAGGGGTTCTGGAAAACAAAGGAGGAAAAGGGCGAAGGCGGGGAAAAGGGGGGAGAGAACAAGACTGAGAACAAGGCTGAACCAGAGTAGAAGGATTCTGAAGACAAGCAGGAAGGCCCACTTTATAAAAAGCGGGCCTTCTTTTACTTATCGCTGGCAGTTTAAAAGTTGACCTTGACCGCGAACTGACCGAAACGACGCTCGTCGTTAGCTCCGCCGTAATAGCCGGACCCTCCCTTGCGGCCTTGCACGATGGAAGGAGCGTTGTAGCCATAGTTCGCTACATCGTTCAAGCTGCCCACTTCATACAGGTTATGGTGGTTAAAGATGTCGAAGCCTTCCGCCCTGAACTGGGCCGTGATGCCCTCCTTGATGGGAAAGCTCTTGCTGGCTGCCAGGTCGAAGTTCCAGGCACCGGGTCCGTAGAAGGCATTGCGGCGTGTCATGGTCGCCGGGTAAGGGCCGAAGTCTGCGACACCGACCTGGGCGGCTTGCACTGTGGTAAGGAGGCTGCTGCCATTTGGAGATGGCCCGTAGGCGATATTACCGAATGGCATAGCAGCCGGCAGGCTCGCGAGCGTGAAGCTATTCGTCCCGGTCTGCGCCTGAGCGCTCGAGGCATGAAAGCGAATCGGCCCGCCACCCGGCGCCGGAGTGTAGCGCACGATCCCCTGGCCAAAACCTGCATTCAAGGAGTTATTGCTATCGGAAAAGGTAAACGGCGTACCGGTGCGGGCGGTAAAGATACCGCTGACAAGATAGCTGCCGAACAGCTGACTTTTCCAGCCGGACTTACCCGCGAACCACGGTGTGTTCCAAATCGGCGCTGCGGTAAAGCGGCTGCGGATGTCGAGGTCGGAATTGCCACGGTCAAGCCGCGGATTGAATGGATTTAGGTATCCCAGGTTGCCGACGCCGTTGGAAGCACTGTTGCTTTCCGAGAACGTCGAACTGACGTCGTCGATGTTGTGACTCCATGTGTAATTCGCGATGAAGTTGACCCCGGAGCGGAGAAGATTGGTGGACTGCACTTGGACGTTGAGCGCCTGATAGTAGGAGTCGCCGTTCGAACCGCGGTTGTTGATGGAGCCGTACTGATTGTTCGGGCGGGAGTAGGCATACGTGCCGGCCGGGCCGAAGCTGTCGCCAAGGTAAACATTCCCCGCGCCGAGTTCGTTGTAGTTCTTGATGTCGTAAAGGTGGGTGCCTCGCGCGCCCGCGTACTGAAACGAAACCACCGTGTTGGGTACGATCTGCTGGTCGAGCGCGAACGACCAGAACTGAGTCTGCGCGGTACGGATATTCTCGTCCACATTGCGCAGGCTGGTGGGCGGCAAGGAGACCGGTGCGCCGGTTCCGCCGAACGGCCCTAAGTTGGAGTTGGTGACAGGCGTATTGCGGACCTGAAGAACTGCATAGTTCGGCGGATTCTGGATGACGTTGAAAGTCACGTTGCCGAAGTTGCGCTCGTAGGAAATCCCATAGCCGCCTCGCAATGAGCTCTTTCCATTGCCGAATAGATCGACCGCGAAGCCGACACGCGGCGCAACCGTTCCATAGCTGGGCTTATACAAGCTGTGGATGGGGCTGTTCGGAACCGTGAACACCTGCCCGTTGCGGACCTGGTTCAGGATGCCGGGACCCGCGCCGTAATAGAAGTTAGAATCCAGGTTCTGCTTGTTGTTGTGTTGTACGCCGTAATATTCGTAGCGGACGCCATAGTTCAAGGTCACCTTGGGTGTGGCTTTCCAGGAGTCCTGTGCGTAGCCGGCATTGTCGTGGAAGCGGTCGGAACGCGCGAAGTTGGGCTGGGACGCAGGCAGAGTCACCAGGCAAGAGGCGGGATTGTTCAGCACCTGATGTCCAGGTGTACTGGCCAGGTAATTGACCGAGCAAGGCAGCTGGCCTTGCGGGTTGAGAGCGGCTTGAAAGAGAGTGTTCTGGCCCGCGAGGAAGTTGTTCAAGCCGCTGCTTGGCGAAGTTCCAAGCTGCTCGTTGGCCTGCGCATATGCGCCGTAAGCCTGATTCTCCTGCAAATACAGGACTTCCACGCCGAACTGAAATTGATGCGTTCCCTTGCTCCAGGTCACGTCTTGGTTCCACTCGACGGTATTCTGCGGACCGCCGTAGGGCAGGCCGCCGGTGCCGGTATTTGTATCGTAGAAGCCCGGCAGCTGCACTGACTGCGTCCCATTTGGTCCGGTGACTGCCGCGCCGTTTGAAAGATACAGCGTCGGCGTGTTCTGTAGCGCCGTGTTGTAACTGGAAACGGTATTAAACCGGGTGAAGCTCAACTTGGTATTTGTGAGCAGCTTGGGACTGAAAATATGAGAGATATTCCAAAGCACGGAATTGTTTTCGGAGACCTGGCCGACGTTGTACTGCGAGTAGGGCGAGGAGAAAACGAATCCATTCTGGTAGTTGTATTTCCAAAGTGCATACCGCGCATAAGTGGTCGTCTTCTGGCTTAAATTGTAGTCGACGCGACTGTTGAGATAATACTGATTCCCCGGCGCGCCCCCGCCCGCGTCCGTCGGCGCGCTGTAGGAAACCTGGTCGAGCGCTGGAGTGCCGGCCGGCAGGCCGGCAAGCGCGGTCCCAGTCTGCTTGTACTGCGCGGCCAACTGGTCCGTGGTCAGCACATTGGTAACACGGCCGGTGACATTTTGACCGTACTGGGCAAAGTAAGCTTGTGTATTGGGGCTCGCCGCCCGAATGAATGCTGGATCGGGAACAAATGCGAACTGATTGGCGGAGGACCGGACGCGCAGCCACTCGGTGCCTTCATAAAAGAAAAGCTTGTCCTTCTTGATGGGGCCGCCGAAATCGAAGCCGAATTGGTTGCGGGTATAAATGCCTTTCGGCGCTCCATTCACGGCGTTATCATAGGTGTTCGCTGTGTAGTTCGATAGCCGGTTGAACTCCCAGGCTCCACCGTGGAAGCTGTTGGTACCCGCCTTGGTAATGACGTTCACCACCCCGCCCGACGCATTGCCGTACTGCGCGGGGAAGTTGTCGGTGATAACCCGATATTCCTGCACGGTGTCGATCGGAACGTACTGCCCATAGATGTCATTGAATAAATCGAAATTCTCGACGCCGTCCAGCAAGATATCGGTGCCGGTGGAGCGCTGGCCGTTCAGTCCGTAACTTACACCTCGCTGGTTTGAGTTTTGTGCGTGTCCTTGGGAGTTGTCGCCATTGCTTACATTGCCCGAAATGGCCACGAAGTCGTATGGATTCCGCGTAAGCGAAGGCAATTCCGCAACCTGCTCGGTCCCGATAATCTGCGAAAGCTCTTGCGAATCCGTGTTCACTTCCGCGCCCCCGGAGGCTGCCGTGACTGTTACCTTTTCTGAGCCCTGCCCGACAATCAACTTGGCATCGAGCGAAGCGTGTCCGCCCACTGTCACCTCAACCTGCTGTACCAGGCTTTGAAAGCCGGGCGCGCTGACTGTAATTTCGTAAGTCGCTGCGGAAAGGCTGGTGAAATTGTAAGCGCCATTGCCTGTGCTGGTGATGGTGCGCGTGGCGTTCGTGCCTACATTGCGCTCAGTGATCTGCGCGTTCCCAACAACGGCGCCGGAGGAGTCGGTCACGGTGCCGTTGATGGAGCCAGTGTCAACCTGCGCGAAGGCCAAGGGTGCGGCAGCAAGCGTGAACCCGGCCAAGGCGATGATCGCGTGGTGGGGCGTGTTGTTGCGAAAAAAGCGAAACTGCCTCATCTGGGTGGTCCTCCTAAATACCTGCAAGTTCCATCGCTGCTGGTTTATGCGTACGGGGCAGCAGGCCGATGTGAAATGCGCAACTTTCAGCAGACCCGCGGGAGCGGGCGACCAGGGGTGGGCTGCTGGCTGGATTGCACTGGAGGCAGCCTACCATGTGGAAACTTCCAGGTGAAGCAGTATGGGATTTCGTGATAGCCGGTAGAAATGTTCCTTATGGGAGCGCAATCAACTCGCGTTGCAGGTCCTTGTGCAACTTGCTCATGGAATTGCACTTCAAAGGGATTCGAGGAAAATGCTCCCTTGCCGGAGGAGGGAAGCGTTACAGCTCGATATTGACCAAGCCCTCGGCCGACCCCGGCGCACTGGCGCGACCCTGCGGGGCGCGCCAGTGGTCGATATACGAGATCTGGTGCACGCAGGAAACCGTGCAATGTGGGGCACAACTTTTCGCGTGCGTAAACTCGCGGCGCAGGGCGGCTTTCGTATACTCAGCCACGGGAACGCCCGGGTTGCCACGCTTCTGCGAGCAGTAATGCACCAGCCCGTTCTCGCAGATATACAAGTAGCGCGCGCCCGCGCGGCAGCGCCAGTCGTTCGGCTCCGCGTTGGCAATGGCTTCCTGGAACTTATTGAACTTGGAGTAATTGGTCTTTTTCCAGCCGCGCATCTCCGCCCACACTCGCCGCTCCTCGCCGCCCAGGGGCTTAAGCTGCCCGCCGCCGTCGTGGATGATGCCGATCGTCGAGGTAAAGCCGAGCTCAAGCGCGCGCCGCCCGATAGTAATTGCGTCCTGAGGATTGGCGATGCCGCCGCCGACGACCGAGTTGATATTAACGTGGAAGTCGGCGTACGCGCGCAGCATTTCCAGCTTGCGGTCGAGCACTCTCAGGCTCTTTTTGCTGGTCTCGTCCGGCATGACATTGTCGATCGAGATTTGCATGTGGTCCAGGCCCGCGCGGTTTAAGCGCTCGATGCGCTCGGGCATGAGTAGGTAGCCGTTTGTGATCATGCCGGCAATGCGACCGTGCCGGCGGATGCGCGCGATGACTTGGTCGAGCTCCGGATGGGTCAGCGGCTCCCCGCCCGAGATGGTGATGATGGAAGTCCCAAGCCGCGCGAGCGCGTCGATGCGGCGCAGCATCTCGGGCAGCGGCGTGGGTTCTGATACCTTGTCGTACTCATTGCAGTAGGTGCAGCTCAGGTTGCAGAACCGCGCCGGGACGATCTGCGCCATGACGGGGTGGCGGGTCGAAAGAAGCGCATAACCTACGGTAGCGAGCTCGCGGATGCGGCGGGTGATCACCTTCCATCGACGGCGGAGCGGGTGCTTCGGGCGGGGAACACCACCCGTGCGGAAGGCTTGAAGGGGCTGTGAGATTTCAGCTTGCGCGACCATCTCTAGTATTGGAACACAGGCGGTATCGGTGTTCCCCGCCTTAAACCGGACGCGTTGAAAGAACCCGGCATGGGCTGACGCAAGATCCCCTGCACACCGGTTCACTCGAAGCCAAGCTACTTTTTGGCTTCCACGGGGCGAAGTCGTACACGGTATCAGGCAGTAGATTTGGATCTTGAGGCATAAAGGCAATGCCGTACCGCCCGGAAGAAAGGCCCGCATCTGGGGTCACCTTCAGCCATGGACACGGTTGGACCTGCATAACCGGGTTTCGGGATCTGCCCGCAAGCACATCGACAGTTGTTCCCGGTACGATGCAATTGCTGTACTGGCTTCTTGCAATCCATAAATTCGACTGCAACGCCGCCGGAGGTTCTGCCGAAGTGTCTATGTCTGCGCGGTTTCGATGCTTTGCCGCTCTTTTTCTGGCCTTTGCCGCCTCAAGTGGAGCGCAGCAGTCCGGCCCCGCTCCTGCTTCGCAAAACTCCCAAACGAAAGACCAGCCCATGCCTGTGATCCGGACGCAGGCAAACCTTGTGCTGCTCGACGTCGTTGTGACCTCGAAGAACGCGCCTATCCATGGGCTAGGCAAGAACAGCTTTCACGTCTTTGACAATGGCCAGCCAATCACCCCCACTGTTTTCGAGGAGCACCAGCCAACGGATGCGCCGGCAGTGAAAGCAGCTTCCAGTCTTGATCCAAACGTCTTCAGCAATGTGTTGTCGTACAACGTGGGCAGCGCAGCCGACGTGCTCCTGCTGGACGCATTGAACACCCCGGCCACGAACGGGGCCCAGGTCCGCGAGCAGATGCTGAATTACCTTCGCACCGTGCCGCCGGGTACGCGGATCGCTGTGTTTACCTTGGCCTCGCGGCTCAGGTTACTGCAGGGATTCACGACAGATGCGGGGAGGCTGGCTGAGACTTTGCGTGTGAAGAACAGCGCGCAAACCTCAGTGCTCCAGCAGAGTCCACAAGAGAACGAGGAAGTAGTAAAGCAGGCTGCCGCGGCGGGCGCCCATGCGTTTCCCAGGGCTGTGCTACAGCAGTTCGAGGCCGACAACACTGCCTTGGATACCGACACCCGCGTGCGCATAACTCTTGGGGCGTTGCAGGAGCTTGCGCGCTACCTGCGCCCAATCCCCGAACGCAAGAACCTGATGTGGTTTTCGGGCGGGTTCCCGCTTTCTATCCAGCCGGATTCGAAACTAGGGAACCCATTTCGAGCGACCCGCGAATATGCGGACAAGCTACGGGAGACCGATGACTTGCTTTCAGCCGCGCGCATTGCGGTGTACCCGGTGGATGCACGCGGGATTTCCGGCACGCCCAGCGCAAGCGCCGCCGGCAATATCATTCCCCGAAGTTTTGGTGCACCTGGAGACCCGCTCGCGGGCGATCCTTCCCCCACTCTGAGCACCACCGCGCCGGGTGAAAGCAAGATCGGAGAAGCGAATAAAGACTTTCAGGCGCAAACGACCCAGGAGCACGCGAGCATGAAGCTGATCGCCGAGCAGACCGGCGGCAAGGCGTTCATCGACACCAACGGGCTCGCGCAGGCCGTGACGGAAGCGGTCGACAACGGCTCCAGCTATTACACGATCGGGTATGCGCCGAATTTGAAGCAGTACGACGGAGCTCTGCACCGGCTTAAGGTAATTGTTGACGGAAAATACCAGACAGCCTACAGGCGCGCGTACTACGCCGACGACCCCCAAAAGGCGGAGCGCAACGAGGTCGATCGGCAAAACACGCTGCAGTCGGCGGTTGATTTCGGAGCGCCGCCGATTTCAGAAATCCTCTTCAAAGTGCGCGTGGTCCCGGCAACAAATACAGCAGGTAGCGCTGCGGAAAAGGGCGCTCCGGAGAAAAACGCGTCGAGCTCGCTGGGCGCCGAAGCCCCGCTCAAGCGCTATGCCGTCGAGTACGGCATCCCCGGCCATGCCCTCACGTTTACCGGCGGTCCGGATGGAAAGGAGCACGCCAAGGTGGAGTTTGTCGCATTGGCCTATGATCTGACCGGCAAGCGTGTCAATGCGGTGGATCAGACCGTAAATCTCGGGCTGCCCGCGGCAGAATATGCGGATATCTTGCGACTTGGCGTCCCCGTTCACCAGGAGCTCGACTTGCCTGCGGGACAGTTCGCGCTGCGCGTGCTTGTGCGCGACATGGAAAGCATGCGCATAGGCGCTCTTGAGGTCCCTCTTACCGTGCCATAACGCCGCTTGCCCTGCTGGTCGGGCCTGCTTTACAGCTTTTTACGTTTGCCGGGTAAAAGGCTCAGGACGACCTCCTGGTGGTTGCGCATGATGGCGAGCGGGACAGGGTTGCCCTTGCCGCCCCTGAGAGCGCGGGCAAGGGCGCTTCGACTGTTCACGGGCCTGTTGGCCGCGCGCAGGATCACGTCGCCCGCGGTCAGTCCGGCGAGGGCGGCAGGCGAATCTGCGCTGACGGAGGTGACCAGCAAGCCTCCCCTGGTTTGTATTCCGAAAAATGAAGCGAGCTGGGGACTAAGCGGGTCCACCTCCAGCCCTGTGTATGTGGAGCCGGGGATGAGGGCGTCAAAAAGCGTGGACGCAACCCCGCGGTTCGGAGCCGGAGCCGGCGGCGTAAACAAAGGCGGCCCCGAAGCGGCCCAGCCGAAACCGCCGGGGAAATTTCCGCTGCCAGCGGGATGCAGATGCTGGTTCAAAGCATTTTGCGCGATTGCATCCTGGTCGCCCAGGGGAACGGCAAAGCTGCGCTCTTCTTCCCGGCGGCGAATCCGGAGCGTGACGATGTCGCCGGCGGGGCACTCGCGCAAACGCCGCCGCAGGTCCTCGACGCCGTCCACGGGCTGCGCATTGAGTTCGACGACGACGTCCCCGGGGCGCAGGCCCGAGGTCCAGGCGGGTGCGTCGCGGTCCACGGTAACGATCATGGCACCGGTCGGCTCGTGGTTGCCGCGGCTGCTCAGCGGGATGCGCAGGCGCGTCGCCTCCGCTGTGTCCAGGTCCCGCAGGCTTACGCCGAGATAGCCGGGCCGCTTGAGGCGCGCGGCTTCCCCCGTCTGCGAAGGAGGTGCTTTCATCGCATGGGCGCTACAGGACCATGCAATTAGGAGGCCCGCAGCGAGAAAACAAAGCCCCCTCATGGAAGCTTGCAGCGCAGTGGGATGGCGGCGGGTGCTCAAACGTGGATGGGGCTCCTCGGGGGCTCCTGCGGGGTGGAGCCGATGGTTGGACGCAGGAAACAGGCTGAACGTGTGAAGGTTACTGGAGTTGCGGCACAGCTTTAAGCGCGGCGAGGGAGGCGGAGCGGATGCGCGGGTCACCGTCGCGGAAAGCCACTGTGTGCAGCACCTGACGGACACTTGAATCGACCTCGACCGGCTCCAGGATGCGCACGGCGGCAATGCGCACGGCAGCGCTGGGGTCCTCCATGAGCGCACCCAGGACCGCATCGCGGACCTCCAAATCCTCGCTGACAAAGGGCTGCAGCCCTGCGAGCGCTTCTCGGCGAACCTCGGGCGCCTTGTCGGTTTCAAGGGCATGGAGCAGGGCATTGCGCGCGGGAGTGTCCCCACAAGGCGCGCCGGGTCCGCAGGGAGAAGCAAGAAGGCTCACGGAAGCATTGCGGACCTGCGGGTTCACCCCGTTGCCGGTCGCCGCCATCAGCAGTTCGCGAATGGACGGGTCGTCAGCCGGAGCGGTAAGCATGTCGGGCACGAGGCGGTCGTAGCGCACCTCGACCAGCCCGGTTTCCGGGTTCTGCAGGATAGAGCTGACATCGGCCACAACGGAGGGAACCTCGGGCGGGGGCGGGGCAAGGAGCAAGGCGGTTTGCTCGGACATATGCGCTGAGCGTCCGGCACGGTAGCCACCGTACCCGCCCGCCAGCAGGCCTAAAATCAGTAGCCCGGAGCACAGACTGGGGGCGGCGCGAAGGCGGCCTGCCGTGAATGCGAGCTGCTGGGAAAAGCGGGTGAAAAAGCTGGCTCGCTCGCAAGTGTCCAGAGTTGCATCCAGTTGCATACGCGCCCGGGCCAGTAAAGTAGGGGAAGGCTCAGGCCCGTTTTCGCTCGCCAAAGCGCGGAAGAAGGCGGTGGTTGCGGCCATTTCTGCCTGGCAGGCCCGGCAAAACCCAAGATGCTCGGCAAGCGCGGCAGGTTCGGGCTGTGCTTGCCGATCGGCCTCGGGAAAAGCAGCGGCGAGCAGTTCCGCATCGCTGACCGGCTTGCGCGAAACGATTGCACCCATCTCCGGCTCCCCATGCGCAAGGGCAGCAAGAGCGATAGCGCGCTGGGCCATTTCGCAGGTCATCCCTCCAGGGGCATCCCCACTCTGTTTCACAAGCTCCTCCAAAAAAGACACTTCTTTTTGACTTCCATGCGCCGCCGTTGTGTCACGGCTAACGCTGCGTCACTTCAGTTTTTACGAGTGTAGCGAAGCCAGGCGGAGCCGAAGCTTCCGTGTGGCACGGAATAAAGTGTTTTTCGCGGTTTCCTCGGTGGTTTGCAACATTTCGCCGATCGCACGCAGCTTGAGTCCCTGGTTGTGCTTTAGCTCGAAAACCATGCGCTCCCGCGGCGTGAGCTGCCCGAGCGCTTCCTGGATTTTCTCCCCCAGGAACTTACGCTCGAGCTCACGCGCGGGATTCGCGCCCGAACGGTCGTCGGAAACATTGCTGAGCAGGTCCATCTCCTCGCCGCGGCCGTCGACGACGACGGACTGCTCCTCCCGTCGCGACTTGCGGCGGCGCAGATGATCCAAGCATAGATTGGTCGCAATGCGGTAAATCCAGGTGTAAAAGGAGCACTCAAACCGGAAGTTGCCGAGATAGCGGTAGGCCTTGAGGAAAGCTTCCTGGTGAATATCTTGAGCATCCTGCTCAGAACCAGTAAGGCGGAGTGCGAGCCGGAGTACAGCGCCGTCGTATTGGCGTACAAGCGCGTCAAAGGCAGCGCGTGAGCCGGCCTGTGCCTCGCGGATGAGCAGAACTTCGGCTTCACGGCTCGCTTCGTCGGCGAGCGAGGCCGCCGGCCTGGCTGCCGGACGTGCAGCGGGAACTGCGGCGGATGGAAGCGCGTAGGAATCGGCTGCGGACATGGGAAGGCTGCTCCTCTGGAGCGGCGGTCGGAAACCGGCCAATCCGCTGTATCGAGATGGTGTGACGCCTGTATCAACCCGAGGTAAGCAAGAAAGATGCCGGAAATATCCACAGGGAAGCCGGAGTACTACATGGTGTCGATCGCCCCTTCCGTCATGAAACGCTCTGTGGCTTGCAAGGCGCAGCGCTGGCCGCACAGGTGGTACATGTCTTCGTTCTGGCTTTCAGCGCGAGACCACCGCCTAAGCGTGAAGCGGTTGTCCCCCGGCGATGCGCTTTGGGTTTCGGCGCCGCTCCCAAAGCTGGCCATCCACCAGTGGTTTGCCTCTCCTTTATGCTTGCCGCAGATATCGCAGGTAAAAGTTACGTTCCAGACCATCGGGACCTTTCGAAACCGGTAAGAACTACGGTAAACGACCAAGCGGCCCGACCGCATTAAGATAGTGAAGGCAAGAGCACCAACGTCACCGATCCGGGAGGGACCGTTTGGCCACCGACATTATTCCCGTCCTGCACTGCCCTTCGTGCTGGTCGACGAAGTTCCAGCTTTCGCGTCCCCGCCCGGAAGACCGCCTTCAAATGCTGCTTCTGCGCTACCCCGTGCGGTGCCGCAAGTGCCGGGCCCGGGTGTACGCGAGCCGTGCTTATGCGAAATACCTGCGCGGCATCGGGCAAATCTCGCCCAAGGAGGGCCAGAAAGTTACCGAAGACGATAAGGGAGCTTTGTAGAGGTTGAGGAAAGAAGCCGCACTGCCAAAAATTGGTCGGGACGGGCAGATTTGAACTGCCGACCCCTCGCACCCCAAGCGAGTGCTCTACCAGGCTGAGCCACGTCCCGACAGGGGCTTCTTTCTCCAGAGTGTACCAGAGCTCTTAAAGAATTCTCGCCGCTGGCGGGATCCATCCGGCTCTAAAGCAAAAGCAGCGGAAACGATTTCTCTTCGATGCACAGCTGCGGCAAGGCTGCTTCTAGCGTGTCGGCGGAACGTAATCCTGCGGCAGGCCGGAGCCTTCGCCGAAAAAATAGTGCTCCATCTGTTCCACCAGGAACTCCTGGGCTTGCGGAGTCCATGGCTGGAGACGGTACTCGTTGAGAAGCATCTTTTGATGCTCGACCCACTCGCCCCAGGCTTTTTTTGACACGTTGTTATAAACCTTGTGGCCGAAGTCGCTATCGAACGGCGGCTCGTCGAGCCCTTCCATCTCCTGCTTGTAGCGTGCGCAATGTACGGTGTGTGCCATCGTTTGATTCTAAGGGGTACGGGGCAGTTCACCCTTCTGCCTTAACCCTCGCCTCTCCACCCCACCACTCATCGACGCCGACAAATCGATAATTCGCCGCCGGCCCGCGTTCGAGCAGGAAGCCGAGCGCCTGCACAGTCCGGCCGCGTTCTGTGTTGATCGCATGAGGGCCGCCGTCGTGGAGCAGAATCGTTGAACCCTTGCCGGCTTTCCGGTTTGCGCGAACATACCGCTCTACGGACTTCATGATCTGCTTGGGCGGCTGACCGGGGCGCCAATCAAAGCCCATGCTGTTCCACATCACGGTTTGCATGCCGAGCTCGCGCGCGACGCGCATCACGGTAGGGCGGCGCTTGCCGTAAGGCGGACGAAAATACTGCACCGGCTTCCCAATGATGTCTTCAAGAATGGTCGAGCACTCGCGAAGGTCGGCGCGGATCGCATCGCCGCTCATGTACAGGAGGTTTTTGTGCGAAAGGGAATGATTGCCGATCACGTGGCCCGCATCCGCGATTTGGCGCACCAGCCAGGGTAGCTGGCGGGCATAGCTGCCGATGAGGAAAAATGTCGCGCGAGCCTTCGCGACGGAAAGCTTTTCAAGGATCTCCTGCGTGTAGCGATCGTTCGGGCCATCGTCGAACGTCAAAGCCAGTTCGCGCGGCTGTGGACCGTCCACCAGTGTCTTGCCCCAAACTTGTGAGGTGCACCACTGCGAGCGCTGCCATCCTCCGGCAAGCGCTGCAAGTGCCGCGCCCGCGCCGGCTGTTTCCGGTACCCAACTCATGCATTCCAGTGTAGTCGGTCGCTGTTGCAAGCCGATGTTCCACCTCATCAAAAATAAAGCTGTGCGCACGCTCAAGTTTCGCCTATTATTCGCCTATGGCCGATTTCGCAACAGGTGCAAGCTGCATCCACTTTTTACACGAAACGGAAAAGAAAGCGAGTCTTCCCCGTGCCTAAAGCCTCCGCAGGTTCAATCCGCACCCATGAGTCGCAGCGTCTGCTGTTCGCAGTCGAGCCGGAACGTAAGCCGGTTATGCGTTCAACCTTGGAGCCCGACCTCGCGCCATACCCCATGCGGATCGCCGTGGAAGGCCCGGTGCGAGTGGGCAAGTCGACCCTGGCCCGGCTGCTCGCCGAGCGGCTGGGCGCGGCGCACGTGGCTGAACCGGAAAACAATCCGTTCCTCGAGCGTTTTTATGCTGGGGAGCCGGGTATGGCGTTCGCAACACAGACTTGGTTCCTGCGCGAGCGCGTGGCGCAGCTGCGGGCAGCGGCTGAGATCGGCGGACCCGTGGTTTCGGATTACATGCTTGAAAAGGATAAGCTGTTCGCGTTCCTGAACCTGTCCGATTCTGAGCTTGGCATCTACAAGGAGATGTACGCGGCGGAGCGAGTCGATTACCGGCCGGACCTGGTGGTGTATCTACAGGCCAAGCCGGCGGTGCTCGAGGAGCGGCGGCGGCGCAAGGGTTTTGCGGCGGAAGGAGGCATGAGCGATGCCTATGTCGGCCAGGTTTGCGAGGCATACGAGCACTTCTTCGCGCGCTACATGGACAGCCGGCTGCTTGTGGTCGATACTTCGGCGATCGATTTCGTCAACAGCGCGGCCGAGCGGGAAATGCTGCTCGACCGCATCCTGCGGCCCGTGCATGGGCGAGAGCACTTCGCGCCCCTCGCACGCATCGCCTGAGCTCCCACCCCGTTTGCGCGATACCCTGAAAGCACACGAGGCTGCCTCCCGTTGCTTGGAGCGCCGTGGAGCTTGCGCATGAGTCTGACTGCTTCTCGCGAACCTGAACGCGCAATACCAGCCGCGAAGGTCACCCTCCCTTCGCTTGCAGGTAAAAAGCAGGCCGGAGAGCCCATTACGGCATTGACGGCCTATGACTATCCGACTGCCCGCATCGCGGATGAGGCCGGGATTGACCTGTTACTTGTGGGCGACACCCTCGGGATGGCTGTGTTGGGGTACGATTCGACGCTGCCCGTGACCCTTGACGAGATGCTGCACCATACCCGGGCCGCACGCCGCGGTGTGCGGCGGGCGCTGCTGGTCGCGGACATGCCTTTCGGCACATACCATGCCGACGAAACAGAAGCGGTGCGCAACGCGACCCGGTTTGTGAAGGAAAGCGGCGCCGATGCGGTCAAGATCGAAGGCGCTCGCCCGTCTTTGGCGAACCGGCTTTCCGGGGCAGAAATCCCGGTAGTCGGTCATCTCGGTTTGCTGCCGCAAGGTGTCAACCGGACGGGCGGGTACAAGGTACAAGCCAAAACGGTGGAAACAGCCGAGGCGTTGCTCGCCGACGCGCTCGCGATGGAGGGCGCCGGGGTCGCTGCGCTCGTGCTTGAAGGCGTTCCACGGGAAGTGGCTGCACGCGTGACGCGCAGCCTGCGGGTGCCGGTGATCGGCATCGGTGCCGGGCCGGAGTGCGATGGGCAAATCCTGGTGCTCCACGACCTTTTGTCGCTGACCTTCGCGCCCCCGGCAAAGTTTGTGCGGCGGTACGCGGATGTGGGCGCGATAATGCGCGAGGCGATCGAAGGCTACGCGGCAGACGTGCGGGAAGGGCGATTCCCGGCGGAAAAGGAAAGCTACCATCTCCCGGCCGATGCCAAAGTGGAGTGGGATCGTACCGAAACGAAAGAAAATACCCGCCATGAAGCGGCCGTGTTTTCAAACACGGCCCCAAACACCCGCGTGGGCGGCCTTGGCAAATGAACATAGCCCGCACCATTGCGGAAGTACGCGCATGGCGGCACGGCGGGTCGGTTGGTTTGGTACCGACCATGGGGGCCCTCCACGCGGGGCATCTTTCGCTAGTGCACGCCGCACGGGCGGCAAACGAGCGTGTCGCCGTTTCGATCTTTGTAAATCCCATGCAGTTTGGTCCAAAGGAGGACCTGGCACGCTACCCCCGCACCTTTGAGGCGGATTGCGCGCTGCTTGAAGAGCACGGGGTAGAAGTCGTCTTCGCGCCGGAACCTGCGCAGATCTATCCCGATGGATTCGCCACCGCGGTCGATCCCGGTCCGGTGGGCACGCGGCTCGATGGAGTGTCGCGCCCGGGGCACTTTGTGGGTGTGGCGACAGTGGTTGCTAAGTTGTTCCAAATTTTTACGCCGGACCGAGCGTATTTCGGCCAAAAGGATGCGGCGCAGGTGGCGGTATTGCGGCAAGTGGTACGGGACCTGGCGTTCCCGGTTGAGATGGTGGTGTGCCCCACAGTCCGCGAGCAGGACGGCCTGGCGCTGAGCTCGCGCAATCGGTACCTGTCCCCGGAAGAACGAGCCCGCGCCCTCCTGTTGTCGCGGGCGCTCCGGGCAGGGGAGTCTTTGGCGCATCGAGGTGTTTCCCAAGCGGAGCCTTTGCTCCATGCCGCACGCACGGTACTAGCCCAGGAGCCGGGTTTCGAGCTCGATTACCTGGCGCTCGTGGATCCGGACACATTGCTGCCTGTTTTCAAACTCGAACCTGCAAGGGCGGCGTTGCTGGCCGTCGCGGGTTGGGTCGGGTCGACCCGGCTGATCGATAACGTCCTGCTCACGCCGGCCTAAGCCGCGGGCCGGAGACACAGCCATTCCCGGCGAGCAGGAAACGCAGGGGTCGGTCAGCCGCTTTGGTAATGCCGATACGCGGCGTGACCGCCACCTTGCCGGTCAAAAAACCGTCTTCGGCGTCGAGGAGCTGGAGATCGCTCGCAAGGTCGAGTAGATCGCGCCCGTTGCACTGCTCGCGGGTAATCCCGAGTGCCCGGCAGAGCCGTCCGGGGCCGCTCGTCAGCAGCTTCGGCGAGGCGCCTGCAGGCAGGCCACGCAGCGTGGCCATAGTAGCCAACCCGGCAAGCGGCTCGAGCGCACGAATCAACACGCAGCCCGCGACGCCTTCCGGCTCGCAGCTCACGTTCAGGCACGCATGCATGCCGTAGATGAAGTACACATACGCGTGTCCCGGCGGCCCCCACAGCACAGCATTGCGCGCCGTTCGTCCGGCATAGGCGTGAGCCGCGGGGTCGTCCGTGCCGAAATACGCCTCGGTCTCGACGATGCGCCCTACAAGCCATTCGCCTTCAACATAGCGCAGCAAACGCTTGCCGAGCAGCGCGCGAGCGACGATCTCCGGCCCGGCTAGCAAGGACGAGCGCGGCAGCGGGTCGTTATTCACACAGAACACCACAATTCACATAGAACACTACAGAAAGTCACACGCTAAGCGGCCTTTACCGCAGCCAAAACAGCCTCAGCGTGGCCTTCGGGCTTGACCTTCTCCCATACCTGCGCCAGGGTGCCATCCATGGCGATCAGAAAGGTAGACCGTTCGATCCCCTTCACCTTTTTGCCGTACATGTTTTTCTCCTTAAGCACGCCGAAAAGGTTACACACCTCGGCCTCGGTATCGGCCAGCAGCGTGTATGGCAGCTCGTACTTCGCCTTCCACTTGGCCTGCGCTTTCGGGGTGTCCCGCGAGATGCCGAGCACGACCACGCCCGCCTCCCCAAGGCGCGCAAACGTGTCGCGAAAGCCGCAAGCCTCGATCGTGCAGCCCGGCGTATCGGCCTTGGGATAAAAGAACAGTACGACAGGCTTGCCGCGAAACTCGGAAAGCGAGCGGGCGTGATCCTGGTCGTCGTGCAGCGTAAAGTCGGGAACGGGGCTGTGCAGCTCGATCATGGAAGCTCCTTTGATTCGCATTCCATCGTAAACGCCGGCCACGCGTGTCGCGAGGCAAGGGTCGCGCGTCCAAGCAAGTGACAGATGAAGATGCGGAAACACATTTTGGCTTTCTTCCTCCCTGCGCTCGCGGCGCAGGCCCAGTACTCGGGCAAGGTAGGCGGCGCGGAAAAGAAAACCGTGCTGCGGGCGACCGCCGTCTACGAGTACACAGGCGCGCTGGCCAAGCCGAACGCGAGCCGTTTGGTGCCGGTTGTAGTGTGGGACGGAGTTCAGTACCAGCCTGGCGGCCTTTATCTGGCGCGGCCGGAGCCCCTCGCCATCGCACCGGGGACGCAGTATGAGTTGCAAAAAGGCGGCATCCCGGCGGGTCTGTTCAACGTAAGTTCGGCGGCAAAGCTGACCGAGGGGGGCTGGGTCGGGCTGGGGAGGTTCCAGTCTGAAGCGCCCCCACCGCCTATAGCCAAGTTGAAGCCCTCCAAAAAGTTGCCAGTGCTGACGGGCGGGTCCGGTAAAGGCAAGGCCGGGCAGGACACGCCCGCCGGTACGGAGGACAGGCCGACATTGCACCGTAAGGCAGACTCCGGAAGCACGACGGCCCCGTCCACACCGGCACCATCCGCAAGTGACAATGGCCCGACGCTGCACCGGCGGGACACGCCGGACAGCGGCACGAGTCAGGGAGACCCCAACCAGCCGACATTGCACCGCAAAGACACGAGCGAGTCCGGAACGAGCGCGGAGCCCGACCCGGACCGGCCAACCCTGCACAGCAGCGGAACGAGCGCAGCCGGGGCCGCGCCGGACCCCGACAGACCTACACTCCACCGGCACGCGGATTCAACAGCAGCCACCGTAACCGCGCCTGACCCCGATCGGCCCCACCTGCGCTATGGGGCGAGCGAAGACGATAACGCACGGGTACAACCGGCGCTGCTTGAAGACAAGGCGAGCGCGGGGGTAACCTCGCCAGGAGCGACTGCACTGGGGACGATCGCTGACGCGGTCGCCGTTTCCGATACGGATACAGGAGAGCCCCACCCCTACGCATACGCGTGGCCCACCCCGCAGGCGCAGGCAGACGCGCAAACCGCCATGCACGCCCTCGCGCTACGGGCACTCGCGAGCGCGGCGCAGGCGACCTTTGGCCCAGCTGCGAAGAGCGATGCGGCTTTGAGGCAAGCTGCCGCTGCGGCGCAGGCCGGCTTTGGGCCCGGCGCGAGATCCGGAACGAGATCCGGCACAAAAGGGACGGCCATACGCAAGCGGGCCGACACTGCCCCTCCTGCGACCGACCCGTTCCAGGACCCGCAAATGACCGCGCTGGAGCTGAGCTACGGCGGGGGTGCCACTTATATCTACTCTGCACACACGGCAGCCGAGGGCCCGGCGCGTCGGTATGTCACCGTGATTGCACAGCCGGACTTTTACGGCAGGCCCCAAGTCGTATTTTCGCAAACCACGCGCGGGGAACTGCTGGCCGAAACCCCCGCCCTGCGCTTGATCGACGCCGTGGATGCGGACGGCGACCACCGGGCGGAGCTCCTGTTCAGCCGGGAAACCTCGGCGACACTCGAAAGCCCGGCAAGCGCGCGACAGTTTGCGCTTTACAGCGTTGTGGGCGGTCGGGCCAAGCTCCTGTATGCGAGCGAGGCGGGCTCAAGCGCAGGCCAGTAGCTCCTCAACGTTTGAGGCTGGAAGCAGGCACGACCGGGTTCCACGCAACGGGCGAGGCGAGCACCATGGAGGTGTTCGTCGCGACATACGGTGTGAGCGAGTCGATCACTGCTTCCAGGTGCGGCAAATCCCGCACGGCGACCTGAAGAATGTAGCTTTCAGCCCCGGTGACACGATGGCACTCCCGCACCTCCGGCACGCGCTGCGCCAAGGTGTTGAAGTGCGGCAGCCGGTCGCCGGGCACGGTGATCTTGATAAAAGCCCGCACGGGCAAGCCGACCTTCGCTGGGTCGACAAGCGCGACATAACGGGTGATCACGCCTGAATCTTCAAGACGCCGGACCCGCTCGGCGATAGCAGGGGTGGAAAGCGAAACGCGCCGGCCAAGTTCGGCAAAGGACAGGCGAGCATTGACCTGCAGCTCACCGAGGATTTTTCGATCAAGGGTATCGAGAATTTCTGACATAAAGGCCGGCAAAGGCGTAAGTAGCGTTTGACCAAACGATCGTAACTGAATCCTCGGGAATAGCTGCGATCCTTCCTGTGTGAAACGCGATCTGCCGCCTAAGCTGAAGTGCATGCATGGTGCTCTTGCCTTCTCCGCCGTCCCCTCGCTGTCCCCGCCACCGGTCGCCTGCCCAGCCCAGCGGCGGCTCCGGGCGCTCGGTGAGGCAATCGGAAACACTCCGGTGTTTGCAATCACCTATAGTTTTCGTGGGCGCGTGGAGCAGGTGTACGCCAAGGCCGAGCACCTGAACCTGACCGGCTCCATAAAGGACCGCATGGCGCTCCATGTGCTGCGGACAGCGTACGCGAGCAGCACGCTGCGCCCCGGCGACACCCTGGCCGAAGCGACGAGCGGCAACGCCGGCATTGCCTTCGCCGCACTGGGCCGGGCGCTCGGGCACCCGGTCCATATCTGCATGCCGGACTGGATGAGCCAGGAGCGGCGCGACCTTCTGCGCTCCTACGGTGCCGAAATCTGCCTCGTTTCACGCGAGGAGGGTGGGTTTCTCGGCTCAATCCGTAGGACGGAAGCCATGGCCGCCGCGGATGCGAGCGTATTCTTGCCCCGGCAGTTTGAAAACGCGGCCAACATAGACGCGCATCGGTTCGGCACCGCGCAAGAGCTGTTGGCGCAACTGGAAGCGCATGGATTGGAGCTTGATGCCTTTGTTGCCGGAGTGGGCACGGGCGGCACGGCAATGGGCTTTGCGCGGGCGCTGCGGGGCAAGGCGCGGGTGTGGGGTGTGGAGCCGGCCGAGTCGCCGACGATGACGACCGGCTACAAGGTCGGCTCACACAGGATTCAAGGAATTTCCGATGAGTTCATCCCGGCGATCGTGCAACTCGATGAGCTCGACGGTGTTCTGGCCGTTTCCGATGGCGACTCGATCCTGATGGCGCGCAAACTGGCCTCCACCCTCGGGCTTGGGCTTGGCATTTCGTCCGGGTGCAACTTCTTGGCCGCTGTCATGGCGTCGGAGCGCCTCGGCCACGCCGATGCGGTGGTTGCAACCGTCTTCCCGGATGACAATAAAAAATATCTGAGCACAGCCCTGCTCCGGGAGGAACCGGTGCGTCCGGAACACCTGACCCCAGAGATCGAGCTGCTCGACCTTGACCTGCTGCCGCGACTCGCCTGCCGCTATAACTAGCCTAGTTGTTCGGCGGTGGCCCTTGTTCGCGGCGGTGCCAGCCGCCTTCCCCGGGTTGAGGTTCACTGGCGCGCAGCTTCTGCCATTGATCCGGTGTCAGGACGCCCCGTAAGCCGAGAAGCATCCGGGCATTGGCTTTTTCAAGCTCGGCCCGCGCTTGCGCAACTCGGTCGATCTGCGCCAGCACCTTCGTTTCGTCCGGCTGCTCCGCATCGACAAGCGGCTGCATCGCAAGCTCCTCCTTCTGCACCGTCGCGCTCAGGTCGATCAGGTGCGGGCGGTTTGCCTGGAAAACTGCATCCATGCGTTTTTGCTGGTCGGGCGTAAGGCTCAATAATTGGATGAAGTCGGCATTGTCCCACCAGCGCCCGGGAGGGCCGGCGTGGAAAGCGCGGCCGAAGGGCGGGCGCCCGTGGCCGGGAGGCGGGCCGCCCTGGCCGAAACCCTGCTGCGGAGACGGCCCATTTGCCTGCGCGAATGTAGGCGCCGTTGCAACGCCTGCAAGCAGAAATACGCTGAAACAGCATCGTAGTAGACCGTTTTTCATGGCGTATCCGTCCTTGTACTCCCCCCTTCGCTCCCGGCGGAGTATGCAAGCGGCTGCATCGACCACGGCACACTATCGGAAACCTGCTGGTCGATTTTTTCGAGCAAAGCGTCGTCGCTGAGCGTCGCCGTCGTCGCGCGCACCCCTCCGTGCGCCGGACCCGCCGGAGACCGGGGATGCAGGGATATAAGGCCCAGCGTAACCGCGAGCGCGGCCGCAGCGCATCCCGGAGCCCAATGCGCCGAGAAAACGCCTGGGCGCGGAGCTGCATGCAAGGGCAGCTCCGCCGCGAGCCGCTTTTCGGCGCACTCCTCGCTCCAGACCAGGGATGACTGCCGGAATTGCGCGATGCCCTGCTCCATGCGCGAAACCGCGGTGCGGCATTCCACGCACCTGGTCAGGTGAAGCGCCGCCGTCGGGGTGCGCTCCCCCAGTACCCAGTTTTCCTGCTCTCGAGTTGTCAAATGCGTGTCTGTCATGCCTTCTCCATTGCGCCGCGCACCGCGCCCAGCGCTCGGTGCAGGTGGCTCTTGACCGTGCCCAGGTTCATACTCAAGACCGCGGCGATCTCCGCAAGCTCCATTTCTTCCACAAAGCGCAGAATAAATACACTTCGCTGCTTCGCCGACAGATTCTCAACCGCGCCCCACACTTCGCGTAACTGCTGCTGCACGCCCAGCGCAGCTTCCGGCGAAAGCCCCGGCGAGCGCAGCCGGTCGGCGATTTCATGTACATCGACAGCCGTGGCGTCCACCGCGCGCCAGAACTGGAATTTGCGTGAGCGCGCCGTATCGCGTATCAGGTTGGTCGCTATGCGCGTCAGCCAGGTCGCAACACTGCACTCGCCACGGAAATTGTGCCGGCTTGCGTACGCCTTGAGAAAGCAGTCCTCCGTGATGCTCTCAGCCAGGTCCGGGTCGCGCAACGAAATGAGCACGTAACGGTAGATGCGGGCCCGGTATACCGCCCACAGCGCGTCGATGTCGTCGAGCTCGGTCGCTGCCAGCTCGCGCAAGGGCAAAATCCGTCCGGCAAAGATAGTCTGTTCCATCCGCCTCCATGGACGTGCGCACGCGTGCAAAGGTTTACACGAGCGATCATTGCCCGGTCTGGAATCGCAGTGCGGCGAGAGCGGCGCGGTAGCTGTAGCCGGCGTTCGTGTAGCCGATCTCCGCCTGTGTTTGGGCGAGCTCGGCCTGGCTTAGCTCGGCAATGGAGGCAAGACCGAGGTTGTACCGGGTTTGCGCGAGCTTGAGCGCCCCGTTTGCCTGCGTGAGCAGCTGCGCGGAAACGTTGATGCGGGCGAATGTGTTGTTCACCGTGATCCAGGCAGTCTTGACGTCGCGGACAACCGAGTCGCGCAAAGCGAGCGACTCCGCATCCGTCGCTTTCGCGCGCAGGGCCGTTTCCTGCGATTCCGCCGAAAAAAGAAAACCGTTAAAGATAGGGATCTGGAGGTTGCCGGCGATCCCGCCGTCCCAGCTCGAAGGGAAATACCTTCCGCTGCGGACCGGGTCGCCGCCCACCGTGCCGAGCGCCGAAAGGGTCGGCAGCTTCTGCTCTTCCTGCGCCCGGCTCAGTTTTTGCTGCGCGTCGCGGGTTTCGGCGAGCGCCTGGAGGTCGGGGCGCTGTTTCAGCGCCATCTGTGTCAGGATGTCGAGGTCGGGTGGCGGCGGTGGAAGCGCACCCGCGTCGTCCACGAGCGTGAACTCCTGCGCATGGTCGAGGCCCAGCGTGTCGTCAAGCGTCGCCGTGGCAGCCGAGGCGTTGTTTTCGGCGTCGAGCAGCAGCAGCTGCGCTTCAGACACATTTACATCGGCGAACGAAGCATCCAGGGTCGAGCGGAGATTGTTCCTGGCAAGCCCGCTGATCTGCGTCTGCACCGTTTGGCGGGTCGCAATGGTTTGCTGCGCGACCCGGAGCACTGCTTGCGTTTGCAGCACATTGTAGAAGGCCTGGTCCGTGACGAGAAGAATCTGGTCCCGCGTCGCGGCCTCGTTCGACCGCTGGGCCTCGACCCGCAGTTTGGAGGAGGCAACGAGATTGTGGGTACGTCCGAAATCGGTGAGAAGCTGCGAAAACACGATGCCGCCGCCAACATGATTGATGAGCCGTGTGGAGGAGAGTGAGCCGTAGCCGAACCGGCCGCCGTCTTTCGCCTCCTCGCCCGTAATGGCTCCGTTGATGAGTGGAAGCTCCCCGGCACGGGTTTCGCGCACTACCTGCTCCTGCGCGAGCGAAAGGAGGTGGCTGACCGTAATGCGCGGGTTGTCGCGTAGAGCCATTGCCTCGGCCTGCGCGCGGGTAAGCGGCTGGGCTCCCGCGTTCGAAGCCGCAGAGACTGGTTTGCTCGCCTGCGCCGAAGCTGGGGTGGGCAAAACCTGTATCGCGGGCGCGGGCGGCACGGGCGCTTGCGCTTGTGCGCCGGCGGCGAAAAAGGCAGCAGGGAGGAGGAAGAGCTTACGCATGAGCCGCCTCCCCATTGCTTGTAGCGCCGGGCGATGGAGGACCTTTTTCGTGTTCCCCTTTTCGCCCATGGACGAGCATGTACACGGCCGGTACCAGAAACACCGTGAACACGACGGATACAGACAGCCCGCCGATAATGGCGCGGGCCAGCGGCGCGTACTGTTCACTCCCCGCCTCGAGCCCGAGCGCAAGCGGGATCAACCCGAGCAGGGTGGCGAGCGAGGTCATCAGGATCGGCCGCAACCGGATCTTGCAAGACTGCACCACTGCGTCCAGTCTGCTTTTGCCTTGCTCATGCAGAATCCCGGCGAACTCAACAATAAGGATCGAGTTTGAGACCACGATGCCCACCATCATGATCACGCCCATCAGCGACATGATGTTGAGCGTGGAGCCGGTGAGAACGAGCAGAACAATTACCCCAGCCAGGCCCGGCGGCACCGCCATCAGGATGATGAATGGGTCGATAAACGAGGTGAACTGCGCCATCAGGATCAGGTACACAAGCACGACCGCGAGAATGAGGCCGATCCCGAACCGCTCGAAGGCAATGCTCATGCTGGTACTGGCACCGTGAAGGGTGGTGCGCATGCCATTCGCGGTGGGTACCTGGCCGATAAGCTGGTGCACTTGTTTGTCGATCGCGGTCAGCGATTCGGTGCGCGGCTGCACGTACACGTCGATCACGCGCCGAAGCTGGTAGTGGTCCACTTCGGTCGGCGTGTCGATGGGCTTGATGAAGGCAACCGAGCGCAGGGGCGTGTAGGTCTTGGCATCCTTGCCGCGCAAAGGGATGTTCTGGAAGTCCTCCATATTCATATGTCCAATTTGCTTGTTCGAGTACTGCACGGCGAGGAAGTAGTTGTTGCCGGACTTCGGATCGATCCAAAAGCTCGGGGCTACGACCGAGTCCGAGGTAAGGGCGGTTACGACATTGTCGACGATGTTCTTGGGGGTGAGGCCGATGAGCGAGGCGCGTTCCCGGTCGATGTTGAGCGCGAGACCCGGGTATTTGAGGTCTTGCGGAATGTAAATACCGGCAACCGTACTGAGACCGCGGAGCTTTGTGGCCAGCTCCTGCGCTTGCGCAAACGCCGCCTGCTCGTTGTTGGAGCTGATCTGGATGTCGAGCGGCGCGGGCAGGCCCTGATTGATGACCGAGTCAACCAGCCCGCCGGTCTGGAAGTAGGTGTGCAGCTGCGGCAGCTGCGCGGCAAGCGCCTGCCGGGTTCGGTCGATGTACGCAAAGGAGCTTGTCTTATGGTCCTCCTTGAGCGCCACCTCGACGAATGCTGTATCCATGGCGGAGTTCGACGTGTATATCGCTGAAATATCCGCTGAAATACCGATGTTCGAGACAATAATCCCGAGTTCATCCGGCGCGACGGTTTGCCGGATAATCTGCTCTACCTTGGCGATGTATTGGTTACTGACCTCGATGCGCGTCCCGCTCGGCATCTTGACATTCACGATGAACTGTCCGGGGTCGGTCGTCGGGAAATAAGCCCGGCCCAGCAACGGCGCGAACGCGGCGATCACGACCGCAATGCCGGCGAGCATCGCGCCGGATGCCAGCCAGGGCTTGGCAACGACCCGGTACGCGAGCTTTTCATACCGCTCCAGCATGGCTGCGAAAACCCTGTTGAAAGCATGCACCCCGCGCTGGAAAAGGGACGGTTTCTGCCCTTCATGCGCCGCCCCATGACCCTTGATAAACTTCGCGCAGAACAGCGGCACCAGCGTCATCGAAAACGCATACGACGCGAAGATCGAGAAAACGACACCGTATGCCAGATCGGTAAATAGGTACTTGCTCACGCCGTCGAGCAGAAACACCGGGAAAAATACGACCGAGGTGGTGACGGTCGCGGCGAGCACCGGCAAGGCGACCTCCGAGCCGCCCTCGCCTGCGGCTTTCTCCGGCGTCGCGCCCTCCTCCATAAACCGGAAGATGTTCTCGAGCACGATCACGGAGTTGTCGATCAGCCGCGAAAGCACCAGCGCCAGCCCGCCGAGCAGCATGGTGTTTACGCTTCCGCCGAGCGCGTTGACGATCAGCAGGCAAGTGAGCACGGAAAGCGGAATCGCAATGAGCGCGGCCACGGTCGCGCGCCCGCTGCCGAGAAACACCAGGATCATGATCCCTGTGAGGAGCAAGCCGATCCCGGCCTCCTTCAGCAGGTTCCGGATTGCGCCTTTCACAAACACAGACTGGTCGAACACGACCGCTGTCTTGAGCGAGCCGGGAATATCGACGAGCTTCTGCACGGCCGCGCGCATACCGTTGACGATGGTAATCGTGTTGCTCTTGCCCGCTTGCTTCAGAACGGGCACGTAGACGGATTTCTGCCCGTCGATGCGAACGATATTGGTTTGGAGAGCGCCCGAATCCTCGGCATGGCCTATGTCGCCGACCAGCACGGAGGAGTTGCCCACCGATTTCAACGGCAGGGAATTGATATCCGACGGATTCGGAATCTGACTGTTTGCGTAGATGTTAAAGTCCCGCAGGCCAATCCGGACATCCCCTGCCGGCAGGATCAGGTTCGACTGGTTGACGCTATCGACCACGTCCGTCAGGCTCATGTTCAGCGCCTGGAGCTTGAGCGGGTCCACGTAGATCTGGATCTGCCGGTACCGCCCGCCGAAGGGCTGCGGCACGGACGCGCCCTGGACATTCGCAATCTGGTTGCGCACCTGGAACTGCGCCAAATCCTTGAGCTGCGTCTCGTTCAGCCCTTTGCCCTCAAGCGTTACCAGGCATACAGGCTGGCTCGAGGCCGTCATGCCGAGCACGATCGGCGGCAGCGTGCCGGGCGGCAGCCGGCGCAGGTCGGCCAGCGCCAGACTCGAGATGTTGCTCACAGCCTGCCCCGCATCCGTGCCTGGCCTGAAATAAACCTTAATCAGGCTCACCCCGGCGAGCGAGCGCGACTCGATGTGGTCGATGTTCGCGCCGAGCGTGAAAAACCGCTCAAACGTATCGGTGATGTTGGCCTCGATCTGCGCGGGCGGCATGCCGGAGAAAAACGTCGCGACCACAACAACCGGGATGTCGATCTCAGGGAAAAGATCGACCGCCATCGTCGTCACATTCGCCACGCCGATAAGGAGGATCATGAGCGAGAACATCAGGATGAAAAAGGGGTAACGGAGCGCGAATTTCGGCATTACGCGCCTCCCTTGCTGCCGGTGTCCGAGTCATCCGCGAAAGGGTCGGTCATGCCGCCTTCTTCGCGCATGACGTCGCTCGTGGGCTCCTTCTGGAGCTGAGGTGTAACCGGGTCGCCGTCCTTCAAGGTATCGCCGCCGCCAAGCACGACGCGGTCGCCGGGCTGGAGGCCCTCTGTAATCTCAACGAGCAACGACCCGCGCAATCCGGCTTTTACCGGATGCCGCTCAACCTGGTTCTTCGCATTGAGTACAAACGCCGTGCCGGACGCGCCCGTACCCTCAATTGCCGCGATCGGCACGGTGAGGACATTTTCGCGATGGGCAAGCGTCAGGTATGTGTTCGCATACATTCCCGGCGTGATCCGCAGATCGCCGTTCGGTACATCGACCTCGGTCTGCATCGTGCGCGTCGTCAGGTCTAGGTCGCGCGCGAACCGGACCACCTTGCCGGGGAAGTCTTGCCCAATCGCTGCGACATGAATCTGCATCGCGTCCCCCGCATGGATATACCGGATCGCGTCCTCGGGAACAGGTACGCGCAGGCGCAGGAGATCGCTTTGTGCGAGTTTGACGAGGGGCAACGATTGCGTTTCCGAGTTGGTCCCGGTCTGGATCAGCGCGCCTGTATCGGCGTAGCGCCAGATGATGACGCCTTTGAGCGGCGCAGTCACCGTGGTGTAGCCCTTGAGCGCGCCCACCCTTTGCTGGTCCGCCGCCGCCGCTGCCGCGCCCTGTTTCGCGCCTGAAAGCCCGGAAAGCGCAGCGTCGATTTGCGCCTGCGAGGCCTCCGCCTGCGACCGCGCATTGTCAAGCTCCTGCGCGGCGATGACGCCGGGTTGCTCCTCGGACGCCTTTTGGAGGCGACGGTAGTTGGCTTCAAGTGCCGTATGCAGGGAGCGCGCCCGGCTTACCTCGCCTTGTGCCGTCGTGATCGCATCCTGGGAGCGCAGCGCCTCGGACTGTGTGCCGCTGTACTGCGCCGTGAGTTCCGGCACTTCGAGGGTCGCAATGGTCTGCCCGGCACGCACTCTGTCGCCGATATCGACATAAATGTGGCGCAGATAGCCGGCGACCTTCGCATGCACCTCAACCACCTGGTAAGGCTGGAACTGCCCGGCCAGCGAAAGCGTGTGCGCGATGGACCCCCGCTGCACGGCGGCTACGGAAACGGTGGGCGGAGCCTGCGGCGACTTGTGGACGTCGTCTTTGCGGCAGCCCGGTAGACAGGAAAGAAGAAAAAGCGAAGCCGGCAGCAGCCTCGCGTACGCGCGCGATCGATTGGATTTCAAACGGTTGACTCCAAGGCAAGCCGGGAAGCCGGGGAAGCTGCCGACCACTTTCGCAAAAACAAAGAATCAGAGCGTTACGCGTAATGAGCGTGCGCTGCTAAGTGCGAGTGGTCCAAAGGGGGAGGCCGTCGGTGAAGTGACTGCGAAAAAGCTGGATGATGGAAAGGCGGCCCGCATGCTCCGAAGCAAGCTTCCCATCTACTCGATGGAAGATACCGGGATAAGAGCAACCCCCAAAGCAGGACAAAGAAGCTCGCCAGAACAAGGGGCTCGACTGCAGCCGATGTTGCCTGCGCCGTGCCAAGGTCGCGTCCGCTGAGCAGCTTGGCCTTCGCCACGGGCGGTGCCGCGCCCGTGTGCTTGTACAGCGAAACCTTATCGTGCAAGCCCCAAAACACAACCGCTAAGCTGAGCAGGAGCGCGAAAAACAGGAGAGCGCGCGTGTAGCCGGGGCGACGCAACAGTCCGTTTTTCGCCTGGTGCATGTTGCTTGTCCTTTGAGCCACGTTGCCTAATATCACTCGGATCGCAGATGAGCCGGTTGGCTTCTTGCAATCTTGTCTATATCTAGTCTATATGCCCGGCTTTCATCGGAAAAACGGATTCCGCCCCATCAAGAGTATCCGGTCTGCATCGCAGTGCGGACAGCAGTAGAACAGCATCCAGCTTTGCACTAGAAATCCAGCCGCGCCGCTACCTGCCCGGTCCGGCTCCCGCCGAAATCCGAGCCGCGCGCCGTGGTAATTCGCCCAAAGTTCCCGTTTGTGATGTTCAAGGAAGGGTCCGCGAGGTTGGTGTGGTTCAGCACGTTCGTGAAGGTGCCCTCGACACGCAAATGCACCCGCTCCGTAACCGGAAACACTTTAAACAACCCGGAGGACAGGTTCACCGTCCCCGGCCCGACGATCGAGCCGATCTGCGCATTCCCGAACCGCCCGATCGGCGGCAGATACCCGGCCGCGAGCGCCTGCGCCGGTGTATCGGTCGTCGAAAGGTCGACCGCGCCTGTGTGGCAGGCCGTTCCCGGCGTCCATTGCGGGTTCCCTGGACAGGTAAAGGCCGCCGTGTTGATCCAGTTGTTGCGGTTTTGCCCCGAAGGACGCGCCGCGCCCACGCGGTCCGGCTTCTGCGCGCGATGACCTAGGTCGCCGAACAGCCCGCCGTTCAGCCCGGAGCCCGTGCCCGAAGGGTCGGCCTGCCCAGCGGGAATGTACGCGGACAGAAACGGCCCCGACTGCCATACAAAGATGTTGCTGGTCTGCCAGCCGCCCACCGCATAGTCGAGCAGCCGGTTCATGTTCGAGCCGAACTCCCGGCCCCGCCCGACGGGCAGGTCGTACAGCACGGTGGTCGACCAGCGATTGCGCCGCGTCCCGTACACCTGGCCGAAATCAACCGTACGGTCGCCCCCGTAGGAGGCCCGCGCTCCTCCTGTTTCGCCCGCGAAGCCGGTGTTCGCAGGTCCTTGATTGTCCGCCAGGCTCTTGGCCCAGGTATAAGTTGAGTCGAACTGCAGTCCCGCGCCCAGCCGGTGCGTCGCCTCCACCTGCGCGGAGTTGTAGCTCGCATTGCCGCCGGTCGAGCGTGTGTTGATGCGTCCCCAGTTGGGGAACGGCCGCGCGCTCAGCGGCTGGTTGTATGCCGAGGTCGTCGTCGAGTAGGGCAGGTCGTTCAGGTTCGGCGCCCACACCAGCTGGTGCGTTTCCAGGCCGATATAAGAGAGCCGCAACCCCGTGCCATGGCCCAGATCGCGCTGGACCGATAAGCTGTATTGTTCGGAATACGGATCGTTCCAGTTCACGTCGTTCGCCGTGCCGAAGTACGCCTGCCCAAACGCAGCCGCGCTGCTATTGCCGCCGGCCGCGTTGCTAATCACCGGCCACCGGAATGCCGGGCCCTGCCCCGTCTGCGCGTTTTGGTAGGTCGAGGTGTCCGACTGTAGGGTCCCGGTCAGCGAGTAGAAATTCCCGCCCAGCAGCGTGATGTAGTACAGCCCGAAACCGCCGCTCACGACTGTTTTGTCATTGTTGAACGGCCGCCATGCCAGCCCGAACCGCGGCAGGAATCGTTTAGTCGGTACCGTCCGCAACCCTGCCGGCAACCCTGCCTGCGAATTCGACAGCACCGGCGTGCAAGCCGCGCCATTGGCTGCGGCGACGCCGGTCGAGGCGCCGACAGGGCAGGCGTTGAAGCTGGCCAGGAAGTTCGGCGCAAGCGTCCCCTGCCCGCCGTCCGGGAAGATCACCCGACCCGACTTCGGCACCGACGGGTCAAAGTTGCCGATATTGCCGGAAGGGTCGTTGTACGCCGGGTGGTACTCGTAGCGCAGTCCATAGGAAAGCACCAGGTGAGGCGTCGCGTGCCACTCATCCTGGAAAAACGCATTCGAGTACAGCGACCGCCCATCGTTATCGGACCGCACTACGTCGTACGCCGTGCTGTTCGGGATGCCGAGCAGAAAGTCCGCGAACTCCGCCCCGGTGAACTGCGCCGTGCTGAAGTCAAAAGTCCCATAGTTGTCCGCGCCTTGGAAGCCGAGCGGCGTAATTGCCTGCACCTGCCGGAAATCCACCCCGAATTTGAAGTTATGCTGCCGCAGCTGCCACGTTACCGTGTCCAGATACTGCCGCGTCCGCGACTGCGTCAGCGAGGTCAACCGGTCCGCGTTAAGCGAGGTCAGTGAGGAAAAGTCGAGCTCCGGCACGCCGTTGTAGAAAAGATTCTGCAAGCCCTGCAAGCCGGTTTGTGCCGCAAAACCCGGCCCGTTGAACGCGTTCGTATTGCCGGTTGTGTCATAGGTGAACCCAAACCTGAACTCGTTAATTAGGTTCGGCCTGAAGTTGTAGTTGCCCGCGATCACGAAGATTCGGTCCTGCGTCGTCGCCGTGCTGTTGGGCACGAGTAGGGGTTGCGGATTCTCGATCGCGTAGTTCTTCCAGCTGTATCGCGCAAACACTAACGCCTTTTGGCCGAGGTACTGGTCGCCGCGGATGTCGAACTGATTCGAACTCTGGTTGGCGCTTTTATTCACATAGTAATTCGGGATGCCGTTCGCGAACGCCGCCGGATTGCCCTGGTTCGGATCCGGGAAGAACTGGAGAAACTGCTGCGCCGAAGGGTTGATCGCAGGCAGCGTGTTATTGGCGTAGGTCGTTCCTGGCACGAACGGATTGAGCAACGTGTTCTGCGGCAGGTAGTTGAAGTTGCCCTGCTTTTCAAGCGTCGAAGGCACAATGTACTGCTCGGGCGTGCTCTGCGGCAGCCGGAAACCCTCGTAGGTGCCGAAGAAAAAGCTCTTGTCCCGGCCGTTGTACAAGTGCGGGATCACGACCGGCCCACCCACGGTTCCGCCGAAGTCGTTGCCGACCAGCCTGGGCTTCGAGCTCGCTCCAAACGGGATCGCGTCGAACGCAGCGCTCTGGTAATACCAGAACGCGCCGCCGTGGATCGCATTCGTGCCGGACTTCGAGATCGTCGTCACCTCGCCCGGCTGGCCGAACTGCGCGTTGTTCAGCACGCCATCCACCCGGAGCTCCGCGATCGATTCGCCGGAGATAAAAGCATTCGAGAGCGGGGTATTCGAGGTCGCGCTCTGCGAGGTGATCCCGTCTACGCTCACCTCGGTCTGGAACGGCAGCCCGCCCTGCACAGAAAACGCCGGCACCGTCCCGCCTGAGCCGGACGTGCCGTTATTGGCAGCCGTGTCCGGCTGCACGCCGGGCAGCGTCTGGATTAGCGTGATCGGGCTCGTGCCGCTTGCCGACGCGCGGTAGTTCGCGGGCAACTGCTTGACCTCCGCTGCGTCGATGCCGCCGGAAATAGAGGCGGTCTCCGTCTCGATTGTTCCCGCGGCTGAAGCATCCACATTGACATGCTGGTTCACGTCGCCCGGCGCAAGCGACGGGTCGACACGCAACTGCTGCCGGGCAGTAAGCGAGAGTTTTTCGAGATCGACACTCTTAAAACCCTCTGCGTCTACATGGATCGTATAGCGCCCCGGCACCAGATCCTGCGCCTGATACAGTCCAGCCGCATCGGATTTTGTCGTAATCGAGATCGAGGTGTCCGTGTTGGTCACGCGAACGGTCGCATTCGGGACTACGGCGCCGGAAACGTCCATGACTGTGCCGACGATGAGCCCTTGCGTCGACTGCGCGTAAGCTCCGGGAACGACTGCGAGCGTGAAGCTGGTGCAAACCGTAAAAACAGCTGCGTGTGTGCGGGTTCTGATCATGCATCCTTCATGAACGAGTGGGTTGCCGCTGGAGGGCTGTCCACACTGTAAGGAGCATTTGCGAACCGATGATGAATGGAGCGAACGCCTAAGTCGCCTAAAGTCGGTTCTTTACCTCCTGTTCACGCGCGCAGTCGTAGGCTTGGCCTCGATGAAACTCTGCTTTGCCCTCCTGCTTTTGCTTGCCTTTCCGCAAATTCTCCGGGCCAAACCGCCCGCGAAAAATGTCATCCTTGTTATGACCGACGGCCTGCGCTGGCAGGAGCTCTTTCGCGGCGCCGAACCCGCACTGCTGACGCCGAATCACTATTACGAAGGCCGGAGCGTGGACGAGCTGAACAGGCAGTTTCTCGCACCCACCCCGGAAGAACGCCGCCGCCTCTTGATGCCGTTCGTGTGGGGCACCCTTATTCCGCGGGGCACAATGTGGGGCGACCGTGATCTTGGGTCCGAGGCTTTCGTCACCAACGGCTTCAACTTCTCTTACCCCGGCTATTCTGAGACGCTCACCGGCCACCCCGACCCTCGGATCCACTCGAATGACAACATTCCCAATCCCAACACCACCGTGCTCGAATGGCTCAACCGGCAGCCCGGCCTCGAGCACTCTGTAGCCGCCTTCGGCGCGTGGGCCGTCATCAACGGCATCGTGAACAAGGAAAGTTGCGGCTTCCCCGTCAACGCCGGATACGACCCGTTCCTCATGGACCCGATGCCACCCGCCCTCGCGCTCCTTAACGAGCAAAAAGCCGACGCCCCGCGTGTTTGGGGCGATGAGCCGTTCGACGCAGTTGCGTTTGAAACAGCAATGACCTATATCGAGCGCAAGCACCCGCGTGTGCTGTTCATTTCGTTCGGCGAGACCGACGACTGGGCCCACGCCGGCAACTATGGGGAGTATCTGCTCTCCGCCCATCGCGTCGACGCGTATCTTGCGCGCCTGTGGACGAAGGTCCAATCCATGCCCCAATACCGCAACAAAACGACCCTGCTCTTCACCACCGATCACGGCCGCGGCGCGGACGCTGAAGCCTGGAAATCGCACGGGCAAAAGCTGCCCGAGTCGAAGGCCATCTTTGTAGGTGCGCTGGGAGCGGGCGTGCCCGCGACAGGCTTACGGGCGCATACGGAACTCGTTACCCAAAGCCAGATTGCCGCAACGTTCGCCGCCCTGCTGGGCAGGGACTGGAATGCAGCCGAACCCCGGGCAGGAAAGCCGCTCCCAATTGTGAAATGAATTGGTCGGGGAGAGAGGATTTGAACCTCCGACCCCCTGGTCCCGAACCAGGTGCTCTACCAGGCTGAGCCACTCCCCGACGGTGGGCGCTCCGCGTGTCAGCGCCGCTCCTGGTAAAACGGCGTGCGCGAAACAACCTTGACTATAACAGAGCTCCGCCGGGAAACGAATCCCCGCGAAACGGGCCCGTACACTAGGGCGATGTCCCTCGAGTTTGAAGTGGAGGCCACGAGCGCCGGAGGTGGCCGCCGTGGCCGGATGCACCTGCCCCATGGCACGGTGGAAACCCCCGTCTTCATGCCGGTCGGCACAGCCGCGACCGTCAAGGCAGTCCCGCAGGACACGCTCGAATCGCTCGGCGCGGCCGAGGCACGAAGTGTCGGCGAGCAGACCGGTGCGGGCATTCTCCTCGGCAACACGTACCACCTCTACCTCCGCCCCGGGCATGAGGCAATCCGCCGCATGGGCGGGCTACACCGCTTCATGAGCTGGCGCCGCCCCATTCTCACCGACTCCGGCGGATACCAGGTTTTCTCGCTATCCAATCTGCGCAAGATCACCGAGGACGGCGTTCGCTTTCGCTCGCACCTCGACGGCTCGAAACATATGTTCACCCCAGAGCACTCGATGGCTGTGCAGCTGGCGCTCGGCTCCGATATCGCCATGGCTTTCGACGAGTGCCTGGAGTACCCGGCAGACGAAGCCCGTGCACGCGTTTCGCTGGAGCTCACGATACGCTGGGCTGCCCGCTCTTTGGCGTACTGGGAGGCGCACAAGCACGAGGTGCCCTGGTGGGGAGGGCAGGGGGCAGGGG
>CAXTWG010000017.1:0-44504 GCA_964247895.1 uncultured Acidobacteriaceae bacterium
AGACTGGAAGGTGTTCCCGTACCACTGGGTACCTGCGGCAGTGTGCGTGGTGGCGGGGGCGGCATTGTGGTGGGTTCCGGAGCTGCGCTCGGGGGTGCTCGAAGCGGCGGCGCGGTTCGCGAGCCAGGCTGGGTACATCCATACGGCCTACAGCGGCATGAGCGGGCAGGTGCAAGCTCCGCCGTTTCCTGCAATCGACGGCGCGATCGGGAGGGGCTTGCTGGCGCTGGGCCTCGCTGCCGTGTTGGCAGGTACGTCTTTATTTCGCCTGCGCATCCGGCGGGCGGTGCGGCTGGGGGCGTTCTTGGAAGGGCCGCTACCGTGGCTGCGCTCCCTGCAAAGCGGGCATCCGGGGGATTACGTGCTGTGGATTACCTGCGGGGTGGCGGGTGTGGGTTCAGCGCTTGTTGTGCTGCTGTTGCGCTGATGCGGCCCGGCAGAATGTCTGCTGAATACATTCCACAAGGAGATCAATCTAGCATCGAAGCTACCAACCTGCTGCTCGGCGCTCTTGCGAAGCCTGGGGAAAGGACAAGGCCAGGTGCTTAGAAAATTCTTCGAATTTATCGGACAGGTTGCGGTTTTCGGCATCAAGGCCATCCGCGACACGTTCCGCCCGCCTTTTGAATTCGAATACCTGCTGAAGCAGTTTTTCGATATCGGAATCGCTTCGCTGCCATTGATTATCGCGTCCGGCTTTGCATTGGGCGTTGTTATGTCGATTCATACCCGGAGCACGCTGGTCCAGTTCGGCGCAGAAGCCGAAATCCCGGTTTTCCAGTCGCAGTCGTTCTTTAACGAGCTCGGTCCCTTGGTCGCGGCACTCCTGCTCGCTGGCCGCGTGGGCGCCGGCATTGGCGCGGAGCTTGCGAACATGCGCGCAACCGACCAGATCGACGCGATTGAAACCTTGTCCGTTGACTCGTTCAAGCTGCTGGTCGTCACCCGTATCGTGGCCTGCACCTTAATGCTTCCTTTGCTTACGGTCGTGATGAATGCAATGGGAGTGCTCGGCGGCTATCTTTCCGAGCTGGTCATCTCCCATATGAGCTGGAGTCTTTATCTCGGGCGGGCATTCGACGGCGTTGCTCTTGCCAACTTTGTCCCGCCGACCGTAAAGACCGCAGTGTTCGGATTTCTGATCGGAACCATCTCTTGTTTCTTCGGCTTCACCATCAATGAGGGTTCGGATGGGGTGCGCCGCGCAGCGACCAATAGCGTGGTCGTGTCTTCGATGGCCGTCATCCTCGCAGATGTAGTTCTGGTAAAACTCATCTTCTTCATCTTTCCGGATCAGGCACTATGAACGAACAACCGAAAAACGAGCAGGACGGCGAGCCGGCTATCGCGTTTCAAAACGTTGTGAAGGGCTTTGGCGACCGCAAGGTGCTCGATGGGGTTACCTTTCAAGTCAATCCGGGCGAGGCGCTGTGCATTCTCGGCAGGAGCGGCACAGGCAAGAGCGTCACCCTTAAGCTGACCATTGGGCTGCTTAAGGCGGACAGCGGCAAGGTGATGGTGCAGGGAAAGGACATGGGCGCTTTGGACGAGAAGGGGTTGACGGCAGTGCGTATGCACATGGGCTACATGTTCCAAAACGCGGCTCTGTTCGACTCCTTCGACCTGACTGCCAATCTGGCGATGCCGCTGCACCGCCTCCACAAGAGCAAAACTTCCGAACAGATCAAGCAGGCCGTCGAGGACACGCTCAAGCAGGTTGGTCTTGAAAAAGACGGGAACAAGATGCCTGCCTCGCTTTCAGGAGGCATGCAAAAGAGGGCCGGCCTGGCGCGCGCACTGGTGCTGGATCCGCAGATCATGCTCATCGACGAACCGAGCAGCGGCTTGGATGTAATCACCGCTTCGGAAATTACGGACCTGTTGAAGAAGGTAAAAACCGAAAAGCACACCACCATGGTGGTGGTGACCCATGATATTGAAGGTGCCCGCGAGCTGGGCGACAAGTTCGGCGTGCTCGACGGGAGCAAGCTGGTCGCGTTCGGCACATTGCATGAGCTCGAAAAGAGCGACAACGAACTGGTGAAAAGGTTCCTTTCAGAAGGGCAAGGCAAATGAACAAGCAAAATTTGTGGGTCGGCATTTTCATTACGGCGGCTATTGCTCTGTTCGGAGCCGGCCTTTTCCTGATCGGCAACCAGCACAAGGCGTTCAGCGATCGCTCTACCTTCTATACCGAATTCGCCAATGTGGAAGGCATCGCAAAAGGCGCAAAGGTGCGGGTAGGCGGCTTGGACGCCGGCCAGCTCACGGATATACAGATCCCTTCCACGCCGTCCCACGATTTCCGTTTAAAGATGCAGGTGGACGACCGGCTCCGGGGGCTCATCCGCGACGACTCCCTGGTCACTATCGAAACGCAGGGCATTGTCGGCGATGAGTTCATTCTGATTCACACTGGAAGCGACCGCGCTCCGGAGGCTCAGAAAGGCGCCACCCTGCACAGCAAGGAACCGTTCCAGATCGCGAAACTGCTGGAGCAGGCAACCGGGATTATGCAGCAGGTGAGCGGGACCGTAACCCAGGTGAACGGCACCCTGGTGGACGTGCAGCACAGGCTGGACGGCTCGCTCGACGCGGTGACCAGGACAGTGAATAACGCGAACGGCCTTGTAGCCGATGTGCGAGGAGGCAAGGGCGCGGCAGGCGTGCTGCTCGCAGACCCGCAAACGGCGCAGGATGTACGGCAGGTGGTCACGAATGCGCGCGATGCGACCGGGCAGCTGCAGTCCGCCTCGGTGCAAGTGAACCAGCTGCTAAACGAAGTGCAAAAGCGGCAGCTTATCGCCAAGGTCGATACCACGCTGAACCAGACGCAAAGCGCGACCGCGCAGCTGGACCAGGCTTCGCGCCAGGTGAATACGACCTTGCAGGGCGCGTTCGCGCAGGACCAGTACGGCGAAAACGCGGGCTCGAATCTTCAGCAAACGCTGTCGAACGTGAACGTAGCAACGGGGAACCTGGCTGACGATACCGAAGCTTTGAAGCACGAATTCTTTTTTAAGGGTTTTTTCAAGAAGCGCGGATACGACTCCTTGAACAATCTGCCGGTGACGCAGTATCGCAGCGGCGAGCTGTTCAAGAAAACACGGCAGGACCGGCAGTGGATCGCAGCCGATCCGCTGTTTATGACGGATGGGAGTGGGGCCGAGGCTCTTTCGCCTATGGGCAGGGTGGAGATCGACCAGGCTGTGAGCCGTATGCCCGACTTGTACAGTGAGCCGGTGCTGGTGGAGGGATACGCGGCGGCAGGCACTCCGGATGAGCAGCTGACGCGCTCGCGACGGAGAGCGACACTGGTGCGCTCGTACTTGCAACTGCACTACCATGTGGAGCCCAAGAATACCGGTGTGGTGGCGCTGAGCAGCACACCGCCGACAGACGCCGGCAAGGCGAACTGGGATGGGGTAGCGCTGGTCGGGCTCACGCCTCCGAAGTGAGTAGCCGGTTGCTGTTTGTATGTTTAGGCTAAGGCATGGCTGTTTTTTTTCAAGTGGGATCGGAAAACACGGAGCTTGGTCCGGCGGAGATACGCGCAGGGTTGGAGCACGGGTTTGCCAAACTCGGTGACCGCAAGCGGCTCCTCCTGGTACCGCCGGATGGCTCGCGCATGCACTCGCGTGCAGGGGAGCTTGCGGGTGAGCTTTGCGCGATGTTCGGCGACCGGGTCGGGGCGGTTTTGCCCGCGCTGGGAACACATGCGCCGATGAGCGATGCGGGCATCGCGAGGATGTTTCCTCGGGTGCCGCGGGAGTTGTTTCGCGTCCATCGGTGGCGCGAGGATGTGGTGACTCTCGGGGAGGTCCCGGCCTCATTTGTGCACGAGCAGTCTGAGGGCAAGCTCGCTTACACCTGGCCGGTGCAGGTAAACCGGATGCTGGTGGAGGGTGGGTTCGATCTCCTCGTCTCCATCGGACAGGTGGTGCCACACGAGGTGATCGGGATGGCGAACGGGGTCAAGAACATCCTGGTGGGGACTGGCGGGGTAGAGGGCATCGACCGGAGCCACTATCTGGGTGCGGTGTACGGGATGGAGCGCATCATGGGCCGGGCGGATACGCCGGTGCGCCGGGTGCTGAACCGGGCTGCGGAGCTGTTTTTAGGCGGCCTGCCGCTGGTATACGTGCTGACGGTGGTAGGTCGGAACGAGGCTGGGACGCCCGTGTTGCGGGGATTGTTTCTCGGAGACGACAGCGAGTGTTTTAAGCAGGCGGCAGCGCTGGCGCAGCGGGTGAACTTCAGGATGCTGGAAGAGCCGATCCAGAAAGCGGTGGTGTACCTGGACCCCCATGAGTTCACGAGCACCTGGCTGGGCAACAAGGCAATTTACCGGACGCGCATGGCGCTCGCGAATGAGGCGGAGCTTGTGGTGCTGGCGCCGGGGGTGAAGGATTTCGGGGAGGACGCGGGGATTGACCGGCTGATCCGCGAGTTTGGATACCGGGGAACGCCGGCGACGCTGGAGGCGGTAGAGCGAAACGCGGACCTGCGCGGCAACCTGAGCGCGGCGGCGCACCTGATTCATGGTTCTTCCGAGGGCCGCTTCCAGATCACGTACTGCCCGGGCGGACTGAGCCGGGAAGAGGTGGAGGGGGTTGGACTCGGCTATGGGGATTTGCAGACGGCGCTGAGCACGCTGGATCCTAAGAAATTGAAAGACGGATGGAATGAAGTGGGGAATGAGCGCATGTTTTTCGTAAGCAATCCGGGGCAAGGCTTATGGGCGCATCGGGACCGGTTTCGATAGGGGGCCGTTGACTCGGGAATCGACTCGTAGGCCGCAGCCACGCTACTTACTTTGATTCCCGGCTCCTGGAGCAGATTGCGCTGCGCTTACCACGGCTGCCAGCGCAGGCTCGCGTTAGAAAGGGTCTGCGCAAGAAAGTTCGTTTCCGGCAGGTAAGAGTGCGCATAACGGCGCAGCAGAAACGCTCGCACGCCTCGCCGCAGCACGATGAGGTCCGATACGGTTTGGGGAACAAAGGAGTGGCGCATGGAGTGGGGTGTACCACCTTCAAAACAAAGTTCCCGGGTTCCCCGATCGATCTCGTACTCGAGCAGGTAAGCGCGCAGGACGGTGCTGAGGGAATAAGAAGGAAAGCCGTCCCGGTTCAGCTGCCAGTCGACCTTGGTAGAGCCGTGATGGGTACGTCCGGCGACGAGGCTAAGCCAATCCCCATTGCCGGCGCGCAAGCCCGCGAACAGGCGGCCCGGCAGGTTCTGGAGGGAGTTGTAGCGCCAAAGGGCGAGCTCTTCGGGCGCTGGATAGGCGCAGGCGCGATTGAAGGCAAGAAATTCGACTTCCTTCAGCTCAGCTTCTGGAATAAAGGTGCAGTTAAGCCCGCTTTCCGCGCGACGGCGGTATGTGCGCAGATTGCGCCGGGTATGTTTTCCAAGCGTGGCCAGGGTCGCGTCGAGTGTTCCCTCGAGCGGAAGATGAAGAGCCATGTCCCGGGTAATGCGAGACCAAGCCCAACGACCCTTCTTGCGTTCGTCGCCGAGCGAGAGCTCGTCCCGCTGTGGAAGCCGATCTTTGTAGGACAGGAGCACCATTTGAGCGCCCTTGCTCATGAGCTCCTGGGCAGCAAGCGCGATGGTTTTACCCCGCAGGCCGGGTGGAGCGATGACGCTTCGCTCGCCTGCCATGTCGTCACCTACAAAGACCCCCAGACCGAAACCGAGTTTCTGATACTCGTGCACCAGCACCGCTGCTTCCAGCGCCGGGACGCTTACTCCTGAACTCGCCGGCGTACGTGCCGAGGTAAACAGGATCAGGTGAGGAATCTTTTCCGCAGTGGCGGGCACGGAAAGGAAGTAGGCCAGGTAGTCCATCGCGCCTGTCTGACCGCAACGGGCGCTCAAGTCCACCAGGGCTCCATGCATGGCCAGGACTGCGGCGCGGCCGGAAACAAGCCGGATGCCTGCAGGCCGGACTGCTAGAAGCTGACTGTTCTGGGTCTGACTACTGATTGCTTCGAGAATCACGCATCCTCTTCGGGGTGCCTTAATTTTGCCTGTTCCAAACCGTGCGCCGGGGGAAGCAAGGGAACCATCCCCATCATGAAGGGGCCGGTTGCTTGAATACGCGGGCGCGATGCGGATTTACAAAAAATTCAACATGCAACTGCAACTTTATTGCGGCAGTGTGAAGATACTCTGGATGGCGGTGTACATGGCTCTTGGAACAAGTGGATGGAATAAAGTGCGCTGGTCCCTGGCGCAACGAGGCCTGATCGGCACGCTGCAAGTTGTGGCAAGGCGGGCTACTCAGCACGCTTCCAAGCCAGTGGCGCAGCATCCTTTCGACCTTGAGCACGGTGTGGATACGAGCGGGCTGATCGGCGGAGGGGATTTGCGAGCCGGTCATGCTCACGACGTTTACATCACCGGCTACTACGGCATGGCTCCGTCGCGGTTTACCGGCAGCATCGACCGGTGGATGGAGACGCCTCCATTGAACCCGATGGAGAGCTACAGCTTCATCGACCTCGGATGCGGGAAGGGGAGGGCGGTGATGTTGGCTTCCAGGCTGCGCTTTCGCGAAACGATCGGGGTGGAGCTCAATCGAGAGCTGGTGGAGATTGCGAAAGGAAATGCCGAAACCTGGAAAGCTGCCGGCCGCGCACTGTGTCCCATGCGGATCGAGGAGGGCGATGCGACCGAGTTCGAGCTGCCGGACGGTCCATGCTTGATTTACATGGCGAATCCATTCGGCGCGCCGGTAATGCAATGTCTGCTCGATAAGCTCAAGATTCAGACTGCGGTAGGGACCCGAAGACTGGATGTCCTCTACCAGAACCCCGAGCAGGAAGCAGTGTTCCAACGCAATCCGGCGTTTCAGCTTCTCTGGAGCGAGAACATTCCCATGTCGCAAAAGGATGAGGCAGCGACCTTCATTTACAAGCAAACAGACAAATGCAATGCCTACCGGCTAGTAGATAGCTGAACTTAAGTGCTAATTCGCGTTGTCAGAATAAGGTCGGCAATGAGAGTTTCCCATCCTGCGGGGGAACCGAATCCTGCCATATGACTATGAAAAGTGGAAGGGGTTGGTGGAGGCGGCGGGAGTCGAACCCGCGTCCGAAACTGCTTGTAACAAAGAGAGGCTCCATGCTCAGTCTCGTTCCAGTGATTTCGCTCCTGGCCCTCAGAACGGACAAGGTGAATCAGGCGCTAGTCCGATGATCTCGCCCCCGCCACACGGACCGAGCGGAAGGGACCAGCCTACTGTATGACGTCCGCTCTGGGCCCATAGGCGAAGCTCAGGCGAACGGCAACTTAATTAATTAAGCTGCGAGTGCGAATTCAGTGTTGGCAATTCTGTTTTTGCGAGCGATTACGGGTGCCCACACCCCGGCATGCCTCTTTGTCCGAACCAGTCCCGTCGAAACCGTGACGCCCCCAGCCGTCATTTTCAATAACCACGCGCAACCCGGCCGTCAAAAAACGGCGGCATCAACAGAAACTGTTCATGCCGGGAGGCCAGTGACGCAACTTGTTGGCGAAAACTGCTCGCTTAAACCCCTGTTCGCTGGATGGAGAGCCTTGGGCTGCCATCAACAACCAGCTTCCGAGTCACTTACTCTCTGAAGTGATCTCAGAATACCAGTTTTCTGGAGATTGCGAAGTGCAACTCTACATTTTTTCGGAGAATAATTTCCACAAGCAATGGGCGACCGTCACCGCTCTACACCCTTCTAAGCAGAAATGGCAAGGGAAGGAAGCATCTACGCCGGGCAGCCGGTAGGGAATCAAGGAAAAATGCCGCGCTGGAGGGTTGCTTTGCTCCTTGTGAGCTCTGCCTGTTTGAGCGGGATCGCAGTCGTACTTTGGAACCGGTCCTCACTGCGGCATATCCGCGAAGAAAACGGAAAACCGGAAAACAGCCACACCGGAGAATTTATTTAGGGGCTGAGGCTTTCATCAACTGGCTTTGTCCGCGAATGGCATCGCGCAGCTCTTCCCAAACCTTGATGGGTACGGCTAGAAACGCATCAACGACGCCGGGGTCGAACTGTGTGCCCGCGCAACGTGCGATCTCTTCCTGCGCAGCTGGGAATGACCGGCCCGGGCGGTAAGGCCGGTCGGAAGTGATGGCATCCAGCGTATCGGCGACCGCGAAGATACGTGCGCCGAGAGGAATCTCGTCGCCCCGTAACCGTCGTGGATACCCATTGCCGTCGTAATGCTCCTGATGGCTGAAAACAATATCTGCCGCTTCGCGCAAAAATGGGATTTTACGCACGATCTGGAAGCCGAAAAGGCAGTGCTGGCGCATGGTGATCATTTCGGACGAGTCGAGACGTCCGGGCTTAAGTAGAATTGCGTCGGGAATGGCCATTTTGCCGATGTCGTGCAGAAAAGCCCCGTGTTTGATGGTTTTCATATCCGACGGGTCGATGCGCATGGAGCGGGCGAGTGCGATGGTGTACGCGGTAACACGGCGGGAGTGGCCCTCAGTCTCCGTGTCCTTGAGATCGAGGGCGTCGCCGAGCGCTTCCAGTGTTGTGTCGTAGGAGCGCTCAAGCTCAAACATGGCTTCGCGCAGCAGACTGGTGCGCGCTTCCACCTGCTGCTCCAGGTTGGAGCGGTGCACGGTGCTGCGGCGCGACGCCCTGCTGTGAGCAGTGCCGCGCTCGACGGCCAGGAGCAGAGCGCTCTCGTCATAAGGTTTGAGCAGGACGTCATAGGCCCCGGCGCGCATGGCGGCAATCGCGGTTTCAACTTCCTGGACCGCGGTGACCAGGATTACCGGAGTCAGGAGCTGGCGGCTGCGCACCTGGTCCAGCAGCTTGAGCCCGTCGGCGCCTTCCATGACCAGGTCTGTCAGGACCAGATCGACGGACTTAACGGCCAGGGCCCGCATGGCGTCCTCAACATTGCGGGCGCCTTCAACCATGTAGCCCTCGCGGCGAAGCAGGGAAACCAACAGCGTACGCGCAGACTGTTCGTCATCGACGACCAGAATTTTATCCCCAGCCATGCGTTTCCTCGCGCGTACGCTTTTCCAATTTTGGGCAAGCCTGCATTAGAGTGCCATAACTCAGCCGCCTTTGCACAGGATGTGATACGCGCTACCACGGATGCGCAACAGGTTCATTGAATGTTGCAGACCTGGCGAGCCTTGCCGATGGTAGTGAAAATGGGAACGCGATGTACCGGGGGCGGGTGTAAGGGAAAACACAGAGTTGGGCACCTGTTTGAGGTAATGTATAACTTGTTTGGGTTTTGCCGCCTCCCCAGGCAAGCCTGCGATCGTACTTATAGTTTTAAGAATAAGAGGAGCCTAGCTTGCTTCCATTTGACCAGCGCCAGCGTAATTCCTTCGGTGTCGTTGCAGTTGAGGCACAGGAGTTGACGGCGGAGCAGAAGCAGAAAGATGTGTTTGAAGCCCACCGGCACCGGGTATTTTCTGTTTCGTACTACATGACGGCAAACGAAATGGAAGCCGAACAGATCTTGACCGGGACATTTGTAGAGGCGTTTACCCATGCTGTCGCGCCGGATGCGGGGGGTGTGGACCGAGCGCTGCTTGGGGAGCTGGAGCGGCGGTTTTCGCTTGCTTCAGCTCCGGCAGCGCGGGTTGAAGATGGTGGAAACCTGCCCCGAGGACAGGTGCGACGGACAGACCTCGAAGAAGGAGTGCGTACGCTGCCACCCCGGGAACGGCTGGTTTTTTTGCTGCGCGACGTGGAAGGCTACGATGCCGCGCGTATCGGTACTTTGCTCGGGATAGATGAAGCGGAAGTGTGCCGCACACTGATTTCGGCGCGCATCCGGATGCGCAATGCGCTTGGACAACTGCGCGCCCGGGCAGTGCCTGTAAGCCTCCCCGAGCCTATGCATGCGTCGGCGTAGAATTTGCCCGCTGGGGTAAGGTCAGGGAAGTCAGCTAGCGGCGGCGTTTGGCCGCCCAACCCTCTTTATTGACCTGCCGAGCGCGTCCGATGGCGAGCGCACCATCCGGAACATCCTCCGTAATGCAGGAAGCAGCGGCAACATAGGCACCGTCCCCAATCGTGAGGGGAGCTACCAGCACTGCATCACTGCCGATAAATGCGCCCGCGCCGATCGTGGTTGGGTGCTTGTCTACCCCGTCATAGTTGCAGACGATCGTACCCGCCCCGATGTTAGTGTTCACACCAATCGTTGCATCGCCGAGGTAGGCCAGGTGGTTGGCCTTGGCCCCGGCCGCCATCCCGGTTTTTTTCAGCTCGACAAAGTTGCCGACATGCGCGCCCGCGCCGACTGTGCTTTCAGGGCGGATGTGGGCATAGGGACCGATGAGAGCACCGTCGTCAATCGTGGACCCGGCGAGGATGCAGCCCTGGCGGACGAGGACGTTCTCCCCGATGCGCATGTTTTCAAGCACAGAGTAAGACCGGATGCGGGAGCCCGAGCCGATACGGGTCGCGCCCAGGATTTGCGTGAAAGGCTCGAGGATTGTGTCCGGTTCAATCTCGGCATCGGCGTCGATGACAACGGTTTCCGGCTGAAAAACAGTGACGCCCGCGGCCATGTGGCGGGCGGCAGTTTCGCGGCGGAGGGCGGCGTCAAGCGCCATCATCTCGGCAATCGTGTTCGCGCCGAGAATCTCCGTTGCGGCCGGCGCTTGGAGCGCGAGAACGTGTTCACCCGCCGCAGTGAGCAGGCGGGCGAGATCGGTAAGGTAGAGCTCGGCTCCGGCATTGTTTGGGGTGAGCTGCCGGATGTGCTTGCGCAGGGGCGGGAGCGCGAAGGCGTAAATGCCGGAGTTGATTTCTCGAATTTCGTCCTGTCCGGGGCCAAGGTCTTTTTGTTCAGCAATGGCGGCTACTTCCGGCAAGCCGGGTGTGCGGCGCACGATGCGTCCATAGCCGAAGGGGTTCTCAACGGAAGCCGAAAGAATGGTCATGGCCGCCCGCTGCTCGGCATGAAAGGTTCGGAGAGCGCGAATCGTGGCGGGCTTGAGCAGGGGAACGTCGCCCGAAAGAACCAGGAGATCGCCGTAGCCGGCGAGTGCCGGCAGAGCTTGCTGGATGGCGTGGCCGGTGCCGCGCTGCTCGCGCTGCTCGACAAAGCGGACGCCTGTGTGCTCGACTGTGGCGCGGACAGCCTCGGCCTCGTGGCCGACGATGACGTAGATATCCTCTGGGGGCGCTAGGGTGAGCGCAGCGTCGATGACGTGGAGCAGCAGCGGCTTGCCGCCGACGGAGTGGAGCACCTTGGGGCGCCGGGACCGAAGACGCGTGCCCTTTCCCGCAGCGAGAATGGCGATGGCGAAAGACATTTATTGCACTCCCGGTGCCCCGCCGCTCGCGCCAAGCTGCTGCCGAAGCGCGGGCGGGATGGGGATGGTGATGTCGATCGGATGTGCCGGTCCCAAGCCTAGTTTTGAAAGCGAATCGCCGAACTGTTCCTGATTGCCAACGACGAGCACAGCCAGTTTCGAGGGGTCGATCCGGGCCTTTGCGACCCGCTGGAGGTCGGCGACGGTGACTTTTTCTACACCGGCGCGGTAGCGCTCAAGGTAGTTGGCCGGGTAGCCATAAAAAGCCAGACGGGCGGCGGCAGCAAGCACCTTGCCGGGCGTGTCGTAATTGAAGATGAAGCCGTTCAGCACCTGATCCTTGGCCAGCTTCAACTCGTCTTCAGTAAAGGGATCGGCGGCGAGGTCGCGCGTCTGCTTCAACATCTCTGCCGCGGCTGCCTCGGTGCTGGCGCTCTTGGTCGTGGCGACAACCTGGAACAGGCCCGGGTGATCCCAGGAGGAACCGACACCGCCGCCAATGCTGTAGGCGAGCGCAAGCTTGGTCCGGATGTCCTGAAAGAGCCGAGAACCGAAACCGCCGCCAAAGATCTCGTTGAGCACGGAAAGCGTGTAGTAGTCGGGGTCGTCGCGGCGAATGCCGAGGCCGACGATCCAAACATTGCTCTGGTTGAGATCCTTCTTGTCGATCAGATACAGGCCCGGCTTGGGAGCCGTGTAGACCTCTTCGGGATTGGGGATCGCCGGACCTTTGGGGAGCGTGCCGAAGGCAGTGCGGAGTTTTGCTTCCATAGCGGTGGCATCGAAGTCGCCGAACATGCCGATGATCATGTTATTGCCGAAAACCGTCTTGGCATGGAAAGCTTCGAAGTCGGAAACCGTGATGCCCAGGATTGTCGCGATCTCGGGAATGCGGGCGTAAGGGCTGCCGGAACCGTAGACCAGCTTTGCGGCTTCGTGCGCGGCGATGCCTTCGGGGTCGTCGTTGCGGCGCAGGATGCCGGCGATTGAGCCTTGCTGGGCGAGCTGGAGCTTGGCGGGGTTGAATTTCGGGTGCAGGAGCAGGTCAACAGCGAGCTGGAGGACCTGGTCGCTGTCCCCTTTGAGGCTGGACCAGGAGACCGAGCTTGAGTCGATATCGGCGTCGGTTTCGATCTTGGCGGCTTTGGCTTCGAGCAGGTCGTCGAGCGCATCGCCGCTCATGCGGGCGGTGCCGCTGGTGCGCCAAACTTCCCCGTATAGGCCGGCCAGACCGGCTTTCGCGATGGGAACATTGCGTCCCCCGCCGTGCATTTCGATAAACCCGTTCACAAATGGGAGTTCATGGTCTTCCTGAAGGAGCAGGAGCGCGCCGTTGGGCAGCTCGACCCGGCGCGGCTCGACCGGCTTGAAAGGTGCGAGCGGGTGCAGCGCGAGCTGCTCCCACGCGCCGGGCTGGGCAGCTTGCCGCGCGTCGGGCGGGATGACCGGGTGAGTGGTCTGGGCCAGAATCGTGACTCCGCCGAGGAGCAGGGAAGGGGCGAAAAGAAAACGCTTCACTGGGCGGCTCCTTGCTTTTGTGCCGCTCCCGCGGTCTGTGCGGGCGGGTCAAGCTCCGCGTAAGTGCGGTTGGCGGATGTGAAAACCTTGTTTGCGACACGCCGAATGTCGGCTTTGCTGACCTTGTCGACACGGTCGAGTTGGCGGAAAAGCTCGTGCCAGTCGCCGTAGCGCAGCTGATAAAGGGCAAGCTGCTCGGCGACGCCCTGGTTTTCATCAAGACCGCGCAGCAGTTCGGCGCGGGTGCGGGTTTTGAACATGGCGAGCTCGGCGTCCGTTACATCGGTTGTGCGCAGCTTATCGATCTCCTTGTGAATGGATGTGCGGAGCTCCGCATTGGCGTGGCCTGGCGCGGGCACGGCAAAGAAGCCGAACAGTCCGGCATACTTGTTGCCGGGGAAGCCGGTGAAACCTTCAGCCTCGACGGCAATGCGCTGGTCGCGGACCAGACTGCGGTAGAGGCGCGAAGTGCGGCCATTGGAGAAGATGTCCTGGATTGCGTCATACACGGCGTCGTCCGGATCGAGGTAGTCGGGGCGGTGATAGCCCTCAAGGTAGAGCGGCTGGGATTGGTCCTGGAGCGAAACGGTGCGCTCGCCGGTTTGAGGCGGTTCGATCGTGATGACGCCCTGCGGCTTGGGTCCTCCATCGGGGATGGCGCCGAAGTACTTTTGAAGCAGCGGCAGGGCATCGTTGTTGGAGAAATCGCCGACAACCGCGATCACGATGTTGGAGGGTACATAGTAGCGAGCGTGGAAGGCAGCCGCTTCGGTCGCAGTGATGTGGTCGAGCTCGCTAGGCCAGCCGACGTTGGGACGACCGTACGGGTGGGCGACGTAGGCAGCGGCGAGAAATTGCTCGACGAGCCGGCCGGTGGGGCTGGTGTCGACACGTAGGCGGCGCTCCTCCTCGACCACACTGCGCTCGCGGTAGAACTGGCGCGGGACGGGGTGGGCGATGCGGTCGCTTTCGAGGGAAGCCCAGAGTTCCAGCCGGTTTTCGGGCATCGACCAAAAGTAGCGGGTGTCGTCGAGGGAGGTTTCGGCGTTCAAGCCGTGGGCGCCGTTAGCCTCGGCGATTTCAGTGAACTCGTTCGGGATGACGAACTTATTGGCTTCGCCCTCGGCTGCCTGGTAAGCGTCGTGGAGCTGCTTGAGCTTCGCCGGGTCCTGCCCGACCCGCTTGAGGTCCTCGGTGTCGTACGCGGCATAGGCAGCTTCAAGCTTTGCAAGAGCGGCTTTCTCCCCGGCGTAGTCTTTGGTGCCGATATCCTCGGTGCCTTTGAAGGCGAGGTGCTCGAACATATGCGCGAGGCCGGACTGCTGCCCGGGGTCATTCGCGTCGCCCGCGTCCACAATCGTGAAGTAGGAGAAGACCGGAGTGTCCTTGCGCTCGCACAGGAGCAGGGTCAGGCCGTTCGGCAGGACCTTGACTGTGGTGCGCTGCTCGAAGCTCGCGAGCGCGCGGGCTGTGTCGCTTTGCGGCCATGCGGGGCAGGAAGCGAGCAGGGCGGCAAGGGCGAGGGTCGAGGCGGCTCGGGACAGCAACGTTGGCACGAAAAACGGCATGGAACTCCGGTGACCTGGCGCGTGCTGGATACTGGCGCGACAGGGTCTCAACTGGAAGGGTACATGGTGGCCACCTCGCGTCCAAGCGGGTTCAGGTTCTTTGCGTATTCATAAGGAATATATGGATCCGCGCGCAACTTTCTCCAGCGCAAACCGTCCGTGAGTGTGCGCTCGAAAGAAGTATTTTGGGAGGTACTTCGGTGACTTGACGCGGCAGGCGCGGCTCCCATACAAAAAGCGCAACTGCACTCTTCGCGTTTTCATTCCCAGGGCTTCTGCATGCAGCGCCCATAACCCCCTCGCGATTGGACACCCATGCACCGCAGGTTCGCTCTTGCCCTCACTTTTGCCGCCCTGCTTCCGCAAGCCACCCTGCACGCGCAGGCGGATCGACCTCTGCTCGCGACACCTTCAGTCCGGGTGACCGCACCCGTGGCCGGGAGCGCCATGGTGACTTTAAAGGGCAACATGCACCCTTTGGCGCAGGCCCGCTACGACCAGGGCGCAGTGTCTACCGGTCTCGCGACGGGTAAGCTTTCGCTGCTGCTGCGCCGCAGCCCAGTGCAGCAGGCAGCGCTCGACCAGTACATGGGCAGCCTCCAGGATCCGAACTCACCGAACTACCGCAAGTGGCTGACTCCCGCGCAGTTCGGAGCTTCCTTCGGCATCGCGGACGGGGATTTGCAGGCGGTTGAGACCTGGCTCCAGAGCCAGGGCTTCAAGATTGAAGCCGTTCCAGCCAGCCGCAACCTCGTGCAGTTTTCCGGGACCATGGGGCAGGTCGGGCAGGCGTTCTATACCAGCATTCATTCCTATGCCGTCAACGGCGAGCAGCACCTGAGCAACGCGACCGATCCGCAGATTCCCGCGGCGCTGGCAGCCGTGGTTGCGGGCGTTTCACCCTTAAACGATTTCCGGGCCAAGCCGCTGCATGTAATGGGCGGCCGCGGGCAGGTGCAGTCTGTTGCGGGCGGCTTTCCATCGGGCTTGCGCGCAGGGCAGTCGAGCACGCCTTTGTTGACAGGAGCCCTCGACAACAGGCCGTTTTTTTATCTGACGCCATCGGATGCGGCGACTATCTATAACGCGCCGAATTCGCTGAACAGGAACTACACGGGAAGCGCGCAGCAGGCAGGGGCAGGGATCAATATCGGCCTCGTCGGCAACTCGGACCTGAAAGTAGCCGATTACCTGAACTACCGGCGCGTGTTGCTCGGAGAAGCCGCGCCAGCGCAACCGAATCTGGTCGTGGATGGTGTGGATCCGGGAGTGATCAACGGAGGCAACGCTCAAGAAGCGTTGCTGGATGCCGAGCTTGCCGCGGGGCTGGCCCCGCGAGCGAACATTTATTTTTACTCCAGCGCGGACGATCTGCTGGAGTCCGGGCCGATCGATGCTTCCCTACGCGCGATAGAGGACAACAATGTCGCGGTCCTGAGCGTGAGTTTCGGGACCTGCGAGGCCAATCTCGGGGTGGCCGGCAACCAGCAGATCAATGAACTGTGGCGGCAGGCCGCGGCGCAAGGCATCACCGTCGTGGTCGCCTCGGGCGACACCGGTTCGGCCGGTTGCGATGATCCGGCTGCGACCCAGGCCACGGGTGGGATAGCAGTGAGCGGTTACGCTTCGACGCCCTACAACGTTGCAGTGGGTGGGACGGACTTCGATGCGCTCGCACTATCGAATGGCTTCGCGCAGTATCTTGGGGCGGCGAACGCGACGTTCGGCACGGCTCTGGGCTATATCCCTGAGAATCCTTGGAACGACTCAATCAGCAATAACCCTCCCGGACTGCTCGGCACGAATACTGCGGTGCAATACCCCGACCCAAATGGCGGACCTTCGTTTACAGTGCTGTCTGCCGGTTCGGGCGGTCCCAGCACAGCGGCAGTGTGTAACGGTCCCGTTAACGGTAATGGGCAATGCGCGGTTGCGCCTGTCGGCTACACGCGTCCGGCGTTCCAATCCAGTATCGTGTCCGCGGATACTTCGATTCCGACAACGGGCCGCCTCATTCCGGATATTTCCTTGTTTGCCGCGCCGGGGAGCCAGCACTCTGCGGGTTGGGCCTTTTGTTCCGATGGGGATGTCAACCAGGCGGGTAACTCAAATGTGGACTGCCAACCTGCCGTCGGGGGTTCGCCTGTCGTGACTGAGATCGGTGGCACCTCGGCTGCAAGCCCGGCATTCGCCGGCGTGCTGGCGACGGTGATTGGGTCACTGCCCGGAACGCCACGTTTGGGCCTCGCGAACAATGTGATTTACAACCTAGCCGCAACGCGTGGGAGCGTTTTCCACGATGTGACTGGGGGTAACATCTCTGTGCCCTGCAAGACCGGGTCGCCGAACTGTACCGCTCAGAACTTCCTGACAGGATGGAACGCGGCCGCCGGCTACGATCTCGCCACAGGCCTAGGCAGTGTGGACATTGGCGCGCTGATCGCAGGTTGGAACGCAGTTGTGTTCACGCCTACAACGACGACCTTGCAGGCGAATGGCGGCACAACGCCGATCTCCTTCCAGCATGGGACGGCGCTAAGCCTTTCCGCGAACGTGACGCCCGCTTCGGCGACCGGGGACGTTGCTGTAACCGCCACGGCGACCGGACAGGGCGGTGCGGCTGTCCAGGAGATCATTTCCCTCACATCCGGCTCGGGTGCGGTTTCCCCAATCAATACCCTACCCGGCGGCTCGTACAGTATCCAGGCCTATTACCAGGGCGATGCCACGCATGCACCGAGCCTTTCAGGGCCGGCGATTCCGGTCTCGATCTCGCCCGAAGCGAGTGCACCATTTCTATTCACTGCCATCTCGGGCAACTCCAACCAGAATCCTCCCACGGCCACTTACGGTCAGTACGGATTTGCTTATATCGAACCTGGAAACACGAACGCGCTCAATGCAAATGTGGGCTATCACGGGATCGCGACAGGTACCGCCATCTTCTTGAACAATAGCTCGACGCTCGGCACACAAACGCTCAACAGCCAAGGTGTGGCGGCGTTCCCGCTCTACGATCTAGCCCCGGGAGTATACAGTTTTTCAGCACGATACAACGGTGACAGCAGCTATAACCCGAGCTCGACTACAACACCGGTAGCGCTCAGTATCTCGAAAGGTCCAACGACCCTGACCATCCATGCGGGCTCGGCTGGAACCGGGGCGCCTAGTCGCACGATCACTGTCCAGCTCGATACACAGAGTTCCGGAGCTTCTCCCACGGGCGCTGTTACCCTTACCCTGAACGGCTCTGTTTACCAGAGCACTTCCGTTCAGAACGGACTCAACAGTAGCGGCTTTGTAGCGCTTCTCGGAAACTTTTCCGTCCCTGCGACTGCTATCACCGGCAGTAACCGCTTGAGCGCGACCTACGCGGGGGATGGGAATTACAACAATGCGACCGCGGCTACCTGCAGCTACGCGCCCCCCGCGACCACGACTGCCGTTTCGCATCGCGAGAGCCATGCCTTGCTGGCGGCGGCGGAGGGCAGCATGGCGTTGTGCTCGCTGTTGTTCCTGGGGGTGCCTTCTCGAAAGCGGGCATGGCGTTCCTTGCTGGGGCTGCTGTTCGTGGCAGGCCTAGCCGCCGGCGCAATCGGCTGCGGTAGCACGAGCAACTCCTCAAACCAGCCGGTTCCCATCGTAAGCGCCTGCGCTCAGTAAGCCGGCCAGAGTCCCCATGGCTCCGCTCCAAAGCGGAGCCGCAACCTGTTTTGGGAATGCATCTGGGGAAGAAGGACAGCGCGATTCCTTTTCTCTGCATCTACCGAGAAGATAGCTGCAGAGGCGCTTTTTCTCAGGGCGATCCCGGACAGCAAGGGAGAGTGTATGGCAAACAATGGAAATGGTGGGGGCGCGTTTAGCTGGTTTCTCGCGGGTCTTGGGCTGGGCTCCCTGTTAGGCGTTCTGTATGCACCGCGGCCTGGCCAGGAAACGCGAGAAGAGCTTGTCGCGACTGCTCTTGGGTCGGGCGAGTATGTGCGCCAGCGTTCGCGCGATGTCCAACAGCGGGCGGGTGAATATGTGGACCGCGGCAAGGGCCAGGTTGGTGAGTATGTCGGGCGAGGGAAAGAGCAACTGGGTCAGTATACGGAAGCGGGCAAAGGCCAAGTAAACCAGTATGTCGAGCGCGGTAAGAGTGCGGTCGAGGCTGGCAAGCAGAAGGTTACCGACGTGTACAACCAGGGTGCAAACGCGATCGTGGAGCAAAAAGAAAAGCTTGCGGCCAGCTACGAAGCCGGTAAACAGGCCTACGTTCAGACTTCGGTTCCTGAAAATAAAACAGGGCAATCTACCCCGGGCGACACACAGAACAGCTAACTTACACGTGAGCGGTGGAGAACCCCACCGCTCCCATATGTATTTCGAGAGTAAGCCCTATGCTTGAGTCGCACACACTTTCCCTTATCTTCGTTATTTTCTTTGTTATCAGCGTAGTTGTGGAGGTCGGTGTCCTCCTGGGCCTCCTGGTTGCTGCCCTGATCGCATTCAAGAAAGTGACAGCCATTCTGAATGAAATCAAAGCTAAAGCGACGCCGATCATCGGCAACGTGCAATCCATCGTGCAGGACGTTACGCCGAAGGTGAAAACAATTTCCAGCCACCTTGTCGAGATTTCTGAAACGGTGCGGGATCAAACCAAGCATGTCAATAGCACGGTAGATGAGGTTGTAGGTAAAACGCGTGCCCAGGCAAGTAAAGTGGATGAGATGGTTTCAGCTGTGCTGGGCGGTATCTCACACGCGGGCACAACTGTTTCAGCCGGGGTCGCTAAACCTGTGCGCAAGGTAAGCAGTATTTTGCACGGGATCCGTGTGGGCCTAGATACCCTCTTTGAAACGAAGCCAGCAGGGGCAACGCGCAGCAATGGATCGACGCACGTGAGCACCGAGGAGATAGTTACGCGCGGAGGAGTTTCCACTCAAGCGATCCATCCGCCGCCAACTACTTCGTCCTCGTTGTAAAAAACAGCGGCCTGTCCAGGCGTTACGGCTTTTTGAGGCTCGTCGAAAGTGATCTCTACTTCGCGATCCGTGACCCCGGACAGGGTAGCAAGCGCCGGTTCATGGCGGTGACGAATCTTGGCCTGTACCCGCATGTCAACCTCCGGCGCAGTGACACCGATCCAGTTCAGCTTTTCAGCCCGAAACCGCTGTGTATATAGCTCATCCTCAGCTCCGATTGTCACGGCGTGCGTGACGGGGTTGATCGCCAGTACATAAAGCGGGCTAGGGCTGGATAGCCCCAATCCCTTGCGCTGACCGACCGTAAAGTTATGAATACCGCTATGTGCGCCGAGCATGTCCCCGCCGGCAGATACCAGCGCACCCTCGGTTACTGGCATTGGCTCTTCCTGCTCATCTAAATAAGCGTCGAGAAACTGCTTGTAGTTGCCGCCAGGGATAAAGCAGATTTCCTGAGAGTCAGGCTTTTGCGCAAGGGCGAGACCGTATTCACCCGCCAGCGCGCGCACCTCGGGCTTTGTGTACTCGCCGAGTGGGAATAGTGTGCGGCTGAGTTGCTCCTGAGTCAGGCCGAACAGGAAGTAGGTTTGATCTTTAGAGCGATCCGCAGGCCGGCTTAGGATCCAACGCTCACGCTCACCATCCCACCGATTACGCGCGTAGTGGCCGGTGGCGATACGATCCGCGCCGATTTGCCGCGCCGTCCTGAGCAACTGGTCGAATTTGAGGTGGTTGTTGCACAAAGAGCAGGGAATCGGCGTGCGGCCAGCCAAGTACTCACTCACAAAAGGGCGGACAACGTCACGCTCGAACCGGGCCTGCTCATTGACGACGTAGTAGGGGATGGCAAGCTGCTCGGCCACACGCCGCGCGTCATAAACGTCGTCGAGCGAGCAGCAGCGGCCCTGTACCTGCTCCGGCATACCGTCCTTGCCCGCTAAGCGGCGCTGGTTCCATAGCTGTAGCGTGAGGCCGACCAGATCATACCCTTGACCCTTGAGCATGGCGGCCACGGCGGAAGAGTCAACCCCGCCCGACATCGCCACCGCAACCGTATTGTTGTAGGACTGTGTCACACCTCCAGTATCGCGCATTCGCTGGGCGGTGCTCCCGCTTGCGATTGTCTGAAGTCGCCCGTGTGAAAGTTTGGCCCCCTCCTTTCCTCCGCATCGGATATGACCATGGAAATTGAATCGAGTATTCTCGCCGCTTCAAAGACGATCATTGAGTTGTTGGCACGTGGCGTGGAGTTTGCTGCCGCCTTGATCATCGGTTTTGCCGCGCTGGAGGCGACGGTGAAAGCCCTTGCTCTTTTTGTACGCCGCAGTGCCAAACCCGAGGAGAAAAATCAGGTTCGCCTCACCCTTGCACGGTGGCTCGCGGTTGCCCTGGAGTTCGAGCTCGCCGCCGACATCCTGAATACAGCAGTGACGCCGACCTGGAGCGACATCGAAAAACTGGCTGCAATTGCCACGCTCCGGACCGCGCTCAACTATTTTCTTGAGAAGGAGATTCAGCAGGAGTCCAAGCCGCAGCAGCGGGCCGCCGAACAAGTTACCCTGGGCTCGCAGGCTAGCCCGATGGGGGCCATTCATGGGCGGGACTGAAGGCCACTTCATCGTGGTGTGCGGGAGTCTCATCGAGCTTCTTGCGGCTTTTGTCGTCGTGTACCATGCCGGGCTGGCGCTTATCTCGCTTATGCGAGATCATGCCGGCGACCAGGCACGGCTCTTGATCGCCCAAGGAGTCCTGGCAGCCCTGGGCTTTTCTCTTGCCGGCACGCTGCTCAAGACCATCGGACTTGAAAGCTGGACGCAAATACGCTCGTTTGCTTTCGTTTGGCTGTTGCGGACGTTGCTCAAGAAAGTCTTTCAGCGCGAACAGCTACCGATTGCGAGCCGGACGTCCGCTATGGAGCCGCCACCATAACCGGGCGTTGATAAACCGGGCTCAGCTCACGAAGGCGATTGACGGCGGCAGGGACAATTTCCAGCGCGCGGTCGATCTCATCATCTGTGGTGAACCGGGATAGGGAGAAACGCAGGCTGGCGCGTGCGCGGTGTGCGCCCAGTCCCATGGCGGTGAGCACGTGCGAGGGTTCAGTGGCCCCGGAGGCGCAGGCGGAGCCGCCCGAGAGCGCAAGGCCCTTGAGGTCGAGTGCGATCACCAGGGCTTCACCTTCGAGGTGGTCGAACCATAGATTGGCGGTATTAGGCAGCCGCGTGCCGGGAGCTACAGGCCCGTTTACACCGCACTCTTCAATGCGGGCGAGCAAGCCGCGCTCCAGGCGGTCACGCATGGCTGCGATGCGCACGACGGTGCCGTCGGCAAGCGATTGCCGGCCCAAACGCATGGCTGTGCCCAGCCCGACGATCCCCGCGAGATTTTCAGTCCCGGCGCGGCGTTGGCGCTCGTGGGCGCCGCCGTAGAACAGGGGCTGCAGGCGGGTGCCGCGCCGCACCCACAGTGCGCCCACCCCTTGCGGGCCATGAAGTTTGTGGCCGGACAAACTAAGCAGATGCGCGCCCATGACTTTAACGTTGACTGGAATTTTGCCGAGGGCCTGCACGGCGTCCGTATGCAGGGCGATGCCTGCCTCGGCAGCGATCCGGCCAATCTCCTCGACGGGTTGGAGCGCGCCGGTTTCGTTGTTCGCGAGCATAACGCTGACCAGCTTCGTTTCCGGTCGAAGCGCCCGGCGCACATCGTCAGGAGAGACCACGCCTTCGCTCGAAACGGGTAGGTAGGTGACCGCGGCCCCGCGTCGAGCGAGGGCTTCCGCTGCGTGGAGCACTGCATGGTGCTCGATGGCAGTCGTGATCAAATGCGCGGGCTCGCTTGCATCCAGGACTTTTCCAACCACGCCAAACAGTGCCAGGTTGTCGCTTTCCGTAGCGCCGCTGGTGAAAACGATCTCTGCCGCGCGCGCTTCAAGAGCGGCGGCGACCTCTTCCCGGGCTGCTTCGACGGCCATGCGCGCCTGTTGGCCGTAGTGGTGGATCGACGAAGCATTTCCGAAGCCGCCCATCAACCACGGACGCATCGCCTCGAACACCTCGGGGTCGAGGGGAGTGGTGGCATTTGCGTCCATGTACACGCGTTGCATGGTCAGTTCAAGTTTACGCCCCGCATCTGGTAGGCTTGGGTCGCGTTGTTGATGGCAGCCGCCTGCCAGCCTGCCGCTCGCTCCAGCTTCTGTCCCTTCGCTTTCAGGAGAATTTGAAATGATGCGTAGAACTTCCGCTTTGCATATCTCGCGTAACAGGTTCGTATTGGCAGTATGTCTTGTGGCATCCACCATTGCCGCTCCCGTCGGCGGCCTTGCCCAGAGCACCGCGGTCGCGCAGACCGGCTCGGTCGGTCAAACAGTATCGCCCGCTCAGGTCTTCGACAAACTGCTTTCCAACCAGGAAAAGGAGATTGTGGACATTGCGGAGGCCATGCCTGCTGACAAGTTCGATTTTGTCCCGTCCGACAAAATCGGCCTGTATGGCGGCGTCAGCAGCTTTTCCGCTCAGGTCAAGCATCTCGCCAGCGCCAACTACGGAGCGGTGAGCGGCTTTGGCGTTCCCGGAGGGAAAACTCGCGCGGACTTCGCAACCGTCACGACCCGTGATCAGATCTTGGCGGTTCTTAAGGAGTCGTACACATACGACCATGCAGCGGTTGCGACTATCACGCCGGAGAATGCTTTTGTTACCCTGGACGCCAAGGGGACCACGCGCGCCGGCGCCCTTGCGGGACTGCTCGCGCACAACAACGACCATTATGGTCAGCTGGTCGAATACCTACGTATGAACGGGCTTGTGCCGCCGGCCAGCAGGAAGAAGTAAGCCCCTTTAGTCCATAGCAGGTGGCTTAACGCTCTTGGGACGGCACGTACGGTGCCGGATACTCCGGCCCCGTGTACTCAGCACGGGGGCGAATAAGCCGATTGTCACCTAATTGCTCAAGCACGTGGGCGGCCCAGCCGGCGACGCGGCTGATAGCGAAGATGGGCGTGAACAGGTCGATTGGGATGCCGAGCGTCGTGTAAGTGGAGGCAGAGTAAAAGTCGACATTTGCGTTGAGCTTCTTTTCGCGCTGGATATAAAGCTCGATAGCTCGGGACATATCAAACCATTTCGGGTTGCCGTCGGCTTTGCCAAGCTCCTCGGACATGCGCCGCAGGTGTGTCGAACGCGGGTCTTCAGTGTGGTACACGCGATGACCGAAGCCGGAAACCTTTTTCTTTTCTGAAAGCATGGTTTGGACGTGCTCTACCGGGTCCTCGCCGGCTTTCTCAATGGCGAAGAGCATACGCATCACGGCTTCGTTCGCGCCGCCATGGAGCGGGCCCTTGAGGGCGCCGATCGCACCCGTGATTGCTGAGTGCATATCGGCCAGGGTCGCAGCGATCACGCGCGCGGCAAAGGTGGAAGCGTTCAGCTCGTGGTCGGCGTGGAGGATGAGCGCGATGTCGAAGGTTTTAGTAGCAGTTTCAGAAGGCTTTTCGCCGCGGAGCATCCACACGAAGTTCCCCGCGTGCGAAAGCGACTTATCTGCCGGAATAGGCTCTTGGCCGTTGCGGATGCGATCCCAGGCCGCCACGAGCATGGGCACCTGCGCGGTAAGCGCGAAGGCTTTTCGGAGATTGCTCGCATGGTCGACCGCTTTTTCGTCTTTATCGTAAAACGACAACGCGGAAACTGCGGTGCGCAGGACCTCCATGGGCGTAGCTTCGCGCGGGAAAACCTTCAGGAGATCGACAACCGGCGCGGGCAGCTCGCGAGCTTCGGCCAGCTCGCGGGAAAACTCCTCGAGTTCCCTCCCGGTAGGGAGCTTACCGTGCCAGAGCAGGTAGGTGGTTTCTTCAAAGGTTGAATGGGTGGCGAGCTCGTGGATATCAATGCCGCGATAGGCAAGCACGCCTGCTTCGCCGTCAATCCAGCACACGCCCGAATTTGCTGCAACGATGCCTTCCAATCCTTTTCCTACTACCGCTGTGCTCATATCGCTCCCATTGCGGCCTGCGGCCTAGTTCGCTTCTGTGCAGGTGTCCAAGAGTTAGGTTATAGCCCAGCAGGGAAACGCTTGTCACGGCGGGGTGGAATTGTAAAAAGGCTTCCTGTATCGGGTTTCTCGGCCCATTTTGGGCGGCTTAGCGGATCGCCGCAGGGGTGGGTGTGAAGCGTGCGGGACTGAAGGCTTCAAGCCCGATGGAGGACGACTGCCCGAGCAGAAGCTCGCGGAGCGCCCGGGCCGTGGCGGGCGCGAGCAGGATGCCGTTGCGGAAATGTCCGGCGGCGACCCAGATGCCCGGTTCCAGCTGTCCTAGGATCGGAAGCGTGTCAGCAAGCCCCTCGCGAAAACCGGGGCGCAACCCGATCCATCGGGCCGTGATGCGGCCCTGGAGAATCGGGGGCCACAGCTTTGCGGCTTCGCTCCAAAGGCAGTCTCCGGCTTGCTTGTCGACTGCGCGGTCAAAGCCGGCGTATTCAACGGTGGCGCCGATGACGACCCGTCCATCGCCGCGTGGAACAAGGTAGAGCTCCGGCGTGCGCACCGCGACCGGCAAAACGGGCCTGTCGAGCGTGACCTCAATCATCTGCCCCTTGCGCGGCGCGATGGGGGGCGTATTTTTGCCCGGTAGGCCGATCAAAGCCGACCATGCACCCCCGGTGAGTAGAAACTGGTCCGCCGCAAGCGCTTCCCCGCTTGCGAGCTCGAGGGCCAGCTTTTCCCCTATACGCCGGACGGAGCGCACGGCCTCGCCCTCGCGTACAAGGATGCCCGTCGCCCGTACCGCGCGTGGCAGGGCGGCACAAAGGTCACGTGGGTCGAGACTTGCTTCTTCGAGCTCATGAAAGCTGTATGTATCTGTGACGAGAGCCGGAAGACTTCCCGGCGGGCTCTCCATTGGCCTCGAAGCGTGCACTCCCTGCAAAGTGCGTGTGGTCCGCAAGGGCACGCTTAGCCCGCTCAGGCGCTCAATCCGCTTCAGGAAAGATGGGTACAGAGCCCGGCTCCACTCTGAAAGCGCGAGGAGACCGGGCGGGTTTTCCGGGTCGTCCACGGCCAGCATCCCCGCCGCAGCCCATGAGCTTTCTTCCATAGCCCGGCCTTGCTCCAGCACCGTCACGCGGAAACCAGCGTCCGCCAGCTCGAGCGCAGCAGCGAGGCCGATGATGCCCGCGCCCGCAATGGCAACCTGCTGCGTCACCGGTTTGTCCGGATCTCGCGTAAAGCGAGGTCGCGCTGCCACTGGAAGGCGATCGCGACTGAGAACTCCCGGCGCGTGGCCCAAGTTTGCGGAGGGACAGGGAAGGCGAATAGCGCCATCCCTCGCGCTTGCTCGCCCGGCCTGAGCGTGAGCTCGCGCGGCAGCAGCTCGCCCGGCACCTGTTGGAGTTTCGGTAGGGCGCGCACCTTGGCCACGTCGCTCGGGCTCGCGGCAAAGGCGAACTTCTGCTCGCCGGTGGGCAGTGTCAGGGTGGCCTGCTGCCCAGTCTCGTACAAGGGCACGTCGCGGGTCAGGTTTTTCATGCTCATGTCTACCCAGACGTACATCTGGTCATATTTCTGCAGGCCGCCACCGTAGCCACCGTCGCCCGGGTTGCCGCCCTGGCGGAACTCGGTGTGGAGCGGCACGGCGGTGATGGAGGCGATGGCGCCATCTGCCACGCGCGGCTTTTGCTCGAAAAAAACGTAGGCCCAGATGGCAAAAAACATAAAGCAGGTAGCGAAAATGAGCGCCATGGTCCGGCGGCTCTGGCCTCGGTCGTACTCGGGCAGGCTGGGGTGCATGGTTTCCTTTTAAGGGCGAGGCCGCAGCCCGGATATGAAGGCCTCATAGGGCCGCGTATTGAGCACGTCGGAGGCAGACAGCCCGGCGCGGCGGAGCTGCCGGATACCGTACTGCAGTTTGCCCAGGTTGGCTGCGGCGTGAGCGTCCGAGTCGATGACAATGGCGCAGCCGAGCTCGCGCGCCAAGCGCAGGTGGTTGTCGGACAGGTCGAGCCGCTCAGCGGAGGCATTGTGCTCGACCGCGCAGCCCAGCTCTGCCGCGCGCTTGAGCACGGCGGTCACATCGAAGCGCATCGGCTCGCGGCGAAGCAGTTGCCGGCCGGTGAGGTGGCCCATCACGCGCACATAGGGGTTTTCAACCGCGCGCAGGAGCCGGTCGGTTTGCTCGTTTTCCTCCAGCCCGAAATGCGAGTGGGTGCTCGCGACCACCATCTCCATCTGCGCGAGCACCTCATTGGACAGGTCGAGTGAGCCGTCCTGAAGGATGTCGACCTCGATGCCCGGCAGCACGCGAATCCGGCTCTCCATGGCGGCGTTCACCTCACGGATGCGCGCGATGTGCAGCAGCGCCCGCTCGTCGTCGAGACCGTTCGTCATGGCGAGCTGCTTGGAGTGGTCGGTGATCGCGATATAGCCGTAGCCGAGCGCGAGGGCTGCTTCGGCCATTTCGCGGATAGTGTTCTTGCCATCGGTCGCGTCGGTATGCATGTGGAGATCGCCGCGGACGTCCCCGATCTCAATGAGCTTGGGCAGCTTGCCGGCTTCGGCAAGCTCGATCTCGCCCCCATTCTCGCGCAGCTCCGGCGGGATCCATGCCAGGCCGAGAGCGGTATAAATCTCTTCCTCGCTCGCTCCGGCGACAAAGCTGCCGTCCTCAATCCGGGCGAGCGCGTACTCGCTCAGCGTGTAGCCCCGTCGCAGCGCGCGCTGGCGGATGGACACATTGTGCGTCTTCGACCCGGTGAAGTACTGGAGCGCCGCGCCGAAGGAGCCCTCTGGTAGCAGGCGCACGTCTACCTGCAAGCCGGAGCGCATCCGGAAGGAAACCTTGTTCGCGCCCTTGGCCAGGATCGTACCCGCGAGCGGCCAGGCAGCTGTGTACTCCACTGCCGGTGCTACTTTGCCTTCAGCGCAGGCTGGGCCTGTGACCAGGATGTCGAGGTCGCCCACCGTTTCGCGCCCGCGACGCAGGGAGCCGGCTGGAACGATGCGTTCCAGTCCTGGGAACTCGCGCAGGTAGGCGATGAGCTGCTCGGCTGCTTTTTCGGCGACATTGATCTGAAACCGCCCCGAATTGCGCTTGTAGTCCGCGATGCCCGCTTTGAGCTTGTCGAGCGCTTTTTGCCCGAAGCGCGGCAGTGACGCGGCCCGTCCATCGTCAAGCGCTGCCTCCAGCTCTTCAACGGACCCGACTTGGAGCGCGTCCCAGAACAACGCGACCGATTTAGGCCCCATGCCGGGCAGGCGCAAAAGCTCCAGCATGGAAGGCTTGTAACGCAGCATCAGCTCTTCCCGCAGCGGAAACGTGCCGGCTTTTTCGATTTCCTGGATGTTGGCGGCCATACCCTTGCCGATGCCGGGGAAGGCGAGCAGTTTTTTTGGCTCGGCCACGAGCGTGCTCAACTGCACTGTGCTCGCCTCCACAGCCTCGGCGGCGCGGCGGTAGGAGCGGATCCGAAACGGGTCCCCAGCCGAGATCTCAAGCAGGTCGGCGGTCTCGTCCAGCATGGCGGCGATCTGTCGGTTTTCCATCGCTGCTCTTATTCAAACAGAGTCGCGCGCCGGTAGCTCATAAACGTGAAACGCCCTGTTCCCGGGGTGAACCGTAGAGCAGGGCGGCATTTGCGGCCCAGATCGGCTTAGGCAATCTCGCGCTGGCGGATAACCTGGTCGGCTTGAGGGCCTTTCTGCCCCTGGATGACGTCGAATTCGACCTCGTCTCCCTCCTTCAAGCTCTTGTAACCCTCGATCTGAATCGCGGAGTAGTGAACGAACACATCTGGTCCATCTTCCCGGCCGATGAAACCAAATCCTTTTGCGTTGTTAAACCACTTGACTTTGCCTTTAAAGTGTCCCACCGGCGCGCCTTCCTGTATGCGCAATCTATGGCGAGGTGGGCTGTCGCCAGCTGCCCTCGCCTTATGGACGTAAGAGAAGGAGATTTGGTTACATCCCCGTTATGCCCATAGCGCTGCGGAGTTGGACGAACCTCAATCCGTTTCGCTGCGCCGGTCTTTTTTCTTTTTCCTGTCCGCTCGCAACTGTCGGTACGTGCCCACGCCGATCAGCGTTTTGCCATCGAGGATTTTGCCTTCGGCGATGAGCTGCTCTACCTGCGAAAGCAGCATGGGGTAGATTTCGAGCGTTTCATCCGGTTCCGGCCGCGCCGGACCGCCGGTCAGCTCCTCGGCCAGGTACACCTGCATCCACTCGCCCAGAAAGCCGGGACTGGCGAAGTAGCGGACGAGCTCGGTCCACTCCTTTGCGGCGTAGCCGGTCTCTTCCGCGAGTTCGCGCTTGGCGCCGGCAAGCCGCTCCTCGCCGGGCTCGATCTTGCCCGCAGGCAGCTCCCATAGGTATTGCCCGGCTGCGTGGCGGTACTGCCGCTCCATGATGACCAGGGGATCTTTTTTGCCCTTCTTGCCGCTCGCGTCCACCGCCAGGATCACCACGGAGCCGTTGTGCCGGATGATGTCGCGCTTGGACACATGACCGTTCGGCTCGCGCACTTCCTCCTTGAGGACTTTGAAAAGCGGACCTTCGTATACCGTTTCCGAATGCAGCACCTCGGCCTTGCCCTCGTCGCGCAGCCTGGGCGCGAGTGCCTTTTTCTCTGACTTCTTCGCCATGCATACTCCTTTGCACCGTTGGATGATCGGGAACGAAAAACGGGCCGGCAGGGTGTATCTGCCGGCCCGAAAGGAGCAAAACAGGAGTTTGCTACTGCACCTCAAGCCCGCTCAGCTTCGGCTGGTTAGCCGAGCCGCTCGTAAAGCTGATCACGTACTGCCCACCGGTCGCGGGAACCGTGAAGGACTCGATCACCGCCTTGTTCGCGCCCCCGGCGGCGCTCACGATGTCGAAATTCGGCAACACGAGCTGGCCGTTGATGCTTATGTTAAACACACGCTGCCCCGCGTTCTGGAAGTAGTACTCTGCAAAATGGAGCCGCACGATGTGGCTGCTGCCCGGGGTAAAGCCGGGCACGGTGTAGGTAAACACGCCGGCGCGCTCGGACTGGTACACAGCCAACGGGGTCGTATCGCCGGCCGGCAGGGTGATCGGGTTCCCGGTTGCGTTGGTACCCCCGCCTGAGAAGCCCTTGTCCGCCACATAACTGCCCGCCGCTCCGCCGCCCGCATTGATCTGCGTGACGCCGCCGACGGCCGGGCCGCTATAGGTCTGGGTCTTCGGGTCGGAGGTCGCGGTCTGGCCGGATGGGCTCGTCGCCGTCACCGTATATGTGTAGCTGGTCCCATTCACCAGGCTGGCGCTGTCCGTATACGAGTTCAGTGTCAGGCCTGTAGCAAGGGTCGTCGCCGCGCCTGTCCCAACCTGGCGCGTCACACTGTATGTAACGCCGGGCGTTGGGTCCGCTCCCCATTGGAGGTAAAAGGAACTGGACTGCTGGACCAGGCTGACCACAGGCTTTGCCGGTGCGGTCGAGGCCGCGGCGGTTTGGATCGCCTCAATTCCATCGATGAAGGGCTGGTCCGCGCCGCCATAAAGAAACTGCACAATGATTTGCCCGTACATGTCCGCCTTGGTCGGGGTGTCCTTGACGAGAGCTTTGTTCGACCCGACATGCGCGTATACATCGAAGTTCTGCAATGCAGGCGACCCGTTCACGTTTACGTTAAAGACCCGTGCGCCGTTCTTGTAATCGCCCGGGTAGGTTTCGGCAAAATGCATCCGGACGTCATAGGTTGCCCCCGCCTGCAGACCGTTCAGCACATAAGTGAATGGCACGTAATGCTGGGTCTGGTAGATAGCTTGCGGCGCGGCGTTGGCGGCCGAGGTGTCAATCGTATTGGTCACCGCTGGGGCCTGCGCGCCGGCGATGAAGTCGGTGTCCGCGATGAAGTTACCCGCCGCGCCGCCCGCGCCGGAGTTGATGGAGACCGTCTTGGTCGTGCCCGGGGCCGCTCCGACCAGGGGCGAGCCGCCCGTGGCAGGAACAATCTCAAGCGCATTGAGGCTGGGGTTTGTATCTCCGGAAACGGAGCCGTTGGTCACTGCGACTTCCACAATGCCGTACTCGTTTGCCTCCGTGTAAAACTCCTCGACTATGGCCCGGTTCTGTGCGCCCGCTGCCTGGTAGATATCGAAGTTCGGCAGCACCGTCTGGCTGTTGATGACGATGTTGAAGGCGCGCTGTCCTGCGCCGTTGTGCGCGGTTTCCGCCATGTGGATCCGCACCTTGTAGACCTGCCCTGGGTTCAGGTCGGTGATGGTCCAGGCAGCAGCGCCGAAGCGTTCGACCTGATACACCTCCGGCGGGGGCGGGTTGGTCACTGCCGAGGTATCCACGACCAGGCCCGGATGGTAGTTTGTGGAACCGCCCAGCACATATTTCGACTGCATAAAGTTACCTACGGCATAGCCGCCCGCGCTTAGCTTCACGCCGGAGCTGTTGCCTTGCGCTTGCGTCGTCACAGTGGTTGTGGCCGGGGCCGACTCGCCGCCGAAGTCCGCGGCGACGACCTTGTAATAGTTCGTTGTCGAGGCAGCTAGTCCCGTTTGCGTGTAGGTGGTCCCGGTCACGTTTTCAGCGACCAAGGAATCCAGCCCAGGGGTGAAGTTCGGATTGGCGCTGACATAGATGTCGTATTTAGCATCAGCTGTCGAGCTTGCGCTCCAGTTCAGCGTAGTCGCGTTGGTGGTGGTGTTGGTCGCCGTCAGGCCACCGGGGGCTGCGGGCGCGGCAGTCTTGTAAACGCGCACATAGTCGGCGAGCAGGGTCGCCGGGTAGGTGGAGGGGTCGACTGTGCCGGAGTTTGAAGCGCCTACGCCCATGCTGAGGATCAGGTAAAAGGGCAGGTTCAACGCCCAGATATCCGTGATGCCTGTGTTGTGGAGGTAGGTTTCGCCGTACTGCACCCCGTCCAGGTCGAAGGTGAGGTGGTAGGGCGCCCAGTTGACACCGAAGGTGTGGAAGCCCTGGTAGAAGTACTGGCCCGAGGGCAGGTCCACAGTCCGGCTGATGCCGCCGTAGTCGTAGATGTGGCCGCCATCGGTTTCGCCGCCGTGGATGGTCGAGCCGTTGTGGCCGGGCGTGGTCGCGGTGATTTCCATGATGTCGAGCTCGCCCGACCACGGCCAGGGCGTGCCGGTGGCGTAGGCGCTGCCGAGCCCCCAGAATGCCGCGCCTACGCCGGAGGCGAACGGATTTTGGATGCGGGTCTCAATGCGACCGTACGGGCCTGCGTTGTAAAGTCCTGCGGTTTTGAGGTGAGCCGAGGTATAAGTTTTGGTCGTCGGGTCGTAGATTGCCTTGAGGACCAGGTTGCCGTTGCCATCCTGGTAGGAGTTCGCGCGGGAGTTGGTGCCCGTATCGATTTCGCCGTTGCCGAAGTTGTTGCCCAGGTCAAAAGTCCATTTGGAAGGGTCGGGCGCCGCGCCGGCAGCGCCGCCGAACTCGTCCTGCCAGACCGGGTTGCCCCAGTTGGGCGTGGTTTGGGCGTGGGCTGCGGCGGCCGGCACGGCCGAGGCAAACAAGAGAAGCGCCGTGTTGCCGGCGGGGAGGATGCGTGAAAGAGCGAGACGTGGGTTCACCGGAAAACTCCTTGGGGGTCGAGTCGGGTTGATTGCGCGCGCGAGACGGGGGCCTCGCGTCCTGGATGCGCCGCAGAACGGGCGTTTCGGACCCGCTTCCATGGCGCAACCACGCTCGCACAAACGTTTGTCTTGTGGCAAGGGCATAACGCCGGTTTACCGGAAAATCACACGGAAGCTTCCGTGTGATCGTGCCGCGCCCCAAGTTGAAGGGCTTTTGCCGCGCCCGTGAGAAACTGCTGGAAGGATGGAAATCGTTTCCGTGCCCGGCGCTTGTTATCCCCTCTCCGTCATTCCGGGCCTGTCGCGGCTGTTTCTCGACTACGCCGTGGGCGAGGCGGCTCCGTTCTATCCAACTGCCTCCGCGAGTGACGCGTGGATGCACGCCAATCTCGCAGCCCTGGTGCCCCGTCCGGAGCTCGCCCGCCTCCTCGAAGCGCAAAACCATACCTGCCACGCAGGACCCGCGGCGATCGCGAATATCGAAAAGCTCCGCCTGGGAGCGCGCGCGGTGGTCACCGGGCAGCAGGTTGGGCTTTTTGGCGGCCCGCTTTACACGCTCTACAAGGCAGCGAGCGCGGTCCGTCTGGCGCAACTGGCAACGGAGCGCACCGGCGTGGCGCACATCCCGATCTTCTGGCTCGCAAGCGAGGACCACGACTTTGCCGAGATTGACCATGTGGCGCTGCGAGGCCATGCGGGCAGGCTTGAAACGGTGCGCGTGCACGAGCATGCAGATAAGATTTCCGGCGTGCCCGTGGGTGGCGTACGGCTTGGGCCTGCTGTCAAGCAAGCATTGGCGGAAGCCGCTTCGCTGCTCGGCGAAGGAAATCCGCAACTCGAACTTTTGCGTCGATGTTATCGGCCCGAGGCGACTTTTGCCGGAGCATTCGCGCAGTGGCTTGCGGCCGCCTTCCGCGAGCAGGGTTTAATCATTTTTGACGCTGCGGGCCGCCCAGCCCACCAATTGGGCGCGCCCGTGCTTCGGGCAGCAATCGAGGAGGCTGATGGGCTGCAGGCGGCCCTCTTCGAGCGGGGTAAGCTTCTCGAAAAACATGGCTATCATCAGCAGGTATTGGTCAAGCCCGGCGCGAGCCTCCTCTTTCTCCTCCGCGGCGGCGCCGAAAATGAGCCGCACACCCGCGAGCCGCTCCGCCGCAAGCCGGATGGGAGTTGGGCTGCCGGACGGGCTGCCTACTCGACTGCGGATTTGCTTTCCATCCTCCACAGCGAACCCGAGCGTCTGAGCCCCAATGCGCTGCTCCGTCCCGTCTTCCAGGACGCTATCCTGCCGACTGCCGCCTACATAGGCGGTCCTGCGGAAATCGCCTATTTCGCCCAGACCGGCCTTTTACACGAGCGAATCCTGGGCCGCCAAACCCCGGTTCTGCCGCGTTTGAGCGCAACCTTGCTCCAAGGCCGCGATATCCGCACCATGGAACACGACGGCATCGACCTGCCCGAAATTTTCCGCTTGCAGCTCGAGGAAATGACCCAGCGCGTGGGGGCGCGCAGCATGCCTGTCGAGGGTAAGCGGAAGCTCCATGCCGCCGGCTCCGCTCTCACCGGTGAGCTTGATGAGCTGACGGTCTGGATGCGCGCCATGGACCCGGCGCTGGGCCGTTCCGCCGATGTGGCCGCGAGCAAAATGCTCTACCAGATGAATCGCCTGCGCCGCTTGGCTGCTCGGCGCGAGCTTGAACAGAATGAAAGCATCCGCAAACGCATCGCTTCCCTATACGCGAGCGCGTATCCGGGCGGCCACTTGCAGGAGCGGGCCGAAGGCGCGGCTTCCGCACTCGCCCGCCATGGCGGCGCGCTCATCACGAAGCTGGTCGAGGCCGCCGGCGACCCCTGCCCTGGCCACAAACCGATTCTGGTCTAAAGGAGGACCCATGCCGGCAGAACGAGAGGAAACCTTCGAGGTAGCCTGCCCCGAGTGTGGCGGCCTTCTTCGCATCGACTTGGCGACCCGCGCCGTCATAGCGCACACGCCTGCGCCGCGCAAGCGCACTTTTGAGGACTTTGAATCCGCAGCCCGCGCTATGCGCGAGGGCGAAGGCCGCAAGGAGTCCTTGTTCCGGCAGGCGGTCGAAGAGGAAAAGAACAAGGAAGATGTATTGGCCAAACGTTTCGCGGAGGCGGTGCGCAAAGCCAAGGAGTCGCCCGCAAGCGAACGCCCGCTCCGGGATTTCGATCTCGATTGAAGCAGCTCTCGTTTAAGCGCATTGCGGCATGCGGCTTGGCTTGATCGAAGCGACCGTACAGATTTCGTCGGTTTATATGCAAACGTGAGGTGCTCACGAGAACTGCACAAGCGGGGCAATCCGTTTGGAGCGCCCCGCATCCCACACTTTGTCGGAGGGAGTACGCCATGGATGTTTCGCAGTTGACGTCGCAATCGGGAGGCAAGGCTTTGGAAGCAGTCGAGGAGATTCACTGGTCGCACCACATCGCGGCCATCGCGATGGTAGCCGGAGCCGTTCTGCTGGTAACCGGACGCAAGCGCCCAGCGCTGGCCATTGCAGTGGCAGGCGCGGCAGGGACACTTCTGGAGCGTCCGCAGGCCGCCCAAGAGCTTTGGAGTGCGCTGCCCGGTCATATTCGCAATGGGCAGGATTTTCTGGTCCGTGCGGAAAGTTTTATCGAACGCCTCGGCGAGCAGGCCGCCAAGTTGCGCGAGGTTATCGGGAAGCAGGCCTAAAGTACTTCACAGTCTGTATAAGACTTTTACAATTTAGAGGAGCGGCTATTCCGCCAGGAAAGCCGCACACCGCCAGCGATTTCAGACCACAGGAATTATGGAAAGCCTTTGGAAGGGCTACGCTCACCAAGCGCTAATCAGGGAACGGCGCAATGCCGAGCTTCTTTTGTGCGGCCGGGCTCATCCGGTCCGGTGTCCAGGCCGGCTCCCAAACCAAGTCGACTTTTGCGTAGCTGATTTCTTGAATTCCTCCCAGGCGGTTTCGCACCTGCTCTAAAATCATCGCGTGTGCGGGGCAGCCCTGGGTGGTCATAGACATTTCTACAGCGACTTTTTGCCGGGGCAGCATCCCCGGCGCATCCGGGTCGGGCGCAACATCCACTTTGTACACCAAACCCAGCTCCACTATGTTCAAAGGCAGTTCCGGGTCATTCACGTCGCACAAAGCGGTAAGCACGTCTTCTTCCGTCAGGGGCATACTTTGATTCTAGTGGGTCCGCTCCACTAAGTATCCTGCGAGTGCCCTGAGCCCGTCAGCCTTGCCGCCAAAGCCTGTGAGCGCGTCAAACGCATCCTTGATCAACCGGTTCGCATCCTGTCTCGATTGCTCCATCCCATGGACGGCGGGCCAGGTCGCTTTTTCGCTCGCCTGGTCTTTGCCGGCGGTCTTGCCCAGCTGCTCCGAGCTTTGGGTCATGTCCAGGATGTCGTCCACGATCTGGAAAGCCAGCCCTGCTTTTCTGCCGAATTCTGTCAGGCTTCCCGTTTGCCTCGCATCCGCGCCCGCGAACAAGCCGCCCGTGGCCACGCTCACGCAAATCAGAGCGCCGGTCTTTGCGCGGTGGATCGCCTCCACCGATGCGGCCGTGGGCGCATGGTTTTCGCCTTCAAGGTCGAGAATCTGGCCGCCGATCATGCCATCTTCGGTGCCTGTCGCCTCCGCGATCAGGCCGATGATCGCAACCCTCGCCTCAGCCGGGCAGCGCAGCCGGGCCAGTGTCTGATACGCATGCGATTGGAGCGCATCGCCTGCCAGGATCGCAACTGCTTCGCCGTAAACAACATGGCAGGTCGGTTTTCCCCGCCGAAGGTCGTCGTTGTCAAGCGCCGGCAAGTCATCATGTACGAGCGAGTAGGTATGGAGCATCTCAATGGCCGCTCCGAGCTCCTCCACCCCTGAGGGCAACTCTCCAAGAATGGAACGCGAAGCCTCCAGCACGAGAGCGGGTCGCAGGCGCTTGCCTCCGGCGAAAACGCTATGGCGCATAGCCGCGTGGATGGAACCGGGGTTCGCAGCTGCGGCAGGGAGCAGCCGGTCCAGTGTCCGGTCCGTCATCTCCGCAGCAGTGCGCAGCATGGCTTGTACATCGATTTGCAGAGCAGCGGTGGTCATTTCCGTCCCATCATAACTGGATGCCGAAACCTGCCCGGAAGAAACCGCAGAAGCAGGCTCAGGAATCCGAAGGTGGAAAGCGCCCGGCCCCACCATGCATCCGCTCCCACGCGCCACTCCGCCGTTACGGTGCTCCATTGTTTTGGAGGCAGCTCGATTGTAAGCAGCCCATCCTCCCGCAGAACGCACCGCACCCCGCAAGGGCTGCCGTCGACCCGGAGCTCCCAGCCGGGAAAGCGCTCCCAGCGCAGCACAGCGTAGGCCTCTGCCTCCGGGCGAAGACGGAGGGTAAAGCCGTCCGGCCCCCACCGGAGCACCTCTACTTTTCCAGGTGTTCCCGAGAAAGGTTTCCAGGCTGGATTCGCGTCCACTGCATCGTCCCCTTCGTCCGCCGCGGGCGCCCGCAGCAGCCGCACTCGCGGCAGCCCTTGTTGGATCTCGCCGTTGTCGCTCCCCGCTGCCGCGTATTCGTCTGTCCCGGCGAAGCCCGCATCGCCGCCTGCCCAGAGCAGGTGCGCCGCGACGGTGTCCTCCTCGTCGCAGGGCTGGAACCGGGTCAGTCCCGCCCAGGTTGTGAGCCCCACCGCGAAGAGTAGACCTGCTACGATCCAGCTCCGCGCGGGCACTTTCTCGAGAATGCCGGGGGAAAGCGCCAGCCCGAAAAGCAGCCCCGTCGCCGCGCTTGCAGGGAGCAGCAAACGCCACGGGAACTGGAGAAAGCGCAGCTCCGGCAGGGTACGCCACGCCAGCCCGCTCGGGCGTAGCTGAAGCAGGAAGCAAATGGCAAGCAGGGAAGCGAGGAACGCAATCGAAAGGCGTTCCACTTGCTGAGGGGAGATCTGGTGCGGGCGTCCGTTTCCGTCAGCTGCCCGCCTTCGCAGCCACCCTGCGCCGGCTGCCAGCAGGCCTGCGCCCACAGTACACACTGCGATCCAGGATGCCGTCCGCAAAACTCCATCGTGAAAAGTTTCGCCCATATGGCCGAACAGGAAGCTGTCTCCAATCCGCAAACCCGGGCTTACTGCGCGGTCAATCTCCACGAATCGTTGCTCGTACCAGGCGGGAAGCAGGTAGTCCGCAGCCAAGAGACCCCCCAGCACTCCGGCTGCGGCATGCCTGAACAAAGTTGTAAACCGCGCGCCATGACCGGACTTCAACCCCCAAAGCGCGCTGAACGCCAAGAGATAGAACCCCATCACCCCGGCCGGAGCGTTTGTATACCAAAGCGCGGCCAGCAGCATCCCTGTCTGTGTCAATCGCAACGGACGGCGCAGAAGCGTGCCCAGCAGCAAAGGCATCCATACTGCAGCCAGAAGCTCGCTGTAGGCAGTCCGCTCATACGCTGCGAATAAGAGGTACGGGCTCGCCGCATACACCGCTGCCGCGACGGCAGCTTGCGCGGGCGGACGAAAGCTGCGCGCTACCCCGTACATGGCCGCCGCCGCGCCGCCGAGGCACACCGCTGTAAACGCCGCCGGAACCCACGACCAGGGCAGCACAGCTCCAAGTGCTGCGCCGAGCAGCCAGGAAAGCGGCGGGTAAAATTGGAAACGCGCCTCCCCCGCGCCCCAGTTCGCCGGGGCGACCCAATGCGGCACGGGGATTCCGGCCTTCCATGCGTGCTCTACCGCCAGCCAGCTCTGCATGTGAAAGCCAAAGTCGTGCCCGCATGAGGGCGCGGCATGGAGGAGCAAAGGCAGGATCTCAGTGAACGCCAGAAGCAGGACGAGCGTCAGCGGCACCGCTACAGCGTTTCTCGTGTTGGCGTTTAGGCGAAGACTCACGATGGGTGGTTCTTCTTGACGGAAAAACCAAGTTGAGCGTGGTGATCCATCCGTATCTTTACGAGAGCTGTCTTAAGGAACCAGCCTCAGGGTATGTCGCGCGGCCGCCGCCACCGCCACAGGGCTAAATGGCAGTGAGAAGGTCGTACCGCCGTACCAACTCGCCCACTGGTCGCGAAAGTACGGGCTCGCCGGGTCGCCCGACTCGCCCATGACGATGTTTTCCGTGGCTCCGTCCAGGTTCCCGAAGTCCGCGGTGAAGCGCTGCGAGGGTCCCAGATTGCCTGAAACTTGCTTGACCGTGGACAGGCCGCCGGATTGCGGTAGCGGCCCGATTTCAGCATGCGCGCCGGGTAATAGCCGCCATAGCGGGTGCTCCATCGCGATCGTGTGCTTCGCGCCGTAGCGCCAGTCCCGTAAGTGCGTGGGGCCGTCCTGGATGGCGCCCTCGACCAGCGCGAGCAGGAACTCGTTCCAGCTCCGGTAAGCGGGCGGCAACCAGGCCGCGGGCTGCCCGGTAATCATCTGCTCGCGTGCGAACGTGCTTTCCGACCAGTCGTACAGCTTCCATCCATCGCCAATCTTTGCGCCGAGCACGGCGGGCCAAAATGCTTCCTCTGCCCGCGTCACGATCGCGGCCGCGGGCGAGTCGACCCCCATCACCCCATTCCACGAGCGCAGGATATCCGCTGCCTCCCGGGCCCGCGCGCCCGCGTGCGGTGCATGGTCAATCGCATAAGCCATCCGCTGCGCGATCTCCTGGTCCACCTCGGAGTACACGTCGGTTTGCAGTGTCACCATGTCGGCCCGCGTCAGCTTTTGTTTGCTGTTCAGCCAGTGATAAATGCGCTCGTTGCGGTAGGGTGAGGCCCAGTCCAGGGTGAGCGGGTAAGGGTAGCCGTCCGGCGTAATGCGGCTGTTCGCCGTCGCCACGATGCCGCCCTCCGGGTCGAGGATGGAAGGGAGCGCGTCGAAGGGAACGTAGCCTGTCCACTGGCCTATGGCGGCCGGCGCGGGCACGCCCTGTAAACCGCCAGCACGTGTGGGGATCAGTCCCACAGCTTGGTAGCCAATGTGCCCAGCATCGTCGGCGTAGGCTACATTGAGCGTCGGCGCCCACCAATGCGAGGCAGCCGCACGAAAGCTCGCCCAGTCTAAAGCGCTGTCGAGCGCGTATAAAGGCAGCCCTTGTGCGGCGTCGTCATAGATCGCCCAATGGAGCGAAAGTACGCGGCGCTCGCCCGGCAGCAGGGGCGTGATCACGGGTCCTCGGGTCGTTCGCTCCACATTAAGATCCACATCACGACCGCCGCGTACCCTGATGCGCTCCGGAATCAGAGCCGTTCCCACGCCGGTTCCCGGTGCGCCCCCTTCCACGTACACATCCTGCGTATCTCCTCCGAGGGCCGTAAACCCCCAGGCGATGTGGTCGTTATGACCCACCGCGATAAATGGCAGCCCCGGTACGGTTACGCCCGCAACGTGAAAACTCCCGGCATGGAGCTCGGACTCATACCAAACATCCGGAATCGAATGCCCAAGGTGCATGTCGTTTGCCAGAAGAGGCTTGCCGCTCGCTGTATGCACCCCGCTCACGGCCCACTCGTTCGAGCCCGGCCGGCAGCTCGCGCACAGGCTGCTTAAACTGAGCACCTCGCCTACCGGCAGCAACGGCGGCTGCGCTTTGGTCTGCGACGGGTCCAGCGGGATCTCCGGCACCTCCTGAGGGTCGCTGATCCCCGGTGCGTTCGGGACCGGCGGGTGATCGCGCCAGGAGCCAGTCGGGTACAGGTCCGCAGCCAGTGCCGTGTCGCCGTGCGCCCGCAGCCGCGCCTCCACTTGCTCGCGCTCGATTTTCACCGGCCAGCGTTCGTCGAGCATCTCGGCCATCGAGAGTGCGACCAGGATCGAGTCCAAGGGCCGCCACGGCCGGGGTTTATACATCAACAGGCTGAACTCCGCCGGAAGCTGCTGGGCGGCAAGAAACGCGTTGACGCCGCGTGCGTACGCTTCCAGTTGTGCCCGCTGCTCCTGCGGCATCGTCCGCTCCATGCGCGCCGCCACATCGCGCAGGCCAAGGATGCGCTCTCGCGTGTCATGCTTCACCAACGGCTGCCCCAGAACCTCCGCGGCTTCGCCCGCCGGCAGCCGGCGAGCCATGTCCATCTGCCACAGGCGGTCGCTGGCCGTTACCCAGCCTTGGGCAAGGAGCAGATCGTTTACGTTTTCGGCCTCGATGTGCGGTACGCCATGTGCATCCCGACGGATCGTTACAGGCGCGCTCAGTCCGGCAAGCCGCAGCGTTCCTTCAAGTGGCGCGACCGTGATCGCCAAGCGATGGCGCAGCCCCAGAACGACCGCCGCCATCGCAAGCAGCACGAGAACAAATACGATCGCGAGCCCGGCGCCGAGGCGGCGCGCGAAGGAGCGGGGGCGTTTGTCAGGGGATGAGATTCGGCTCGGCATTTCGTGGCGATTGTCTCATCCCCCAGGCCGCGCGGCCATGCCAACGCCATGCCATCCCCGCCGCGCAGAGCAGAAGAACAGGGAAGACCAGCAGGCTGCCCTCGGGGCCGGTCGCGCCGCCGCTCCACAGCCGTGCTCCTACCGCATGCGCGTTGACCAAGTGCCCCTCGACGATGAGACCGCTGTCGGAAACACCCCAGAAAAAACTTTCGCCCCAGTCCCACGCCGCATGGAAACCGATCGCCCACCAGAGCGAACCCGTGTACCAGATGCTGAGTGAAAATAGAAGCCCTACCGTCGCTGCCGCAAACAGCCCTACCGGCGTTTCACCCGGATTGCTGCCGTGAACGAGACCGAACCCGACCGAAAGCAGCGCCGCGCTCCACGGAAAGCCGATGCCGCGCGCCAGGGTCCACAGGAGATACCCGCGGAGCAGCGCTTCCTCAAACAAGGCCGTGAGTAGGAATGCCGCAGCCCAAAGGAGTCCATACCGGAGCGTGGCCGCAAGGGCCAGACCCGCTCCGCCAAGCACAAGCAGATGCGCGGCCCACAACGTGCCGACCAGTGCCGAGATGGCCGCAAAGCCGGTAAGCAGACCTCCGCCAAAGCGTGACCAAAGCGCTCGGTCCCGCAGTCCAAACGACGTAAATGGGCGCCCTTCCGCGCGCGACATCAGCCATGTTGCAAACAGGACACCAAACGCGGAAAGGAACTCCGCCGGCACCATTACGCCGGGAGGCAGTGCGCTGGGGCGTGGCCGCCCATGCAGCAAGTGCCGGGCCAGAGCGCTGAAGGCCGACTCGTAGAAGAAAATGAGCAGAAGAAACAACAGGCAAGCCCAACCGGGGCGCAAGCCGTTGGGGCCAACAAACGGTGATCGTGACTGCGTTCCCAACCGAGACCGGTTTTCGTCCAATCGCCCCTCATTTTCCCGCCGCAGCCGCTTGACATCGCGCTTGCGTGCAGCCATTCTAAGAGATTCGTACCGGCTCGCGACCTAGGCCGGCCGGCGGGAAAGAAGCCCAGCATTGACCGTTCGCGTCTTTTATCACGACAAATGTTTCGACGGCGCCTGCTCCGCTTCCTTGTTTACGCGCTTCCACCGCGAGTGCATCGACGTGCGCGCCACCTATGAATACCACGGCCTCGTCCACCGCGCCGGGTCGCTTTTCGATGAGTCTGCCTTTAGCGGGGACGAAAACGCGATCGTAGACTTCAAGTACTCTTCCTCGCCGCGCATTACCTGGTGGTTCGACCACCATCTGAGTGCTTTTCTCTCCCCCGCCGACCACGCCGCCTATGAGCGCGGCCTCGCGAACCCGGCGAGCAGCTTCCGAGACCGCCGCTTTTACGATCCCAACTACACTTCTTGTACTTCTTTCATCGCGGATACCGTTGCCGCCCGCTTCGGTTTTGATCGCTCCGGCGTTGCCTCGCTCGTTCACTGGGCCAATATCGTCGATGGAGCACTGTATGAAAGCGCGACCGCTGCGGTCGAAATGCGCGAGCCCGCCATGCGGCTCACTCTTGCTATCGAGTCCACGACCGATTCGGGATTCGTGCCCCGCCTAATTCCCTTGCTGACCGCCATGTCGCTCGAGGAGGTGCTCGAGCAGCCCTTTGTGGCCGCGCTGTTGCCTCCTTTGCTCGAGCGCCATCGAGCGGCCGTTGAGATCATTCGCAAGCGCGCGCAGGAAGAGCGCGGGACGGTGTTTTTCGACATCGCCGACCGCGAAACCGAGGGCTATAACAAGTTCATTCCGTACTATCTATACCCTGAGGCGATCTACTCGGTCGGGCTGTCCCGCTCCAGCTTCCGCACCAAGGTTGCCGTCGGTACCAATCCCTGGACTACCGCCAAACCGGACCGGCTCGTCAATTTGGCGGCGATCTGCGAGCGCTACGGTGGCGGTGGCCATGCCCGCGTCGGGGCTATCTCATTCGCGCCCGAGCGCTATGAAGAAGCAAAGGATGCGGCCAGGGTCATCACCGAAGAGCTGCGCGCGGCTGCAGTTTAGCGCGAAAAAAACAAGGCCGCGGCCAGCACCGCTCCATGCACGAGCAGCACGACGATGCACCCGGCGAGCAACCTGCGCTTGCGCGCGAACAGTGCCAGCATCAACCCGTATACGGGGAACTGCACCCACATCGCTCCTGCGGCCAAAGGCTCTCCCTGCCTTGGCGCGAGCGCTTGTATGAGCGCGACAAACGGAAACAAGGCACGCAGCGCACCCGGCCCGGTCAGCGCCAGCACGCTTGCCGCCCGCACCGCGAACGGTGTCAGTACGAGCGCCGCGGCCAGCGGCCACCACGCCAACAATCCCGGAGATTTGCGCTTTCTACGTTTGCGGGTGCGTTTGTGCGGAGCCGGGGCAGCAGGGAGCATGCGCCCAGCATAAACGTATGAACAAAAGCGCCGGCTCCTCACCCTGTCCCAAGCGGGACGAGCTTGCAATCGGGATGCAAGCAGCAGTCTATGCATCGATTGTGCATTGCTGTCGCATTTGGGCGACTCCGGAATAGCTCTGTGGAACCCAATGGCCGCCTGTGGAAGTCTCATGGAAGCGGCTCTCGCAGTTGAAGCCGCCCTGTCGGCAGCTTCCTCATTCCGAAAGTAACCTCAGCGCCGATCCAGTCTTGACATCCCCTCAACCCAGGCGCAGAGTAAGGGAAGTTCAGCACTACCGTTACGGCACGCACGCTCTGGCGCTCCGTAGACAATCTATGGCAACAACCCTAGCTACCATTGAGTCGCGCGAGGTTCTGCGCTGCGAACGATGCCAGCTTGTTCAGTTCCGCACTTCGGGCGGGGACTGCAGGCGCTGCCACAAGCCTTTGGAAATGGAGGAGCCCGCGCTCCTCCAAGTTCCACCCCGCCCTGCGATACCGCCGGCTCGCGAGGAAATGGATGTCGCCAGCGCTGTCCGGACCCTCCGGCGCGAAAAAGGCCTTAGTCAGCGCCAGCTCGCCAATCGCATGGAAGTGCCCCGCACCTACATCTCCAAAATCGAGAATGGCAAGGCACTTCCCACCCTTTCGTCCTTGCAGCGCGTGGCGACTGCGCTGGAGGTCTCTATGGGCGACCTGCTCCACGACGGCCATTCGCGTCGCGCAGAGGCCCTGTCTGCCGTCCTAGCAGACTCGTTTGTTTGCGAACTGATGCCGTTCGCCGCACGCCTGAGCGCTTTTCAGCAGCAAACGTTGTTACGGCACGCGCGCGACATGGCTCGGGAAGCAGTTTCAGGCCAACACCATCTCGCGCGGGCGTAGCTTAGCAATGCCCGCGCCCGAACAGGCTTTGCGGCCTTTCCCGCGCTATGCTACGGTCTGAACTGAGGTCAGCAGTTGCCACTCGAGCAGCCTAGCCGCGTCCATGAGCTTTCCGCGGAGGAGGCGGCGATCTTCCGCCGTCTCGACCCTGTGCGCCTTCCCAGCCATGTCGCCATCATCATGGACGGCAACGGCCGCTGGGCCGGCAAACGTTCCCTCAAGCGCTTCGTTGGGCACAAGCAAGGCGCTGAGTCCGTTCAGTACGTCGTCGAGACAGCTTCGCGCATCAACCTGCCCTGGTTGACCCTTTACGCTTTCTCGCTTGAAAACAATCTGCGCCGCCCTCGCTTCGAGGTTTCCTTTCTCATGCGGCTGTTGTCGAACTACCTCACCAGCAACGTGGGACGGATGAACGACAACAACGTGCGCATCCAGTACATCGGTCGCACGCACGAGCTGCCGCCCGAGGTGCGTGAGCGTATGGAGTGGGCCGCCGAGGAGACCGCGGCCAATACCGGCACGACCCTTACTCTTGCCCTCAACTACGGCGCGCGCGCCGAGCTCGTCGATGCTGTAAAAGGTCTTGCACGCGAGATCGCTCAGGGCCATCTCCATCCCGAGCACGTGACCGAGGCTGATATCGAGCGTCACCTCTACACCCGCGAAATGCCCGACCCGGACCTTCTTGTCCGCACCTCAGGCGAGATGCGTATCTCGAACTATCTACTCTGGCAGATTGCCTACAGCGAGCTTTATGTTACGGATCGTTTATGGCCCGATTTTCGGGGAGTTCACCTGTTGGAAGCGCTCGAAGCCTTTTCCATGCGCGACCGCAGGTTCGGCGGCCTCAGCGAGCCACACAAGGACGCCGGCAGTTTTTCACCTGGCATTCTCGTTCCCCGCTAGCTTATTCGGTGACCCCGTCCCACAGATTCTGCTCCGCCGGCCACGGCTCCCGCGCTGCCGCCAGCAGGTACGCTTCCTCCGCA
>CAXTWG010000017.1:44514-48351 GCA_964247895.1 uncultured Acidobacteriaceae bacterium
TCTCCATGCTCCGCCTGCACTTTTTCAAGCAAGCCGCCCTGGGAGGCGTGCTGGCCGAAAGCTTCCAGTTTGCGTGCTTTTACGTCAGTCGCCAGCGTGTAGCAGAGCGAAACAGGCGTGCGCGTGGCCGTTGCCTGCAACGATGCGGTGGAGATGAACGGTGTCGCCGCGTAATACAGCTTTTGCGCCGCCCAGGGTTCGCCTTGTTCCGGCAGCAATGCGGCGCGCCCCGCCCAGTGGAAGGCCGCTGTTCCGGCGAGTGAAATTACGGTATGGTCCCGGTGCAGATTTACCCCGCCCTCCCCGCCGAAGGTCAGCACAATGTGCGGCCGCAGCCGCCGCAGAACCCCCACAAGCACACCTACCAGAGGCAAAAAGGGCTCCCGCCAAAGGGTTCCATCCTCATACTGCATCAGTTCCGCTTGCCGTACCTGCAGTACTGCCGAGGCGCGCGCAAATTCTTCGCGACGCTGCGCCCCCAGCTGCTGATCTGTCTGCCCCGGCTTGCGATAGCTTCCTGCGGCGCCTTCCGTCAGGCAAACGACTGCGGTTTCGATCCCACGCGCCGCGGCCATCACCAGCGCGCCTCCAAAGGCTCCGGCTTCATCGTCGGGGTGGGCAGTCAGGCACAACAAACGCAATGGCAGGGTATGCTTCTCCATAGTCGGTTAAAAGCAATCCCAGGGCAACGCCGCTTCGCGCACGGGCCGAAAGCTCCTCCGGTGCAGCGGCGTCGGCCCCTGCCGTAGCAGCGCCCGTTGGTGCTCGGGCGTAGCGTACCCTTTATGCTCGCTTAGTCCATAGCCCGGGAACTCGCGGTCGAGCACGCGCATGCGCGCATCGCGATACACCTTTGCGACTACGGACGCCGCCGCGATCGACAGCGACCGGGCATCGCCGTAGAGGATATTTGTCTGTGTGCAAGATAGGGGCAGGCGCAGGGCGTCGATCAGTAAATGGTCCGGCTCCGGCGCGAGCGCCTGGACTGCCGCCAGCATCGCTAATTTGGTCGCCTGATAGATATTGACCCGGTCGATCGTTGCCGCATCGACCTCGTGTACCGCGATCCCCGCCGCGCATGCACGCACCATCGCTGCCAGCCGTTCACGTGCGTCCGGTTCTAGTTGTTTTGAGTCGCGCAGCCCCGCAGCCATAAGCGCTTCGGCATGGCAATCAGGCGGCAGCACCACGGCTGCTGCGACCACAGGACCGAACAAGGCTCCTCGTCCGACTTCGTCCACTCCAGCAATCAGCCGGGCCCCACTATCCCGGGCTGCGCGCTCAAAGGCATCGTCGCAGGCGAGCTCGCGCAGCATACGCAACTTGCGTGTCGCTTTTGAGATCTCGGCATCGGGCAGGGAAGGGCGGTGGGCAGGGAAGGCCATACATGAGCTCTTGAGGCGAACGCAAAGAGGTGTCCGGGAAAAGGCCACCTCCATAAAAGTGCAGACTAGGTGCGCTCGACTTCCTTGAGCCGCGCCGCCTTGCCACGCAATCCACGCAGATAAAACAATTTGGACCGGCGAATCTTGGCCGACCGTATCTTTTCCACCTTATCCACAACTTTGGAATTGAACGGGAAAATACGCTCCACTCCTTGACCGAAGCTCACTTTACGCACGGTAAAAGAGCCCTGCGGGCCTCGCTTGTACGCGATCACCAGTCCTTCAAAAGCCTGCAACCGCTCCTTGTCGCCTTCCTTGATCTTGACCTGTACTCGGACGGTATCGCCCGTGGCAAACGCGGGCAGGTCAGTGCGGTTCAGTTTTTCGGCAAGGCGCTGCATGACTGGATGGATCGACATGAATAGTTTCCTGAGCTTAATTTTCGGCCGCCGCACTCCAATGAGCATCACCAAGGACGAGCCGAACCCTCAGTATACAGCAGCATTTCCCGAGTCCCGCAGGCGTGCAGCCTTCAAGCTTGCCTTCTGCACGCCCGTAAGTGCTGTACCTCTACCATGCATAAGCTGCTTTGGATCGAAACCTTCTCGCGACAGCCGTTCTGATGAAAACAGGTCTTTCCGCATCTTTGCTACAGCAGATATCCTGACCGGCTCACGCTTTTTCGAGTTTCTCGCTTCGGACAAAATCAGGGCGGTGTATTAGGGTGATCCCATGTTCGCTTCTTCGATCCGGCCAAGCTTCCTCATCATCGTCTTCGCTGCTTGCGCCTCGACGAGCCTTCATGCACAACGCGCTGCCACGCCGCTTCAGCTTCCATCCGTCTACGCCGCCATCCCCGACGCACCGGTGATGCCCCAAAGCCATGTCGCCGGCGGTCAAAGTCAGGCTGGACAGGGGCCGTCCAAAATCCAACCCACTGCTCCCATTCAACAAGCAGCTCAGGTGGCGCCGCTTACGCCGAAACAGAAGTTCGCACTCTTCGGGAAATTTACCGTCGACCCCCTTACCTTCATTGAGACCGGCGTCGTCGCCGGCGTGGAGCAGGCTGCGGGCATTTACTCCGGTTTCGGGGATGGTGCGCAGGATTACGGCCGACGCTACGGGACGACCTATGCTGACTTTTTCACGGCCGATTTTCTCGGCGAAGCGCTTTTGCCCGTGCTCCTCAAGCAGGATCCGCGCTACTTCTACAAGGGCGAAGGCACCAAGGGAGAGCGCACTTTGTACGCGGTCTCCAACTCGGTCCTGTGCCGCGGGGATAACCATCAAAAACAGGTCAACTACTCCCGCCTTCTCGGAGACTTCGCATCCGGGGGCCTTTCAAACCTGTACTACCCGGCTTCAAGTCGCGACGGGATCGGGTTGACTTTCTACAATTTCGGATTTGCGATCGGTGCGCAAGTGGCTACCAATCTCGTGCAGGAGTTCTTTCTGCACAAATCGACCAGCTCCCCATAAAAGCTCCCTAGCTGTTTTCCTCGCGCAGTTGCGCCAGGAATCGCCGGTCTTGCTCGCTGAGATCAGCCCTTTCCAGTAAATCAGGCCGGTTGCGCCAGGTTTTCTCGAGTGCCCGGTCGCGCCGCCAACGCCGTACCTCCTCGTGGTTGCCGTCCATCAGCACCTGGGGCACGCGCTCGCCAGCCCACTCGGCGGGTCGCGTGTACTGTGGATAATCGAGCAGTCCGCCTGCGCCGTGGGTCGCGCGCGGGGCGGTCGCGGGCATGTGCGCCAGCTTCGCATCCGGAACCCCGAAGCTCTCGAACGCGCTCGACGCCGCGTTGCCCAGAACTCCCGGCACAAGCCTGGTCACCGCGTCTACGATAACGGCCGCCCCGAGCTCGCCGCCGGTCAGCACGTAGTCGCCGATCGAGATTTCCCGGTCGGCAATGAGCTGCGCCACCCGCTCGTCCACCCCCTCATAGCGCCCGCACAGCAGCACCACCCGGCGAATCTGAGCCAACCCATGCGCGACCGCCTGCGTAAAAGGCTCGCCCTGCGCTGAAAGCAGGACGACGGTCTCCTGCGCTTGATCTCGCTCCAGCTTTGGAGTTACACCCAGGGCAAGAAGCGCCGCCGCGAACGGTTCCGGCTTGAGCACCATCCCTTCGCCGCCTCCAAACGGCCGGTCATCGACAGTGTGGTGCTTGTCCGTCGCGAACGCTCGCAAATCGTGCACCCTCGCTTCCACCTGACCTCCAGTGAGCGCACGGCGCAGCATTCCTGAACCGAAAATGCCGACCCCATCCACGCTTCGCTCGGCGGGCGTCCCGAAGAAGTTTGGAAAGATCGTGAAAATGTCGAACCGCATTAGCTCACGCCCAGATCCACAAGTCCCTCCGGCAATCGCATATGCACTGTGCGCGCCTGGAGATCCCATTGCGGCTCATAAGCCTTCACAAAGGGAACGAGCAGTTCGCGCCCACCTTCCATC
>CAXTWG010000018.1:0-35000 GCA_964247895.1 uncultured Acidobacteriaceae bacterium
GGCAGCGGCCGTGCGGGCGGGCGCGACGATCGCGGAGGTGCGGGCGCTGTGCGACGCCGAAACACTCGGGCTGATTGCGTCGTTTCAGCGGGCGGTTGTGGGCAATCTCGCAGGGCGTACTCTGGCCGCGGCGGGGCGGCTTGGGGCGCGGACGGTTCTGGTGTCGGGCGGCGTGGCAGCCAACCGTGAGCTGCGGACACGGTTTGAGGCAAAAGCGGAGCTGCCGGTTTTCTTTCCTTCACTTGCGCTTTCAACCGACAATGCGGCCATGATCGCGGCGGCTGCGTGGCCGAAGCTCCAGGCTGGGCTGGTCGCGGCGGAGGAGCTTACAGCCGAGCCGCGGCTGCGCCTGGGCTAAACAGCTCGGCTTGGCTGCTAAACTCATCCGAAAGGCTTTCCTGCTTTGCCCTGCTCGCACGCATGACCATTCACCTTTTCAACACTCTCAGCGGACGTTTGGAACCGCTTGCGCCCGCCGACGGCACGGCGCTGCGCCTGTATGCCTGCGGGCCAACGGTGTACGACTACGGGCATATCGGTAACTTTCGCACGTTTCTGCATGTGGATGTGTTGAGGCGGGCGCTGGAGCTGAATGGGATTCCGGTTCGGCATGTTATGAACGTCACGGACGTGGATGACAAGATTATCCGCAATGCTTCGGCGGCCGGGCTTTCGATCGCCGATTACACGCGGCGGTTCGAGGAGGCCTTTTTCGAGGATTTGGACTGGCTGCAGGTGGAGCGTCCGACGGTAGTGGCGAGGGCGACCGAGCACATTCCGGAGATGGTGCAGCTTGTCGAGCAGCTGGCCGCGAAGAAGCTGGCCTACCAAACAGAAGACGGGTCGTGGTATTTCCGGATTGCGGGGGACCCGGAGTACGGCAAGCTCTCGAAGAAGGATTTTACGGGCATGCACGATGGCGCGCGTGTGGAAGTGGACGAGTACGACAAGGACTCGGCGCGGGATTTCGCGTTGTGGAAGGCGCCCAAGCCGGGCGAGCACCACTGGGCTTCGGCGATCGGGCCGGGGCGTCCGGGCTGGCACATCGAGTGCTCGGCGATGGCAATGCGGTTTTTGGGGGTCTCGTTCGACCTCCATGCGGGCGGCGAGGATCTGACGTTTCCTCACCACGAAAACGAGATCGCGCAGTCGGAGGGGGCGACGGGCGTCCAGTTTGCGCGGCACTGGTTCCATGTGCGGTTTCTGCTGGTGGACGGGCGCAAGATGTCGAAGTCCGAAGGGAACTTTTATACGCTGCGGGATTTACTGCTGAAGGGCTACAAGGCTTCCGCGATCCGGTCGCTGCTGATTTCGGTGCCGTACGGGCAGCCGCTGAACTTTACTTTCGAGGGACTACAGGCGGAAACGGCGGCGCTGGAGCGTTTGCGGGCGTTTCGGGATCGGATCGGGAAGTACAAGGCGCAGGATGAGAATGCCGAGTTACAGGCGGAGATTGAACGGCATACGCGGATGTTCGACGAGGGGCTGGCGCACGACCTGAATACGGCGGCGGCGCGGGCGGCGGTGTTCGAGACGGTGCGGCTGGCGAACACGGCGGCGGACGCGGGTCGTCTCGGGGCTGGGAATGCACGCGCGCTGCTGGCCATGTTGGCTCGCTTCGACCGGATTTTCGCAGTGCTCGGGACCGAGGACGCCGCAATTACAGGTGCTGCACTCGCGTGGGCAGAGTGCGAAGGGCGGCTGAGCGAAGCGCCGGCCTCGGTGCTGGCGCAGCGGGCACTCTCCGGTGAGCAGGTTGAGGCGTTGATCGCAGAGCGGAACGAGGCCCGGCGGGCGCGGGATTTCATGCGTTCGGATGCGATCCGGGATGAGCTGACGGCGAAGGGTGTGGTGTTGGAGGACAGCAAGGACGGGGTACGCTGGCACCGCAGATAGTCTTGGCCCTAGAGATACCTGATGTGAACCCTAGGCGTTCGTATCGATCACGATAGAACCCATCCCGGCACTGTTGGCCCATCCCCGATGGGCATCCTGAATATTCGTCAGCTTGTATACGGCCTTGATAGGAACGGAAATACTACCGGCCTCAAGCATACTGAGAAGAGCTTTCAAGTCAGGTATGAAGCTTTTCGATTCCCGGTTCAAACCGTAGAATGTCGTCCGCTTGCCGGACCAGAACAGCAGGTTTTCGCAAGCAGTCCGAGGTATGCCGGCAGGAAAGGGCGCGGCGGTTGCCTGGTCAGTGTGGGGAGGTTCAATCCGTAACCTACAAGAATGCCGCCATGCCGCAGAATGGAGTAGGATTCCTCAAAACTCTCAAAGCCGAGCGGGTCAAATGCAGCATCGACACCGCCCAAGGCTTGCATAGCGTTCATCCATGCTTTATCTGAGTACACAAACGGAATCGCTCCGAGCTCCTTCAAGGCGGCATGATTCCTTGCTGAGGCGGTGCCGTACACTTCGGCTTCCTGCATCTTCGCAAACGCCATAAGGGCACTTCCCACCGCACCGCTCAGACCGTGGATAAAGACTTTTTGGCCACGCTTGATCTGAGCCGCATGCATCACCATCTGGTAAGCGGTCGTCCAGTCGACGACCACGGCTACAGCCTGCCGCGGATCGACCGCGTGAGGAACAGACACCAAAAATCGCTCCGGAAGATTGACGCGCTCGGCTTGGCCGTCGTACTTGGATAGGCAGACGACCCGGTCGCCTGCTTGAAACTTCCTGCACTCCTTACTATTCGCGAAAACCTTGCCGACAACACTGTAGCCGGGCGTAAGCGGCGCTTTTCTTTGAAACGGGTAGATGCCCTTGCGCATGTTGATGTCGGCGCCGGAAAGCGCGGAAAACTCTACTGCCACTTGCACATCTTCAGCAGACGGATCGGGGATCTCATCCTCAACGACGACGATCTTTGATTCATCACCAAATTCCGCGATCAGCGCTTTTCTAATTTTCGGCACGTATTGCCCTCGAAGTTGAGTGTGCCCAAGAGATTCACTGGACTGTGTTTTGGGTGAAGTATTTAAGCGGGCTTTAGGGGATCTGCGGCACAAGCTAAATGCACCACCACGATTTATTTCAAAAACAAAAGGCAGCCCGAAGGCTGCCTTTTGTTTTTGCTAGGCAACTTATGCCGGGGAGGGGCTGCCCTCGGGGAAGGCTCCGCCGTGCTTGGGTTCCGGCTTAAGCACCTGCTGCACGTCGCCGGCGGGGGTGCCGTTCGAAGGACCGCCGGGCAGCTTCATCGGAGGCAGTTCCCTGCCCTCGAGAATCATCCGGATGTCGTTGGCGTCAAGGGTTTCCCGCTCCAGCAGAGCATTCGCCATACGGTGCATGGCATCCTGCTTGCCGTCGAGGATTCCATAGGCCGACTGGTAGGCTGCATCGACCTTTGAGCGGACCTCAGCATCGATCTGCCGGGCCGTTTCTTCCGAAAAGTCGCGGTGCTGCGAGATCTCGCGACCCAGAAAGATCTGCTCTTCCTTTTTCCCGAAGGTGAGTGGGCCCATGCCGCTCATGCCATACTCGCAAACCATCTTGCGGGCCAACTCGGTAGCGCGCTCGATGTCGTTGCCGGCACCGGTCGTCATCTGCTTGAGGAAGATTTCCTCGGCAATGCGGCCGCCCATCAGGATGGCAAGCTGCGTTTCAAGATAGTCCTTGGTGACGGTGTGCTTGTCGTCTACGGGCAACTGCATGGTGACGCCGAGTGCCATCCCGCGCGGGATGATCGTGACCTTGTGGAGCGGGTCGGCGTGGTCGCGGATGGCGGCGACAAGCGCATGGCCGGCTTCGTGGTAGGCGGTAACCCGCTTTTCCTCATCGCTCAGCAGCATTGACTTGCGTTCGGCACCCATGAGGACCTTGTCCTTCGCGGATTCAAAGTCAAACATGGTCACGGACTTGCGATTGTTGCGGGCAGCACTGAGGGCAGCCTCATTCACCATGTTCGCGAGATCGGCACCGGAAAAACCCGGTGTGCCGCGCGCCATGACGCGAAGGTCTACATCTTCGGCAGTCGGCACCTTGCGAGAGTGGACAGCGAGGACTTCCTCGCGGCCACGCACGTCAGGGCGACCGACGATGACGCGGCGATCGAAACGACCGGGGCGAAGCAGGGCCGGGTCGAGCACATCAGGGCGGTTGGTGGCGGCGACAAGGATCACTCCGTCGTTGGACTCAAAGCCGTCCATCTCAACGAGCAGCTGGTTGAGGGTCTGCTCGCGCTCATCGTGCCCGCCGCCGAGGCCTGCGCCACGGTGCCGACCGACTGCGTCGATCTCATCGATGAAGATGATGCAGGGGGCGTTCTTTTTACCCTGCTCGAAAAGGTCGCGAACACGGCTGGCGCCGACACCGACGAACATCTCAACGAAGTCAGAACCGGAGATGGAGAAGAATGGGACGTTGGCCTCGCCGGCAACAGCGCGCGCGAGCAGTGTTTTACCAGTACCCGGAGGTCCAACGAGCAGCACGCCTTTAGGGATGCGTCCGCCGAGCTTCTGAAACTTCTGCGCTTCACGGAGGAACTCAATAATCTCCTTGAGCTCTTCCTTGGCTTCATCCACGCCGGCTACGTCCTTGAACGTAACCTTCTTCTGCTGCATCGAGAGCAGCCGTGCCCGGCTTTTGCCGAACGAGAGCGCCTTGTTGCCGCCCGATTGCATCTGGCGCAGCATAAAGAACCATAGCGCGCCGATGATCAGGATGGGGCCTAGATTGAACAGAAGCGGCAGCCAGGAGGAGCCCTGGTTGTCACGTACCGTGACGGAAACATGATTTTCCTGCATTACGTCATACAGCTTGGGGTAGTTGGCAGGAACTGTGACGTGGTAGGGCGTGCCGTTCTTCAGCTTGCCGTGGACCTCATTGCCCGTAACAGTGGCATCCTGCACCTGACCAGCCTGGGCGTCCTGCAGGAAGGTCGAGAACGACACATCCTGGTCGTGCCCCGAGCCCGAGCCCTTCTGGAAGACCTGCCACAACAGAATGAGGCAGGCGAAGATGAACACCCAGAAGATAATTGTCTTGACCGTAGAATTCACCAGAAACCCTCACTTCTCTTAACAGCGCAAACGAAACTTTAGTCTTTAGACGCAGATTGCTCGTCAAAGAAGCAAGGATACAAGGGCGTATCGATGCGCTCAAAGAGAGTTCCACTCAGACTACACAAGGAACGGAGCGGCGCGTCATCCTGTTTTGAGCTTTTCGCGAATCGACCACTCTTTTGGGCATTACGGATGGGGGACGTTGCCCCTATTCTGGGCATGTGAGCCATTCCCGCATCCCAGTCCCGCCCTTTTCTCGCGCTTTTCTGCCGGCCGGAACAAAGCTGGGCATTGCCGTTTCCGGAGGGGCGGACTCAGTAGCGCTGTTGCGGCTGGCGCAGGAGCTTGCCGGGCGCGAAGGCTGGACAGTACGTGTACTGCATGTCGACCACGGGCTGCGAGGGGCGGCCTCGCGAGCGGATGCGGAGTGGGTTGAGGCATTGGCGGGAAAGCTCGGGCTGCCGTATGCGATGTTGCAAGGCGATCTAAGTGGACTTGACTCGGGGCTGGAGGAAGCGGGTCGACTGCTCCGGTACGGATGGTTTAAGAAGCTGCTACTCGGCGGCGAGCTCCACGCGGTCGCGACGGGGCACACGCTGGATGACCAGGCGGAAACCGTGCTGGGAAGACTGCTGCGCGGGGCGTGGACGGCGGGGCTTGGGGGTATCCACCCGGTGATGCGGGCGGTGGACCTACCCGGCAAGCCTGGTTCCGGATCGGGGATTGTTCTTAGACCCTTGCTGGAGGCGTGTCGGACGGAGTTGAGAGCCTGGCTCAAGGAGGCAGGGCAGGGCTGGCGCGAAGACGAGACGAATAAGGACCCGCGCTTTACCCGCAACCGGATCCGGGGCGAGTTATTGCCTGCTCTGGTCCATTTCAATCCGAAGGCGACGGAGCAGCTGGCGCAGATAAGCGTGATGGCGCGAGAGGACGAGGCGTTCTGGCAGGCAGAGGTGGACCGGCTTCTGCCGGGGCTCGTGCTGCCGGGCCGAGCGGTGCGGGGCGGCGGAAGGGCCAGCTCGACTGTGCCCGGGGAACGCTCGATTGCGTTTGAGGTGGATCGGGTGCGGGCGCTTGCGCCGGCTTTGCGGCGGAGGCTGTTGCGGGCGGCGGCGGCGCAGCTTGGGGCAACGCTTGAATTTGGGGAGACGGCCCGCGTACTTGCATTGATGGAAGGTCCGGTGGGCAGTACGGCTCGACGGGAGCAGCTGACAGCGAAGCTGCGGGTAGAGCGGACGCCGCGCGAGCTGCGGTTTGTGCTGGAGCCGGGGAAGCGGTCGAGTCCGGAGGAGGCAGCTGAGATTCCGGTCGCTGTGCCGGGCGAAATAGCAGGGTTTGGAGTCCGGCTCAGAGTTGGATGGAGCGCCGCGCACACTTCGGGCGAAATGCAACCGGAGGCGATTCTGCGCGCGGCGCGGCCCGGCGACCGGGTCCGGCTGCGCTACTCAAGCGGCGCGCCTAAGCGGGTAAAGGAGGTACTGGAACGCCTGGGCATCGCGACGCACGACCGCGCGGGCTGGCCTGTTCTTGAATGGCAGGGGGAGATCGTATGGTTGCGGGGCGCAGTTCTTGAAGCGACGCCCCTTTCGCAACAGCTCACCGTTACCGAGGAATCGCTTCCTCCAACCACTCCGTGAAAGCCGCCGGGCTCTGGTCGCGGTGAAGAAAGGCGCGTACCAGCTCCTTGCCGGGTTTGGAGCCGCCGGGCGCGAGCACCTCCTCGCGGTAGCGCATGGTGACGGCTTCGGCGAGCAGGTCGGCTTCGGCAACGTTTTTAGGGACGAACTCGCGGAAGAAATCAAGCGCGATCACCTTGTCGTACAAGTAGGTGTAGTAGTTCGACGAGTAGCCGGTGAGGTGGGTGAAGCTCGCATAAAGCCGGTTGCCGTCGACCCACTTATAAGGCAGAAAGCGCCGGTAGTCCTCCTTGAGCAGAGCTTCGAGATCGAGGGTAGCGGGATCCAGCCGGTGAGTGTCAAGCGAATAGCTGGTGTAGAAAAGCTGAGTTCGCACGGCATCTGCACGCCCAAAAGCCCCGGCACGGTTCATGCGCTCAACCAGCTCGGCGGGAATCGGTTCGCCGGTTTCGTAGTGGTGGGCGAAGCGGGCCAGCAGCGCCGGGTCCCGGAAAAACTCTTCCAGCATCTGCGAGGGGACCTCGACGAAGTCGCCTTCCGTGGCGATGCCGCTCACCCCCGCCCACGCTTGCTGGCCGCCGAGGATGGCGTGCATCAGATGGCCGAACTCGTGGAGGAAGGTGGTCACGTCGGAGTGCTGAAGCAGGCCGGGTTCGCCTTCCTCGCCGCCCGGAAAATTACAGATCAGTGCGGCTTCCGGCTCTTGCGCCCCCCGGATGCCGGGAATAAGCGGCGCGGCGGAAAACCACTTGTCCTTGCCCTCGCGCGGGTGCATGTCGAGGTAGAAGCGGCCCAGTTTTGTGCCTGCTCCACCTTGGGGCTCGCGAGCGTCGAAGACATCCCAGGTGGTCACGCTCTCGTGCCAGACGTTTGCGTCTCCTACGGCCTTGAATCGGACCCGGAACAGTTCTTCCACCAGGGCCAGAACGCCGGCCTGCACGCGGTCGTACGGGAAATACGGGCGAACAGCCTGCGAATCGAAGGAGAATGCATCGCGGCGGTATTGTTCCAGCCAGAAGCCGCGGCCGGCTGCATCGATACCCTCCGGAACGGGCAAGCCACGCTCGCGGGCCGCGTTTTTTGCGAAAGCGAGCACGGCGGCATACTCGCGCTTCGCGCCTTCGCGGGTGGCTTCGTCGAGCTGGTCGAGGAACGCCTCCATGTTGGCCGAGGACTCCATCATCTGGTCCGCGGTGGCCAGGTCGGCCCAGGTCGGGAAGCCGAGCAGGGTCGCGATCTCGTGGCGGACGGAAAGCAACTCCTGCAGGACGGGAACGTTCTGCGGGTAGGCGCGGGTTTGATAAGCCAGAAACATCCGGCGTCGCAGGTTGGCACTTTCGGCGAAGGTCATGACCGGCAGGTAGTCCGGGAACTCGGTTGTGAGGACGATCTTGCCGGCGTGGTCGCCACCCGTCGCGGGCTGGTGCTTTTCGATAAAGTCCGGCGGCAGCCCGGCGAGCTCCCCTGCATCCTCGATGACGACCGTCCCGACGCTCTCCTGCACATTGCGACCGAAGGTGAGCGAAAGCATGGTGGTCCGCTCCCCGAGTGAGCGCAGCTTTTCGCGTGTGGCGTCGTCTCGGTCCACCCCGGCGAGCCGGTAGCCGAGCAGGGTGCGCTGGAGATAGTGGCGGGTGGCCGGGTCTGCGTCCGTGAGCGATACCTCGCTCAGAGCGGCGTAGACTTCCCGGTTAAGGCCCAGAGCCACGCCGGCCTGAGCGACATTTTGGAGTTGGTTTTGGGCCGCGTCGCGTATGTCGCGGTCCGGGTGGACGCTATTGAGCAACGACAACTGCGAGCCGGTTGCGCTCAGGATGGCAACTGCATCATCGTAATGGCGCAGGGCAGTCTCGATGGTGCGTGGAGCGCCGTCCACGCTGACATCGCTGACCAGCATCATGTGGCGGCCTAGCGCACCGCGAACCCAGCTCTCCAGGGCTTCCGGGGTGGGGATGGTCCAAGGATGAGTTTGGGGCTGAAACTGCTGCTCGGGTAGGGGGGAAGGCTCGACGGTCGATTCCATGCTCATTATTAAACCGCAACCTGGCAGCTGGCCCGGTTGCGGCGGCGAAAGCCAGAAGCTAGCATCGCAGTTACGGCGCCAACTCCGCCTGCAAGGGAGAAACCGTTCGATTGCTCGTTTCCCGAAACCTCGCCTTGCTTCGCGACCGGCTCGGCCCTGTGTGCGTGGCGCTTCTCGCGCGTGAGCCGGAAAAGCTATTCGCGAGCGCGGAACGGGAGGTGGGCAAGCATCCTTTCCTGGAACTGCGCTTCGATGCGCTCACAAATCCGGAGAAAGGGCCGCCGCTGTTGAAGGCATTCTGCTCGCGACATCCGGAAGCTGTTTTGCTTGCCACCTGCCGTCGGCGAGCGGGTGGGGGCCGGTTCGATGGGTCTGTCGAGGAACAAATGAGTTTGCTCGTGTGCCTGGCCGCGAGCGGGGCCGCGCTGGTGGACCTCGAACTGGAAACGCTCGAAACCGTGCCGCCAGTACGCTTGCGGCAGTTTGGCGAGGAGCTGGCGCAGGCTGGGACTGTGCTGCTGGTGAGCGCGCATGACTTCGAACGAACGGGCGATCTCGCAGGGACGCTGAGTAGGCTGCAAGCGTTGGGGAGGCTCGCCGGAGCCTCCGTCTACAAAGTGGTCTCGACTGCGACTGGGCTTGCAGACAATCTCCGGATGCTGCGGTTTGTCGAAAGCGCCTCGCAAGAAGTGCCTGTAGTCGGCATGTGCATGGGGTTGGCCGGGCTGCCGAGCCGGGTGCTCACGGTGAGGGCCGGGGGGATGTGGACGTTTGCTTCCGCGAGCGAAGGCGCGACGACTGCGGCGGGGCAGGTTTCAGCCGACACCCTGCTGCATGACTATCGGATGGGTGCAATTGGGGCAGAAACGCGACTTTACGGTGTCGCGGGCGATCCTGTCATGCATTCGCTTTCGCCAGCGATTCATAATGCGGGGTTCCGCGCTGCCGGGCTGGATGCGGTGTATCTGCCGCTGCACACGACTTCTCTCGACGATCTGCTCAAGCTGACACGGGAGTTGCCGGTTGCCGGGCTGAGCGTGACGATGCCCTGGAAGGTGGGCATCCTAGCGAAGCTGGATGTAGTGGACCCGCTTACGGCGGCGATTGGGGCTGTAAACACAGTGGTGCGGCGCGAAGACGGCTCGCTGTGGGGCACCAACACCGACGCCGCCGCCATTGCCGAGCCGCTGGCCCGGCGCATCGCTCTTTCCGGCGCGCGTGTGCTCCTGCTGGGCGCCGGGGGCGCGGCGCGCGCGGCTGCGTTTGCACTCCGGGCCGCAGGCGCGGAGGTCGCGATTCTGAACCGGACCCGGGCGAAGGCGGAGCATCTGGCGCGGGAAAGCGGCGCGCGCGTGGCTGAACGCTCGCGTCTGGAAGGCTTCGACGTGGTGCTGAACGCGACGCCGGCGGGCATGACGGGCCGGTTCGCGGCGGATTTGCCCGTGGACGAAACCATCCTGCGGGGCGTGCAGGTCGTGTTTGAAACGGTGTACCGGCCGGTGGAAACGCCGCTGGTGCGTGCGGCGCGCGCGCGGCGCATCGAAGTGGTGGACGGGTTGGAGATGTTTCTCGACCAGGGCATCCGGCAATGGTCGTTTTGGACAGGGCAGCCGGCGCCGGTCATGGCCATGCGCGCGGCGCTCGCCAAGGCAGTCGTGGAAGCCGAGCTGCCGCAACAGAACAAGGAGTAGGCGATGGCAAAGTTCGATGCAGTAGACCGGTTGCTGCGGCAAGCGACGGAGCGACCCATACCAAGCGGTGATGACGCCGCGCGCAAGGGCAAAACCGCCACGTCCGGCTCGGAAACCGGGCCGACGCCTGTCGCGCTTGCCCCGGATGAGGCGGCGCAGGTTGTTGCGCTTGAAACCGGCCCTGCCCCGCACGCTCCCGGAGAGCGAGGACGGCAACTGCTGAACGCGCTCCGCCCCCTTCTGCCGGCCATGGGTGGCGCGCTCCGGATGGTGGATCACGGCGGAGTGCAAGCCGTCGCGCGACTGCTGCCCCTGCTTGGGTCGCTGGCAACGGGGAGTGCCAAGCCTCCCCTTGTTGCGGCACAGTTCCCTGCCGAGCAGGGCGGGAATCCGGAAAAGCAAAATGCTCTGGAAGGGGAAGTGAGACTTCTTCGGCAGCGTGTAGAAGCACAGGACGAACAATTGCGGCGGGTGCGGGAAGGGCTGGAAAGGACTGTGGCCGAGCAGGGCTCACTTGCGCATTTAGCGCACCGGCTCCAGGACCGCTCGCGCCTGCTCACGGCCGGGCTGCTGATTTTGCTTTTGTTGGTAATCGCCCAGGCGGTTCTGCTGGCAATTGTGTTGCGCCACTAGAAGCGGTTCTATAAACCCGCGAGCTCGGATGATGCCCTGAATGAAACCTGTCGCTGAGCGGGACTTATGAGGTGAGCCGAATTCACAGGCCTATTCGTCAGACTGCTTCCAGGCTTACGAAGAAAATGGAGCCTGGCTCTCCCACGAAAGTGTCATATTTTCGTTGCCAAGTATTCCTTCGGCCCGCTAGGATTCCCCACAATTGAGCAGGGAACGAAAGTCGTGTGACTTTCGTTTACCTCTTGCAGTTACAAACTGACCGGAACACCAGACCTGTGGAGTGCCCCCATGGCGTGGTATGCCTACTGTGTAACCGAGAAACAAGCTTTCCCTGCGCTGCTGCACCATCGAAAACCGGTACCGCTACCATCCATAGCCGGCATCGATGGGAATCAGGTTTTTCTTTATGGAGCCGGCGATCTGGCGGTTGTCGTTTCCGAGTACGTCCCTTCCTGTACTTCTTCTTCTGAACATGCAAAAGAGCACGCACGGGTAATTGGAGCCTGCTTCCAGGCTGCGACTGTGCTGCCGTTCCGTTTCGGCACCGTGTTCGCGAACGATGAACTGCTGCGCCGCTCGGTGCGCGCCAACCAGCGCCAGTTCCTTGCCAATCTCGCGACGCTGCATGGCAAAAGCGAGATGCATATGAAGTTGACGCTTGACGATGGCTGCCGTGAGCAGGTTCGGGATCCCTTTCAGGGCATCGCCGGCGGGCGGACTTACCTGAGTGATCTGAGGGAAAGCGCGATACGACAAAAGGAGCGCCAAACCCGGGCGCGTGCGTTGTGCATGCAGCTGCACCGGATGTTCTCGCCCCTGGCTGAAGAGCTAAGCTGCCGCCGCCTCGAGCCGGGCCGGATGCAGCTGGACGTAAGCCATCTGATCTCGTCGCGATTGGTGGAACGCTACCAGAACAAGTTCGCGCTCGTACGGGAGCAGATGCGCGACAGCCGGCTACAGCTTTCCGGACCCTGGCCGCCGTATCACTTCGTAGGTAGCCTGCAGCGGGGAGCCGCGCAGCCGACAAATGCTCAAACGGCGAGCTTAGAAGCGGTCTCATAAATGGTTTTATGGCTCCGGCGAACTGTTTGAGACCCGCGTTGGAGCGGGTCTCATTCGGGGCTTCACCCGAGCTTGCGGGTTTATGAGACCGCTTCTAGGCTCACAAGCCAGGGCAATTCCGGCGTAGCAATAAACGTGCGGCTTTTGCGTCAAGGAAGTCGCACGCCACTCAAGACCGGCCGGAACGATGAAAGAACGCTTGAAGATTACTGCTGCTTGCGAGCGAGGAGCAGCGCATTTTCGCCTTCACGGCGGTTCGCGCCCGCGCGGTCGACCTTACGCCAGAACGCCAGAAAATAGTCCGTGGCCGAAAGAACGGAAACAAAAGCCATGAAGTAGATGGAGGCAATCGCGATGGAGTGCACCGGGATCATGAACCATCCGATGAACCACGCCTGCCATTGGTGGTCGAGCACCGCCGCGACCACAGAAACGATCTGAATGACGGTTTTGAGCTTGCCCAGGTCGCTGGCCGCGATGGTGAAGCCTTCCGAACTCGCGATGGAGCGTAGACCGCTGACCAGGAACTCGCGCCCGATCACGACCGTGGCGATCCAGGGTTTGACAATATGCGGGTTGTACTCGACGAGCGCGATAAAGGCGGCAGTGACCAGCAGCTTGTCGGCAAGTGGGTCGAGCAGCATACCAAGTGTCGTGATCTGGCCGCGCTTGCGCGCCAGATAGCCGTCCACGCCATCGGTTGCGAAAGCGAGCAGGAAAAAGATCGAAACAAACAGCTCCTGCGCACCGGGCGTGGCGCGCAGGGGAAAGTGCGGGGACAAGAGCCAGATCAAGAGCGGCACGCAAAGGATGCGGCTCGTCGTGATGGAGTTGGGGAGGTTCACGCGCTTCGGGGCCGGGCTGTGAGTCGCACCCTCATTATGCACCAGCCTCTTTGCATGTAAATCAACCCCGACGTTTCTAGCTCATGCGTGGGATACACCCCCGGCCTTCCACGCAAACCAGGTTGCTGCCGGTAGCGCGAGCCTGTTCCAGGGCCTGCACCGCGCACTCGACGAGCTTTTCGCGCGGCGTTCCCCGCTTGGCCCGGATACTGGCCGTGCCCACTGTGACCGTGACAGGATGGCGCTTTTGCCCGGCGAAAAAGCGCATCTCCTCGATGCACCCCCGCAGACGCTCGCCGATCTGCGCGGAGCCGTCGGTGCCGACGCCGGGCATCATGACGACGAAGTGCTGGGTATCGAAGCGCGCCACCATATCGTCGGACCGGCGCAGGCCTTCCTTGAGCAGAGCGGCAACCTGCTTCTGCATGAGCTCGACGGATTTGAAACCGAGATCGCGCTTGTGCTCGGGGAGGTTGTCGATCGAAAAGAACAGGAGCGCGACGGAACTGCGACGGGCTGCGGCATGGTCCCAGGCAGCACGGAAACGCATGTCGAAGGCGGCCCTGCTTCCGGCGCCGGTTTGCGGGTCGAGATGGCGGGTGTCGGTGGCTTCCGGAGCGGGCGCGCCTTGCACACCGGCGAAGGCGGCCTGGCGGAGCATGAGAAATTCACGGCGCGCTTCGCTGTGGCGCACGCTTGCAAGCAGCAACAACAGAGCCGCCGCGCAGCCCGGCGCCCAGAAAGATTCCAGCACGACCGGCAGCCCGGCATTGTGGACAGCCGGTCCGAGCAGGAGCGCCGCAGCATCGGTGACGAGCGCGCCGCCTGTCACCAGGAACGTCCAGAACCGTGGGAGCGCCGTGAGCCAGCCCAGCAAGAGCAGGAGCATGGCGACGCCCGTCTGCATCGGCAGCAACTGCCCGGCGCCGGGGAAAGGCACGGCCGCGAGCAGGGCTAAAACCAGGGATGCGGTGAACAGGACCAGGAACACACGAGCCGCCTGCCCTTTCCGCATGGATGTGGGAAGCAGCAGGTACCCGAGGAGGAAAAGCGTGACCGGCCCGCCGCGCACGGCAAACATGCGCGGCGGCATGGCTGTAAAAAAGCGCTCGGCGACAAGCAACACATGGAAAAGAAAAGCCGCGCCCAGCAGCGCGGGCAAAGTGCCGCCGGAGGGCGCCGTGCTTTGCATCTCGGCGAACTCGGTCTCAAGCTCGAGGGGGAACCGTCCGTGCCGGAGCGGCGCCGCAGCCATGGTGGCCGCGGGTGATTGCGAGGAGGTGGGCGTGGATGTTTCGAACATGGAGCCAGTATCGGCGGGATCGCGCGTTCCAATAGCCCAACCCGTCGGAGTACAACTACGATTCCCGTTTCTGCACAGATAGGAGGGGTATACCGAATCGGAACACCCGCCCTCTGAACCTTCTGAACCTTATGCGTAGATCCCACGCTGCTTGATCGCAAACGCGACCCGGTCCATGGCCAGCATGTAAGCCGCGATGCGGTTGTTTACGTCGTGGGCCTCGGCATAGCGCACCACATCCTCAAAGCTGTCGGCCAGGATTGCCTCGAGCTGCTCGTTGATAACCTCTTCTTTCCAGAAATAACCCTGCCGGTCCTGCACCCACTCAAAGTAGGAAGCGGTCACGCCGCCGGCGTTCGCGAGGATGTCCGGGATTACGAAAATGCGCTTGTCGGCCAGGATTTCGTCAGCGACCGCAGTAGTCGGCCCATTGGCGCCCTCGGCGACAATGCGGGCGCGGATGCGGTCGGCATTGCGGCTGGTGATCACGTTCTCCATCGCCGCCGGGATCAGGATTTCGCACTCCTCGGTGAGCAGCTCGTCCGGGTCGGCAGCCTCCGCGCCCTGGAAGCCGAGCACGGTGCCGTTGCGCAAACGGTACTCGGCCAACGCGTGAATATCGATGCCTTCGGGATTCCACAAGCCACCGTCGAACTCGGCGATACCGGTGATCTTGTAGCCGGACTCCATCATCAGCCGCGCGGCATTCGCGCCCACGTTGCCGAAACCCTGCAGCACGACCCGGCAGCCCTCGCGCCCGATGCCCAGGAAACGCAGAGCTTCGTCGCACACCTTGCGCACACCGCGGCCTGTAGCCTCGCGACGCCCGCGCGAGCCTCCAATGGACAGCGGCTTGCCGGTCACCACGCTGGTCACGGTCTGGCGCATGTGCATGGAGTAGGTGTCCATGATCCAGGCCATGGTTTGCTCGTTGGTACCCAGGTCGGGCGCGGGCACATCCTTTTCGGGACCGATGAAGTCGATAATCTCTGCGGTGTAGCGCCGGGTCAGCCGCTCCAGCTCGCCTTGCGACATCTTCTTGGGGTCGCAGATTACCCCGCCCTTCGCACCGCCGAACGGGACATTCACGACCGCGCACTTCCAGGTCATCCAGCTCGCCAGCGCGCGCACCTCGTCCAGAGTTACGTCGGGCGCGTAGCGGATGCCGCCCTTACCCGGCCCGCGCGCTTGCGAGTGCTGCACCCGGTAGCCGGTGAACACCTCGAACCGGCCATCGTCCATCTGCACCGGAAAGTGCACGATGATCTCGCGCGAGGGCTGCCGGAGCACCTTCCACAATCCTTCTTCGAGGTTGAGCTTGCGCGCGGCAAAATCGAAGCGGGCGGCTTGCGCCTCCCATGGGTTGATCTCCTGCTCCAGCGGTACCGTCGTTGCCATGCTTCCCATCCCATCCCTGCCCGGCGTGTGAGAAAGCGGGCAAACGTCCCCGAGTATAGGCCTCGCCCGAAGGCCCGGCAAGCCGCTGTGCAGCAGGAAGCCCACGGAAGTAACCTTATTCCCCTTAGGATATTCGCGCCCGGACATGGATACAGCCGAGGGCGTTACCATGGGCCTACGCATGGTTCAAGCGCCCCCTCACCTGCCCCCGTCGCAGCCTTCGCGCGAGCAGTTTCTCTCCCTTGCCGCCCGGCACACGCTTGTGCCGGTGTTTTTGCGCCTCAATGCCGACCTGGAAACCCCGGTCACGGCTTTTCTGCGGCTGGCCGGGGAGGAGGAAGAGTGTTTCCTGCTTGAGTCGGTCGAGGGCGGCGAAAAGATCGGACGCTACACGTTCATCGGCGTGCGGCCCTTTCGCAAGATCGTCGCGCGCGGGACGGAGCTTTCTTTCACCGAGGGCGGCGAGGCGGTTGCGCGCACGGGCGATCTGTTCGCCGTGCTCAAGGAGGCTTTGAGCGGTCACAACCCGGCCTGCTTGCCGGACCTGCCGCCGTTCACGGCCGGCGCGGTCGGTTTTTTTGCCTACGATGTCGTCCGCCAGATCGAGCGGCTGCCCTCGATCGCGCCCGATGAGCTCGGAGCGCCCGATGCCTGCTTCCTGTTTTTCGACGAGGTGCTCGCATTCGATCACCTGCGCAAGGAGATGGTCCTGGTTGTAACCGCGAATGTGCGGGATGAAAAACCGGAGCAGGCGTATGCCGGAGCGCTTGCGCGGCTTGAGCAGTTTGCCGCACGGCTGGCGCGACCCCTGCCCGCAAGCGCGACCGCGCTGCCTCCACCGTTTTCAGGCCCGCTCGCCATCAGCTGCTGCACAAGCGAACCGGCCTATCTCGAGGCGGTGGCGCGCGCGCAGGAGTACATCGCGGCCGGCGACATTTTCCAGGTTGTACTTTCGCAGCGCTTCGATGTACGCCCGGAGGTAGACCCTTTCTCCATCTACCGATCCCTCCGCGTCGTCAATCCTTCGCCGTACATGTACTACCTGCGCCTCGGGCCGGGCGAGGCGGCTCCGGCGCACGGCAGGATGCATATCGTAGGCTCCTCGCCGGAAATGCTGGTGCGCGTCACCGGGCGCCGCCTGGAGTACCGGCCCATCGCCGGGACGCGCCCGCGCGGGGCCGACGAGGACGAGGACCGCCGCATCGCGGACGAACTGCTCGCGGACGAAAAGGAGCGAGCCGAGCACGTCATGCTTGTCGACCTGGGCCGCAACGACGTGGGCCGGGTCAGCGAGTTCGGCTCGGTACGCGTGCGCGACCTGATGCGCATCGAGCGCTACTCGCACGTCATGCACATCGTGAGCGCGATTGAAGGACGGCTTCGTCCGGAAATTGGCGCGGTCGATGCCCTGCGCGCCTGTTTTCCGGCCGGAACGCTTTCAGGCGCGCCCAAAATCCGCGCCATGGAGATCATCGAGGAGCTCGAACCGGCCCGGCGCGGCATTTATGGCGGAGCTGTCTTTTACGCCGACTACTCGGGCAATCTCGACTCCTGCATAGCGATCCGGACTTTGCTCCTCCAAGGGGAAAAGGGCTCAGTCCAGGCGGGGGCGGGCATCGTGGCCGACTCCGTGCCGGAGCGCGAAGGGGAAGAGTGCTGGAACAAGGCAAGCGCGGTGATCCGGGCTATCGAGCGGGCGCGAGGGTAGCGCCCCGCTCGTTTCCCGCGGGTCAGGCGCGGGAACCTAATAAGGACAACCTGCATGGGTCAGCCCGCCTCTTGCGTACACAAAAGCGGGAACATGTCGCAGGTATCGACCCCGAAGACACTCCGCTATCCACTTCACGCGAAGTTGTACTCCGCCCTAAAGACGTTTGCTGGACTATACGTTCACAAACAAAGTTCACAAACAAGTTACCGGACCGCCGGACTATTTTTCGTGCCCTGTCAGGTAGCTGCAACAATAAAATGCCCACCCAGGACATCGATGTGAGGAGTTGAGTGTACTGAGCGGTCTGGGCGCAAACCGGAAAACACCTATCGCTCGGCCAGTTCGCCGAAAAATGCCCGCAATCCACGCGGTTCACGGCCTAAAATCGCCCGCAACACCAGAGCGTTGCCGCCTGGAAACCCAAACTTGTCGTAATCCGCGAACATTTTTTCCATCCCTTCGCGCACAGGCCCATCCGGAATCCCCGCCGCCTGCGCCCACTCTGCAAAGCTCGGCTCCGCCGACTCCACCGGCCTTCCCAAAGCTTCGCTCATCATCGCGGCGATTTCCGGGCGGTCCACCATGCCTGGCGCGCATAGCTCGAAAGTTCCATAGCTCAGTCGGGCATCGGGATCCGTCAGTGCGATCGCGGCTGCTTCGGCTACATCGCGATAGTCCACATACGAGACGCGCGCCCGTTGTGAAAACGGCAAACCGAACTTTCCTGTTTTCACGACCTGCCCCCAGCCGCCTTGAAGCGTTTGCATAAACATGGTCGGCTGTAGAACCGTGAAATCGAGCCCCGACTCATACAGCGCTTCTTCTACCGGCTGCTTCGCCGCATGGTTGCGCATTCTCGCGATCGAAGGATGGATAGCTCCGGAAAAACAGAACCTGCGGACCCCGGACGCCTTGGCAGCTGCCACCATCCGCACGCCCATCTCCGCTTCGTCCGGCGCGAATGCAGGTCCAAGATGGAATACCCCATCCACGCCCTCGGTCGCGCGCCGGAGACTCGCTTCATCTCCCAAGTCACCGACCGCGGTCTCCGCAGCGCCATGCGCAGCCGCATCCTCCGCCTTGTCCTCGCTCCGAATCAATGCCCGCACCGTTGCGCCGCGTTTGCGCAGCTCCGGTACGACCATGCCGGCGAACTTGCCCGTCGCGCCCACCATCAGAACCTTCATTGCGATTCTCCTTCTTAAGTGGATGCAGTCCGGCTGACTCCGGCTGACGCGTGCCTGTTCTGAAACGAGAAAGGAGGGGCGCAGTAAACTGTGAAACACAATGGTCTTCGTCCTCGACAACTACGATTCGTTCACCTACAACCTGGTCCAGTACATGGGCGAGCTTGGGGCGGAGATGGTGATTCGTCGCAACGACGAGCTCACGGTGGATGACGTGGAAGCGATGAACCCGGAGCGGATCCTGCTCTCGCCCGGGCCATGCACGCCGCAGGAGGCAGGCATCTCGATCGCGCTCATCCGGCGGTTCGCGGGCCGCGTGCCGATCCTGGGCGTATGCCTGGGGCACCAGGCGCTGGGCGCGGCCTTCGGGGGCCGGGTGGTGCGCGCGCCCAAGCCGATGCACGGCAAAACGAGCGAGGTCGCGCACGACGGGCGGACGATTTTCTCCGGAATCGCGAGCCCGATGACCTGCACGCGCTACCATTCGCTCATCGTCGCTGAAGAAGGGCTGCCCGCGGAGCTTGAAATCTCCGCCCGGACCGAGGACGGCACCATTATGGGCCTCCGGCATCGCGACTATCCCGTTGAAGGCGTGCAGTTCCACCCGGAAAGCGCGCTGACCGTCGACGGCAAGCATCTGGTGGGGAACTTCCTCGCGCTCTAGGTCATCGAACGTATTCATGCAGACCACAGAGCAGCCTTTACGCATCGGGATTGTCGGAGCGGGCGCCGGCCAAAGCTGGGCGAAGATCTCCCACATCCCAGCCATCCAAGCTCTGCCGCAGGTCGAGCTGACGGCCGTGGCCGCGAGCTCCCCGGAGAGCGCTCGTGCGGCGGCCGAGGCGTTCGGGGTAGCCGAAGCCTACGCGAGTGTGCCCGAGCTCGCCGCCAGCCCAAACGTTGACCTTGTCTCGGTGTGCGTCAAAGTGCCACACCACCGCGAGATGGTGCTTGCCGTTCTCCCGGCCGGCAAACACGTGTTTTGCGAGTGGCCTTTGGCTTTAAACGTCGAGGATGCGGAGCTACTGGCAGCAGCGGCGAAGAAAGCCGGCGTCCATGCAGCGGTTGGGCTACAGGCGCGTTCGCATGTGGCAGCCCGGCGCGCGCAAAAGGCCATCGCGGAGGGCGCCCTCGGGCGACCGCTCACAGCGACCATGCTCGTTACCGCTGCGGCACACGGGGCCGAGATGCCGAAAACATATGCCTACCTGTGCGACCCGGCCAACGGAGCGACGTTGACGACGATTCAGGCAGCGCATGCGCTCGACCTGACTATGTTCCTGCTGGGCGGCATGGACCGGCTCCATGCCATGGGTGCAATCCAGTACCCGACAGTGAAGCTGACCGATGCGCCGGGCATGGTGGAGCGCAACAGCCCCGACTTCCTGGCCGTGCAGGCACGGTTCGCGAACGGCTGCGTCCTGAGCGCAGCGATCGACGGCGCGCGCCCCGAGAACGACACGCCCTTCGCCCTGCACATCACCGGCACCGAGGGCAGCCTGACGCTGCGCGGCGGCCACCCGGCAGGCTTCCAGGCAGGCAATCTCACGCTCGATGCGACGGTGCCGCTGCCTGCCGGAGGGGCGCCGGCCGTGACAGGCTTGTCCGGCCCGCCGGTGAGCCTCAGCGAGGAGTATGCACGTCTGGCGCAGGACATTCGCGACGGAAACACCTCGGTTGCCAGCTTTGAGCACGCCGTGAAGCTGCACCGGTTCCTACGCTCGCTTGAAGCAGCCGTCGAGACCGGCCAAAGCCAAAAAGCGGACGGCTGGCCAGAGAATTGAGAGCTCCGCCGCGGCTTCACGTCTAATAGGAGTATGCGGCACCTTTCCCTCGCCCTTTGCTGTGTGACTCCTCTGCTTGCTGCCCATGCCCAGCAGACGGCCCCTGCGCCCGCTCTGCCGGTGGCGTCCGTGCCGACCGAAGGCGTCGTCCTCCACGGGGCCATGACGGTCGTGAACGGCCGCGCCACGCTCGCCAACAACGGCGAAATTGCCGCATTGGAGAAAGCCTCCATCGTCACGCTACAGCGCGGGGGCACCTTGCTGGTTTGCGCGAGTACCGCCGTGCAGATCGCTAAGGACAGCGCTCCACACGCGGCAGGCGCGCCGGGCGATGCGGGGCTGATGTTCTCCCTCAACCGGGGCGCCTTTGAAGCGCACTACACCCCGGGCGCTTACTCCGACGTGATCCTTACCCCGGATTTGCGTTTGCTGGTTTCCGCCCCCGGCCAGGCGGACCTGAAACTCCGCGTGAACCCGCAGGGCGACACCTGCGTGGACAATGCGGGGGAAAACGCGCCGTATGTCATCGCGAGCAGCCTGATTGAGGGTGGCGCGTACCGGATTCGGCCCGGACAGCGGGTGCTGTTTGTCCACGGCTCACTCGGGCAGGTGGTCGACAATGAGCGCGAGCCCTGCGGATGCCCTCCGGCCGAGCCTGCAAACGAAGTAGGGAAGTCTGGCGGCCCTTCGTCCACGCCGGCCGATACGGCTTTCCCAGTCGCCGTGAGCGAAGGCCTGCAACCGCCGCCCAAGCTCGGGGGAAGCGCGCCCATAGTCCCGAACGGCGAGGCGCACGCGCAGGTTTCAGCGACCCTCTCCTCGAGCACGCCGCCGGTTCCGCCGCCCGCGGCTGCACCCGTGTCGCAACCGGCGCCCGGCAAACCGCCCGCCCCCAAACGTGGCGTTTTCGGCAGCATCGGCCACTTCTTCGCGCGGGTTTTCGGCGCGAGCTAAGGGTGCAGTCCCTGCGCTAGAATGGGGCAGCGCCGCCGACCTTTTCCCCACCAGCAAGGAGCTTTCCCTATGGCGATTCCCGCCACCCAGATGCGCCCGGGCATGATCATCAAGTTCAATAACGAGCTGCACACCGTTTTCGCGGTGGAGCACCGGACGCCCGGCAACCTGCGCGCCTTTATCCAGGCCAAGCTGCGCAACCTCCGCACCGGTTCCATGTTTGAGCATCGCTTCCGCTCGCCCGACCCCATCGAGAAGGTCATCGTGGATGAAATCCCGATGGAGTTCCTTTATAACGACGGCGACGACTACTACTTCATGGACACGACCAGCTTCGAGCAGACAAACCTGAAGCGCGACACACTCGGCGACGCCGTTGAGTTCCTCACGGCAAACCTCCAGATTACGGTTTCGATCTTTGACGGCGTGCCGGTCGGCATCGACCTGCCGCAGACTGTCGAGCTCACTGTGATCGAGACCGAGCCTGGGCTCAAGTCCGCCACCGCGTCCTCCGTCACCAAGCCCGCCACGCTCGAGACCGGGCTCGTGGTGCAGGTGCCGCCATTTATCAACGAGGGCGAGAAGATTCGCGTGGACACCGCCGAAGGCGTGTACCTGTCGCGAGCGTAAACCTCGTCAGCGACAAAAAGCGCTGCCCGGAAGCGGCGCTTTTCTCTCCCAGTAACCTTGCCTGCCCGCGCGCGCCGGGCTACTATCCCTTTCATGCACTGGCAGCGCGGTTTTAAACGCATCCGTCTGGTCGGCGCCGTCGCTCTCGCTTTGGGCGTGGTGCTCCTGTTCTCCGTTCTGCTCACGCAGCTGCTGGGCTACGCGCCCGACCCCGGTTTCGCGCAGCTGTATGGCGCGTTCTGGCCGCTGGGGCTCATGCTCCTGGTGCTCGGCGCACTACTCTGGATCACGGTCTGGGTGCTTGCGGGCTTCCTGCCGGACGGGCCTGAAGGCAGCGCACCGCAACAGCGGTTTTACCGCTAGCCCATGCTGCTTTTTCTACTTACGGAAACACCCGCCCTCGCTCACCCCCTCGGGCCGGAAACCCACGCCGATGTCGCCGGGGTACTCGGCGGGGTTGCGGCCATCTGCAGCGCTGTGGTCTGGCCGTTGCTCATCGGGTTGGCCCTGTGGTGGTTTCGGGAGCCCGCAGGCGAAATCCTCAAGGCAGCCGTCGGCGTCGCCGGGGGTGCGACCCGGTTCAAGATCTGGCAGATTGAGTTCGACCGCGATGTCCAACAACAGATCGCGCGATCGGAGACGGCGGCGATGGTGTTGCCGGTCGTCGCGCCCGCCGAAGCACCGACGAACACGCCCGGCACCGCCGCCGCCGCAGCCACGGAGGCCGCCGCGACCGTTCCCAGCATGGAGGTCAGCGCCGCGACCGACGTGCGCTCCCTCCTTGAGTCCGCTCCCAACTCCACCTTGCGCAAGTCCGCCGAGGCCGCGATCAAAACGCGCATGCTCGCTTTCGCGCAGGAGTACGAGACCGTCCGCTCCTCCCGGCACGCCGGTTCGGATCGCACCCGGGCCATGAACGCCGTTGTCGCCAAAATGCGCACCCTCGCGCTCGCCGCCGACCTATTCCTCGACGAATGGATGGCCGCCTCCAGTTCGCCCGGCAAGCGGCTCGCCGCCATCTGCATCCTCCAGATGAAGCCTGAGCTGCGCGCCGTGCCCTGGCTGGTCGCGCGAATGCACCTCGAGCAGCCCTTTGTGTTCTTCCATGCCTCGGTCGCGCTGCTCAACACGGTCCGGCGGTTCGGCCCGGCGGAGCGCACGACCCTCGGCAAAGCTTTGCGTGAGGCGCTCACGCAGGTCCAGAGCTTCGGCGAGAAAGCCGACGCCAACACCGTCCGCCTGCTCACGCTCGCGCTGTCCGAGCTGGGCGAGTAGCTACTTCGGCAGGATTTCGTTTTTCTCCTGCGGCACCCGCTTGATCGCCTCTGCCGAAAGTCGGAGGTGCGCCTGCGCCATCTCGGGCGGCATGCGCGCGATCCAGTTGTTCAGCGACACATCCTGGAACTTATCGGCCTTGAACATCTCAAGAAACAACAGATCTTCAGTCCCCGTGTTCTCGATATAGTGCCCGGCCATCTCCGGCACAAACCCTACATCGTTGATGTGAAAGTCCATCGTGCGAGCCTTGGCGCCGGGCTTGAAGACCGTCATGCGCCCCTGTCCCTGGATGTAGTACTGCCATTCCGTGCCCGTCGGGTGCCAGTGCAACTCGCGGATGCCGCCCGGCTTGACCCGCACCACACCCGCGGCGATCTTCTTCGAAACGGGAAAGTTAGTCGAGTCGGCGACATGCACCTCACCGCCCGCAGTCTTGAATGTCGGCGGCTTCTCGGACAGTTTGTACGTATAGCTTTTTTCCGTTTCCAGGTACGGCCCAATCGCGCGTTTGTCCTCCTCCATCGACTTGGGCAGCGGCGCGGGGAAGATGTACAGCTCGTGGGGAGGCAGCTTGGCTATTTCCTCATCCGTCCAGCCCATGTTTTTCTTAAGCACCTCGGGCGGCGTGTGCGCGAGCCAGTCGGAGATGAGGAAGGTCTCATCTTCCGAGAATTCGCCATCATCGAACACCAGCATGAACTCGCAGCCGTCCTTGCCTAAGCCCTGGATGGAATGCGGAAACCCGGCAGGAAAGTACCAAAGGTCCCCTGCCTTGATGTCGTCGATAAACATCTTGCCGTCGGGCTGCAGCAGCGTCACCCGCGCTTCGCCCGTGATCATGTACGACCATTCGTCGGACGTGTGCCAGTGAAGCTCGCGGAAGGAACCTGAGGTCAGCCTCATGTTTACGCCGGCCAGATCCTTCGAGGTCGGCAGCTCGCGCTCCGTCACCTGGTGCGCCCAGCCGCCGCCCTCCAATCGCTTCTTCGTGAGGTCGAAAGAGTACCAGACCGGGCCTGTATCCCCGTGGTCCGTCACTGGGGGACGATTCGAGTCAGGATTCTGCTGAAGCAGAACCTGATTTTCCGGCCCGGGATCGCTCGCGTTGTTGCCCGTGCGCCCGGCCTGCGACTCTTCACGGGTTTGCGCGAAGCTTTCCATGGCGGCAACACCCATGCCCGCGAACGCAGCCGCGCCCACAAACGCCCGGCGCGACACCCCGCCTCGTTGCTCTTGCTCCTCGTCCATACATCCCCCCTGCTCACTCCGATGCAAAAACGCCGCGGTTGCGTTGGGGCGAAGCGATCTGGAACACTCCATTCCATGCAGGATGCGACCGAAATACTTGTAAGGCACTACTGTATCGAGGGCCGTGTACAGGGCGTGGGTTTTCGATGGTTCGTCCACCGCGAAGCTTCCGCGCTCGGCTTGCGCGGCAAGGTGCGCAACACTGAAGGCGGCGCCGTGGAAGTGCTGGCGAGCGGAACGGCGGAGCAGCTCGCCCAGTTGCGCGCGGCGCTTGAGCGCGGCCCGCGCGGCTCCCGGGTCGACCGCGTGAGCGAAGAAATGCTCGCACCGGAGCAAGCCGGTATGCTCGAAGCATTCACGATCGAAGGAGCATGGTAACAATGCCGATAGCCCAACCGGACAACAGCCCGTACCTGAAGAGCCTGGTCCGCACCGTCCCGGACTTTCCCAAACCGGGCATTCTTTTTTACGACATCACGACGTTGCTCAAGGATCGCCGCGGCTTGGCCGAACTGATCGACGGCCTGGCGGCCCACTACATCGCGGACGATATCGATTTAGTGCTCGGCATTGAAGCGCGCGGCTTTATCTTCGGCCCGGCACTCGCCTACCGGCTCAATGCGGGCTTCCTGCCCGTGCGCAAGCCTGGAAAGCTGCCGGCCGAGGTTATCCGCGTGAGCTACGACCTGGAGTACGGCTCAGACACACTGGAGATGCACAAGGACGCAATCGCACCCGGCCAGCGGGTTCTGCTTGTCGACGACCTGCTGGCCACCGGCGGCACGATGGGGGCTACTCTCCAACTTGTGGAACAGCTGGGCGGCATGGTCGCCGGCCTGGCGTTCGCGGTGGAGCTCGACTTCCTCAAAGGCCGCGAACGCTTTCAGGGGCATGACGTTTTCAGCCTGCTGCACTACAGCCGATAGCAGCGCATGCGGCGCGCCGTTTAAGCAGCGCGTGCGCCGCGTACGAAGTGCATGATCAGCGAGATCACCGCAAGAATGAGAAGTATGTGGATACCGAAACTGGCGATGTGAAATATGGCAAAACCGCCAACCCACGCGAGGATCAGGACCAGCGCGATAATGAGATACATCGTTTGTTCTCCCTTTTATGGAGCGCGGCTCACTAGCCCACGCTCCTCGTTTACGCCCTTCCTCGGATGTCCAAACGGCTAAAAGGTTGTTTGGCCTCCACACGGGAAAGCTCAGGCTTCGTCGCTGCCCTTAACCGGGATCTCCTTCGCGAGCTCGGCCAGACGCGTGTCCATGGCCTGCTTTTCATCAAGCGTCTCCTTGATCAGGTCCGGTATCTTCTGGAGCGCGAGCCGCCCGGCAAGGATGTGCGCAGTTCCATACGAGGCGATACCCCAATGCTGCATGCGTCGCGCCGCCGCGATCAGCGCGGCGTCCACGACCGGCGCGTCGCCGCCGTCTCCCATGCGGTCCTCGAACTCGCTCAGGAGCACCTTCATGCTCTTGCCGTGGCCGCCTCGCGGGCTTGCCTGAATCATCTCGAAAATGCGCTCGAGCCGCTCCACCTGCCCGGCGCTCGTCTTTATTTCCTGCTCGAACACCTGCCGGAGCTTCTCGTTTGCCGCGCCTTTCACCATCCGCGGCAGCCCTTCCTTGACGATCTGCTCCGCGATGTACACCTCTTCCAGTTCGTCGATCAGCAAACGGCGTAGCGTAAACAACTGCATGGACCCATCCTTTTTTGCCGGCAGTTGCCGGGCTCATACCTTGTGGGATGCTGTCCTGTGGAATGCGCCGGACGCTGCCCGTGCGCGGCTCGAGCACTTTCAAAGCAGGTATGCGCGCGGGGTCCAGCGCGCGCGCGGCTTTCCGTCAAAAGCCTCATGTCACTGAACGGGGATGGATCGCAGGAGCTGTGAAAATGCTTTAGCGTAGGAAGCTATGGAGATCCCCGGCAAGGTGACGATTTTGGGCGCGAACGGAGCCGTGGGACGGGCGCTCGCGCCCATCCTGAGCGCGCGCGTCATCCCCCACCGCGTCGTGGGCCGCTCACTCCTGGGCCTACAGGTCCGCTTCCATGGCGACCCCCTGTGCGAACACTACCAGTGGGATACCGAAGACAAGAAAAACATTCGCGAAAGCTGCGCGGGCGCCGGCACGGCGGTGTATCTGGTCGGCATGGCTTTGTGGAAGTTCAAGGACCATTTGCCGATGATCGACAAAGCCCTGCGCGGGGCCAGGGAGGCCGGGGTGCGGCGCTTCCTGCTCATGAGCTCCAACTGGAGCTATGGGGAACCGCAAACAGGGCGCATCAGCGAGCACCATCCTCGCGAGCCTCGGACCATAAAAGGTCGCGTTCGCCGCGACCAGGAAGATCGGGTGCTTGCCGCGCACGTACCCGGCGTATTCGCGACCGGGGTGCTGCGCGTGGCCGACCTGTACGGCCCGCTTGTTGAAGCCAGCCATCTTTGGAGTGCATTTCAGGCCGCCAAACGCGGCGGCGACGCCCAAGTGCTCAATCCGGTGGACCGTCCGCACGAGTTTGTCTACGTCCGCGATGCCGCCGAAACCATCGCCCGCCTGCTCGAAACCGATGCCGCATGGAGCGGAGCAACCGGCTTAATCGCGCCCAGCTGGAATTTGGGCGGCTCCGCGGTCACCAGCATCGAGAGCATGGCCCAGGCCATCTTCACCGCCGCCGGTAAACCCGCCCGGCTCAAAGCTCCCAGTCGCTGGCGGCTCGGCTATGTCCGGGCAATCAACCCGTATATCCGGGAGCTCGGCGAAATGCAGTACCTGCTCGAGCAGAGCCTTCTTCTTGACGACGCAAAGCTCGAAACCCTACTCGGCAGCCTGCCGAAGACCGCCTACGCGGAAGGTATCCGGCAGACTCTCGCACTTCCCTAGCGCATTTCTCCTGTTGCCGTGCACCTCCGAGTGAGGCGACATGCGGCTTTTCCTGACGGAAAACCGCGTCGGGTGTCACGGCTTCGGTGTAGTCCTATAGGAGAAATGCTTTAGCGCGTTCCCGGCGAAAGCTCGCCCCAGTACACCAGCGAGTCCGTATCGCCCGTGCGCGGCAGGACCGGCAGGCTCGCCGTGTTCCCCGCTTCCCCCAGCACCGCTTCCAAATGCGTCAGCACGTCTTCAACGCTCATGGTGTACATTTCCCGGCCGTTGTCGGCGCCGTTTTCAACGGAATGCTTCAGGTACCGTCCGGCAATCTGGGCAGCCAGCTGGTCGGTGATGACATAGCCCGTCTTGCGCTTGTGCTCAATCCAGGCCTCGCTCGGCATGGCGATCCAGAGTGGCCGCCCATTCACATCGAACCGCACATCGACCGCATCCGCGTGCCGGGTCGCGATCGCCGTCATCAGCGCTTTCCAGCGGCAATGCAGGTCTTCGCCCGTCCAGTGGTCTGTTACATGAAAGTCGTCGTACATAGCTCCAAGCCTACCGGGGGTACGGGCCATGGGCAAGTGTTTGCCGGGCAAAGATTGACAAATGAGCAAACATATTTTTCCTCGGAACCTGCGTCCAACAAGAATCCATAAGCCCCACCCACTCGTTCTTCAGGAGCAATCAAGTGACAAGCCGTTCTCCGGAATCCCTCCAGCGCTTTGAACAGAAGCTGCGTGCCCAGCAGGCCTCCCTCGAGCGCAATATGCTTTCCGCTGTCCAGGAGGGCCGCCAAACCAGCACGGACGACCTTCAGGACGCCGCCGACCACGCCGTCCAGTCCTACCAGAAGGAGTTGCTCTTTCTGCAAGGGACCCAGGGCCACAACCAGCTCGGCCAGGTGCGCTCCGCGCTCGACCGCATCGAGGAAGGCAGCTTCGGCGAGTGCCTCCTGTGCGGCAATTCGATCGGCGAAAAACGTCTGGAAGCCGTGCCTTGGACACCCCACTGCCTTGCCTGCCAGGAAAAAATAGAAAACGGTGAGGTCGGGGACCACCGCGCTGCCTGAGTGGCCCTGAGCAAAAGGTGAACCCCGGTTTCCGGGGCTCGCCTTTTGCCTCGCTACTTTCCCGCTGCTAGACTTTGGGTACGGCGTAAAACCGCCAAAATCCGCGTACAAAAGACCCCTACCTTGAACATCCAGACTACATCCTCAAGCGGCGGCAGCTTTTCCCGCTTATCTTCCCCTGCCCCCGGCACCTTCGACGGGAAAAAGCAGCTTATTCTTCGTCTTTCCGTTCTTGCGGTTGCCTTGTTGCTGATCATCCTGGTTGTTTCCCTCTGGGCCGGCAACCGGTCCCAAAAAGCGCAGGAAGCGTTCAACAACGCGATGGATGTGTATGACGCTCCCATCCAAGGGCCTGGGGACCGTCCTATCCCCAACGTGAAAAGCTACCCATCCGCGGCCGCGCGCGCCAAGGTGGCGAACCCGCTTTTCCGCGATGCGGCAGCTAAGTATGGGTTATTCAAAGCAGGGCAAAACGCCCGCTACTTCGCCGGCTTGACTGCTGAGGACATGGGGGATCGCAATGGAGCGGAAGCTGACCTGAAAATAGCCGGGAGCGCGCGAGACTCCGGCTTGGCCGCGCTCGCAAAGATGGCGCTTGCCGGCCTGTACGCAACAGGCGGTCGGGCCGCGGAAGCGCGGTCCGTCTACGAAGACGTAATCGCCCACCCCACACTGACAGTTTCCGCGAATGCCGCACGGCTCGCCTTGGCCTCGCTTGAAGCCGGCACGAACCCGCAGCATGCGCGCGAACTCTACGCCAAGGTGAAAGACAGCGATAAAACCACCGTCGCCGGCCAGATCGCCACGCAGAAACTCAGCGGCAAATAAAAGTTTCTGAGTGGAAAGGCCGGTTCACTACGAGAACCGGCCTTTTCCTGCGCCATCAACGCGCATCGGCGCGGAATTTCTCCTTCACGAACTCGGTCACGAACGCAACCACTGCGAGCACAAACGCGGCAATTGCAGGATCCTTGTGCCCCGTCACGTAGTAGCCGATCTGCGTGTTATTGGTCACGCGGGTAAGCTCATAATTCAGCCCGACCATGAACGCATACAACAGCCATGCCGGTACTTCAAAAGCCATGACTCGAGCCAGCTTCACTACAAGTGCATCCGCAAACCCGATCGCGAAGCCGATCGTGAAGGTGGACTGAATGTAAGAGCTGTGAAAGCCAGGCAACAGGAGAGCGAGACCGAAAAAAGTGAATGCGAGAATTGCCCAGGTAAGGCCGAAAGAGAAAAGCGTCAAGATCATAAGAATGGGGAAGCGTCCGGTCGAATCATAGCGCATGCGAGCCGCTTTGCGGGATGCTTTTGAGTTTACCCGCCGGTTGTGGGACTCTTAAGTATGCCTGCTTCACTGCTGCCGGCTTTGCTCCTCGCGTGGTCCTGGGCCGCACCGCCGGCTCTGCCGCCTGTCCCTGCCTTCCTCGAGGCTGTGCGGCTGCATCAGCGGCAGCTGGACAAGACACGCGAACGCTACACCTACCGCGAACTACAAAGCATTCGCCAGCTGGATAGCCATGGAAACGTAAAGAAGGACGAGAAAAAAGAGTTCAACGTGTTTTATGTGAACGGGCACCCCGTACAAAAACTCGTACGGAAGAACGGTGCCCTACTCAGCCCGGACGAGGACGGCAAGGAAAACGCTCGCATGGAGCGCAAGATCAAGCAAGCTGAGGAAACCCCGCCCGGCGATCCTTTGAACCAGCGGCACGAAGTCAGCGTCGCGCGCCTGCTCAAGATCGAGCACTTCCAAAATGAGCGCCGAGTGTCGATGGATAATCGCCCCATGATCGCACTTGACTTCATCGGCGACCCCCATGTGGAAACCCACGGCGTTGCCGAGGATGCCTCCAAGCACCTGACCGGCACACTCTGGATCGATGAGCAGGACCAGGAAGTCCGTCGGGTGCAGGCTCGGCTCGATACCTCGTTCCACGTCGAACTTGGCCTGGTTTCACTCGACAAAGGCTCGAACTTTATCTTTGAGCAGAAAATCGTCAACAACGAGGTTTGGCTTCCTACCGGCGCCTTTCTTCATGTGGAAGCCCATGCGGCGTTGGTACTCGGCTACCACGTTGAAGTCACCATCGCCGATGACCAGTACCGGCAATTCCATACCTCGGCCGAGCAGAAGGAGTGAACAGGAATGCGCGCGCATCCCCGGGCAGGTAGAGACCTCTTTCCCCTAGTGCAAGGAACCGGCACCGTGCTGCGCATGTTGCTGCTGAAGCCTTTCCTTGCGGCGCTGGACCATTGCCTCATACCGCGGTCTCTGTTCACCGTTCAAAACCGCTTCCAGCCTGCTGTTGGCTCCATCATCCAACGCTCGCATTTTCTCTGATTTACCTTCAGCGGAAAGCGTCCGGTCACCGCGTATCTGGAACAACTGGTCGTGGCGCTCCGTAAGAATAGGTTTAACCCTGGACTGCTGGTCAGAGGAAAGATGCAGGGCACGGGTAAGATTCGCAAGCTCTTCATCCGGCGACAAGGGGCCGCGATGCTGGCCAGCGTTCGCGGAAGAGGAATGCACTGCATCCTGAATGATCAAACCTTGGGCGTTCGTCAGACTCAGTCCGAATAAACTGCACAATGCAAGTACACGAAAAAGAGGATTCATACGCGTTCTCCTGCCTTGTAGAACCCGTTCTAACGTCCGGGGTTGTGCGGAGACCGTAGACTGCCCAGAGGAGGCATGACAACCGGACTGCTACGCAACCCGCAACGCAACCAAGGCACGCTTCCTGGTTCACGCTGCCTTGGCACGTAAGCATAGCCAAGAACGGCTCGGAAACGATTCTCGCCGGTATACCCGCAATGCTCACACCCTGGCCTGTAACGTAAGGCAGGCACGTCGCCGGCAAACACAGTCCAGCTGTAGGACTCATGCGGACCGATTAACCTGGTTTGCGGTGTGAAACCTACCTCTGCCTGTTCGGTGGCGAAGACCGACCCACCCCCTCGCGCCGCATCTACCAGGGTACCGCCCGAACCGCTCGAGGCCCGCCATACCCATCCACCTTCCCGCGCGGTATACCAGCTGACACTGAGGGGCGGAGGATCTGCAATGGCAACCACGGTAGTCCTGTCATTTCGTAAACTCAGAAAAAACCCACTACCCTGCCCTGCCTTTTCCTCAGCCAGATAAGCAGCATGGAGCACCACGTCCTTACACTGGGAAACAATCAACGCATGAGCGTTAACCCCTGTTCCGACCGACTCACTCGTTTGAGCCTGGATCGCTGAAACAACTGCCAGAGTTTGCATGAAGAGCAGGCCGAACCATGTATAAAACTTCACCCTTCTACTGTAGTCGAGGCTTGCCTGCAGAAGATCACGCAAAACAAAACAGCCCGCGTCAGCGGGCTGTTTCTCAGCTTATTACCGGCAATCTCCTAATCTCCCACACACCTGCGCGTGCAGTACCATCGGCCCAGCGAGGCTTAACTTCCGTGTTCGGGATGGGAACGGGTGGGACCCTCGCAGTATGGTTACCGGTAAACTTGTTTGGCGTTTTCACAGTGGCTTGTACGCGCACCGGTCTTCGTGTCATCTTCACGAAGCCACCTGAATGTCTCACAACGAAATCGATTGGGTTTATTTCCTTATAGTCCAAGGCTTGTGTTGAATGTCCATCGGTGCGAACTGCACAGAGTTAATTCTATGGACAAGCCGGACGGGCGATTAGTACTGGTAAGCTGCACGCATTACTGCGCTTTCACCTCCAGCCTATCAACCAGGTCGTCTTCCTGGGCCCTTCAGGGAGATCTCATCTTGGAGCGTGCTTCCCGCTTATATGCATTCAGCGGTTATCACAACCGAACTTCGCTACCCAGCCGTGCCCTTGGCAGGACAACTGGAACACAAGAGGTTCGTCCATCCCGGTCCTCTCGTACTAAGGACAGCCCTCCTCAAATCTCCTACGCCCACAGCAGATAGGGACCGAACTGTCTCGCGACGTTCTGAACCCAGCTCACGTACCGCTTTAATAGGCGAACAGCCTAACCCTTGGAACCTTCTACAGCTCCAGGATGCGATGAGCCGACATCGAGGTGCCAAACCGGAGCGTCGATATGAACTCTTGGCTCCGATCAGCCTGTTATCCCCGGCGTACCTTTTATCCGTTGAGCGATGGCCCTTCCATACAGAACCACCGGATCACTAAAGCCTGCTTTCGCATCTGCTCGACTTGTAGGTCTCACAGTTAACCACCCTTATGCTTTTGCACTCGACGACTGATTTCCAAACAGTCTGAGGGTAGCTTCGCGCGCCTCCGTTACAATTTAGGAGGCGACCGCCCCAGTCAAACTACCCGCCTAACTATGTTCCTCTCCCGGATCACGGGAGCAGGTTAGAATCACAACGCTCACAGGGTGGTATCTCACCGTTGGCTCCACCAAACCCAAAAGCCTGGTTTCAAAACCTCCCACCTATCCTGCGCAGCAAACGTCATAATTCATAGTTAAGGTGTAGTAAAGGTGCACGGGGTCTTTCCGTCTAGCTGCGGGTAACCGGCATCTTCACCGGTACTACAAGTTCGCCGAGCAACTCGTTAAGACAGTCGTACGATCGTTACTCCATTCGTGCAGGTCGGAACTTACCCGACAAGGAATTTCGCTACCTTAGGACCGTTATAGTTACGGCCGCCGTTCACCGGGGCTTCAGTTCAAAGCTTCGCCTTGCGGCTAACCTCTCCCTTTAACCTTCCGGCACCGGGCAGGAGTCAGCCCCTATACGTCGTTTTCGACTTTGCAGAGACCTGTGTTTTTGTTAAACAGTCGCCGTACGCGTTTCACTGCGGCCTCTTCGCGCTTGCACGCTGATGAGGCGACCCTTCTCCCGAAGTTACGGGTCTAATTTGCCGAGTTCCTTAACAAGCCTTCACTCGAGCGCCTTTGGATATTCTCCTCGTCTACCTGTGTCGGTTTGGGGTACGGTTCCCAACTACTCTCCTTAGAGGATTTTCTTGGCAGCGTGGAATCGGCAGCTTTCAGGCATGCACCCTACTGTTTTGCGCCTCACTGTTATGCCCCGACGGATTTGCCTATCGGAACCAGCTTGCGCGCATCAAGCCCCATAGCCATAGGGGGCCCTGCATATCCTTCTGCGTCTCCCCATCGTCAAACGAGAGTTGGGAGGTCCGGAATGTTAACCGGATGTCCATCACCTACGCCTTTCGGCCTCGACTTAGGGACCGCCTAACCCTGAGCGGATTAACCTTCCTCAGGAAACCTTAGACTTTCGGCGCGGAGGGTTCTCACCTCCGTTATCGCTACTTATGCCGGCAGGGTCTCTTCTCAACGCTCCATCCGTCTTCTCAGTCGGACTTCACTGCTGTTGAGAATGCTCTCCTACCACGCCTCTTTCGAGGCATCCGTTGCTTCGGTATACAGTTTTAGCCCCGTTGTATTGTCGGCACCGGACCGCTTGACCAGTGAGCTATTACGCTTTCTTTAAAGGATGGCTGCTTCTAAGCCAACCTCCTGGCTGTCTGAGCGTTCCGACTTCCTTTCCCACTTAACTGTAATTTTGGGACCTTAGCAGGCGGTCTGGGCTGTTTCCCTCTCGACTGTGAAGCTTAGCCCCCACAGTCTGACTCCCGGACTGGTTGTCAACGGCATTCGAAGTTTGATTGGATTCAGTAAGCCGGAAAGCCCCCTAGTCCATTCAGTTCTCTACCACCGCTGCAAATCATCCGAGGCTAGCCCTAAAGCTATTTCGGAGAGAACGAGCTATCACGGAATTTGATTAGCCTTTCACCCCTACCCTCAGCTCATCCGAGCTTTTTTCAACAAACACCGGTTCGGTCCTCCAATAGGTTTTACCCTACCTTCAACCTGGCCAAGGGTAGATCATCCCGCTTCGCGTCTATTCCTGCCAACTGAACGCCCTGTTCAGACTCGCTTTCGCTTCGGCTCGCTTACGCTTAACCTTGCTGACAAGAATAACTAGCCGGCTCATTATGCAATAGGCACGCGGTCAGACATTCCCTTGCGGGCATAGTCCTCCCACTGCTTGTAGGCACACGGTTTCAGGTACTTTGTACTCCCCTAACAGGGGTTCTTTTCACCTTTCCCTCACGGTACTGGTTCACTATCGGTCAGAAACGAGTATTTAGCCTTACGGGATGGTCCCCGTGGATTCAAGCAGGGTTTCACGTGCCCCGCCTTACTCAGGTATCCGCTTCGAGTCTGGATAAGTTTCGCCTACGCGTCTGTCACGCTCTATGGAGTCCCTTTCCAAGGACTTCGGCTACCTACCAGATTGGTAACTCTACTGTTGCGGACCCTACAACCCCCGTGCCACCAAGATGGAACGGGTTTGGGCTCATCCGAGTTCGCTCGCCACTACTATCGGAATCGAGATTTCTTTCTGTTCCTTCAGGTACTGAGATGGTTCACTTCCCTGAGTTCGCTTGATCCTGCCTATGTATTCAGCAGGTCATACCCGAGGTTTGCTCGGGTGGGTTTCCCCATTCGGAGATCTCCGGATTAACGCCTGTGTGCGGCTCCCCGAAGCTTATCGCAGCTTGCCACGTCCTTCATCGCCTGTTTCTGCCAAGGCATCCACCGTGCGCCCTTAGTAGCTTGACCATAGAATTAACTCCATGCAGCATTGCGGTCTGCATTCTATGCGATATTCGCCATGCGCCATCA
>CAXTWG010000018.1:37500-47465 GCA_964247895.1 uncultured Acidobacteriaceae bacterium
CATTGATGTGTGAAAACCTTATCAGTTCACGTCACACCGCGTCGGGGGAAATAGGTAGAGCTTAAATACGCTTAAAGTGCAAAATTTTAAAATCATCGTGCTGCACCTAATAGATGACAGCTGACTCTGTAGAGTCTAAAAGTAAGATGTACTGTTCGTAGGAAAGAAAACTTTCACAGCCTAGGGCTGCCGAACCGGATCACTCTTACAAGTGGCTTCCCGCGCATTTCTTAGCAGGTAGGCCTGTTCGCTACTGCGATACCCCTGTGCTTTGCATACGCACCGGATCGCCTTGCGACTTTCAAAACATATCACCATGTCTCACGGTTGTGCAAACTGCTTTCTGTGGAGATGTGCAAAACTCTCGACACGCTCTCCAGCACCGTCCCGGCTGCCTCCTCAACTCTGGCGGGATATCAGGCCAAGTACAGTCAAGCCGTTGATAAAGAACTGCACCGCCAAGGCGACCAGCAGAAGCCCCATGATCCGCACCAGGATACGGATCCCTGTTTCCCCCAACAGCTTCTGCAAGCGTTCCGCTCCGCTCAAAATCCAGTAGCTCGCCATAGCCGTGATGCCGATCGAGCCGAGGATCGCTCCAATCTGCCAGACGCTCGCCGCCTGCCCCACCATCACCATCACGCTCGAGATTGCCCCCGGCCCCGCCAGCATGGGGATGCCCAGGGGCACAATCCCCGCATCCTCCTTGGTTGTCGCTTCCTGCGCCTCCCCCGAGCTTTCCTGCGTCGGCGAGCGCTTTGCCTCCAGCATGTCGATCCCGATCAGCATCAGGATCAGCCCACCCGCGATCTGAAACGCCGGCAGCGTAATCCCGAACATCTTAAAGATGAGCTGCCCTCCCAGCGCGAAGGAGGACAAGACAATAAAGCAGGTAATACACGCCTTCCCCGCCATCCGCTTACGCTTCGGCGTATCCACTCCCGCCGTGATCGCCAGAAAGGTACCGATGGAGGCCAGCGGATCTACAAGAAAAAAGATCGAGCTTAGCGCCAGGAGAGAAAACCCGACGTACTTCGATTGATGGATCTCCTGTAGCGCATGCGAGGCGGGCCCGAACATACCTGCACCTTACTCCACACCCACGCAACCCGACAGATCACCGCGGTACCTGGTCACCCCGGTACCTGGCCTTCTGCAAGCGCTGGCTATAATCGAGCCTGCACCGACAAGCCCGAAGGAGTCTCACCGATGCCCATCCAACCCACCGCCAATATCTGGCGCAACGGCGAGCTCATCGCCTGGGAGCGCGCGCAGATCCACGTCATGAGTCACGTGGTCCACTATGGCTCCTCGATCTTCGAGGGCATCCGCTGCTATACCCAGCCCGGCGGTGCCGCTATTTTCCGTTTGCCCGAGCACATGCGGCGGCTCCTCGATTCGGCGAAAATCTACCGGATGCTCCTTCCCTACTCACAGGATCAGCTCTGCTCTGCTGTCGTCGATCTGGTCGAAGCCAACAAGGTTGCGCCTTGCTATATCCGCCCTGTCGCTTTCCGCGGCTACGGCGAGATCGGCGTCAACCCGAAAGGCGCGCCCATCGATGTCTACATCGCCAACTATCCCTGGGGCAAGTATTTTGCCGATGAGCACGGCGGCGCCGACGTGTGTGTCTCCTCCTGGAACCGCCTCGCGCCCAACACCATGCCCTCGCTCGCCAAGGCCGGCGCCAACTACATGAACTCGCAGCTCATCCGCATGGAAGCCGACATCAACGGCTACTCCGAAGGCATTGCACTCGACCGCAACGGCTATCTTTCCGAGGGCTCAGGCGAAAACCTGTTCCTTGTGCGCGACGGCACGCTTTACACAACGCCGCTCGCCAGTTCCGTGCTCAACGGCATTACCCGCGATGCCATCCTCACGCTCGCTCGACATCTCGGCATTCCCATCGTCGAGCAGGCCCTGCCCCGCGAGATGCTTTACATCGCCGATGAAGCCTTTTTTACCGGCACCGCCGCCGAAGTCACGCCTCTTCGCTCCGTCGATCGTCTGCTGGTCGGCAACGGGGAGCCCGGGCCCATCACGCGCCAGCTCTCGCACGAGTTCTTCGGCATCGTCCACGGCACCATTCCCGACCGCTTCAACTGGCTCACGCCGGTCAATGTACCGGTCGAGCAGCCTGTCACCGCATAATCCGGCTATGGAGAGCCGGGTTGGATATCCGGCTCCCCATGCGCGAGCTCACACACCCTGCAGATCTCCAGCCGTCTTCAAAGATGCCGTATCGGCCGGTCGGCTTACGCTTGCATCGCGCAAGTGCTCTTTTTCCTGCCATCCCTCCAGATCTGGATTTCCCATAATCAAACGCGAGCCGCGAGTGAGAAACAGGTACGTCCACGCCCATTGAGCCAGTACAGCAAGCCGGTTCCGAAAACCCACGATAAAGACCAGATGCACCGCCAGCCAGGTCACCCAGGCCGGCAGCCCGCCCCAGTGGGCTTTGAACGGCCACTTCACGTCCGCAACTGCTGAGTAGCGCCCAATGGTCGCCATGTCGCCTTTATCGAAGTAGTGAAACTCCTGCCGCGGCTGCCGCTTGATGTCCTGCTCAATCATCTTGGCCGCATGCGTGCCCATTTGCAGCGCAGGCTGCGCGACCCCGGGCAGCTCGTGGCCATCCTGCATAAACAAGGCCAGATCGCCGCACACAAACACATTCTCAAGCCCTTCAGGGTTCAGCGTCCGGTTCACAATCACCCGTTTCCGCTTGTCCAAGGGCGCCCCCAGCATCGCTCCTACCGGCGAGGAAGCGACTCCCGCGCCCCACAGCGTCACCACGGCGTCGAGTTGCTCTTGCCCTTTCACCTGGACGTAGCCGGGGCCGATCTGCTCCACCATCCAGTCCGTGTGCACGTCGACACCCAGGTGGTTCAGCTGCTTTACAGCTTTGGCCGTCAGGTCTTCCGGATAGCTGGGCAAAATGCGGGGCCCCCCTTCCATCAACAAAACGCGCGCTTTGGCCGGGTCGATATGTCGAAAATCCTGCTGGAGAAAGTAGCGTGCGATTTCGGCGATAGCGCCGGCCAGTTCCACCCCTGTCGGGCCTCCCCCGATCACCACAAAATTCAATGGCCGGTGCGAGCCCGTTTCAAGCGCCTGCTTTTCCGCAAGCTCAAAGGCCAGCAACACGCGGCGCCGTATCTCCGACGCATCCTCGACACTTTTCAATCCCGGCGCGAACTGCTCCCACTCCGGATGCCCGAAATAGGATTTCAGCGATCCGGTCGCCACGATCAGGTAGTCATACTCCAGCTGTGCGCCGCCGCGCAGGCCCACATGCCGCACCTTTGTTTCCACACTCACAACGTCGTCCATCAGCACATCCACGTTCTTCGCGCCGCGCAGCACTGAGCGGATCGGCGACGCGATATCTGAGGGCGACAGCATGGCCAGCGCGACCTGGTACAGCAAAGGCTGAAAGGTGTGGTGGTTGCTCTTATCGACCAGCGTTACGTCTACCGGCATCTTGCTGAGCGCTTTTGCGGCGTTTAAACCGGCAAACCCGCCGCCGAGAATGAGTACCCGCGGCCTGCGGCGCTCTTCCACCGCCGCATTCTTGAAAACCACGCCTGTTGACTTGCCAGCCGCCATATTTCTAGCCTCCTCTGCTCGACTTCTGCCGAAATCCGCTTATCCCTGTGATTAACCTCAGAGATGCGCGAGCAAAGCTTTTCGAGGCTTTTGGTTCGGCTCTGCGTTGCACGGCACACACAGTACGGCTCAGCCCGCATCATGGGTGCCCGGTAATCTGGAAGGCCAGCGATCCGTTTTGGCCGACACTGGCCAAAACGCTGACGTTGACCGCCTGCCCACCTGCCCCGTACGGCGTCAAAGTCACCAGCCCGTTTGCATCCGAGGTCAACGTGCTCGTCTGCGCAGCGATCTGCGGCGCAGAAGGGCAGCGCCCTCCTGCCGGGCACGGTGGCTGCCAGGCGGTTACCCGCTGGTAAAAGTGCACCGTCGCCCCAGCCATGGGATGGCCGACCCCATCGATCACTTGCAGGGTAGCGGGCATCGCGGTTGCTCCAGTTGAAAGGCTTTGCCCTACCCCGCTTACCGGCAGCAGGCTTGCCGCCTCCTCGTGCACTGCGTACATCAAGAACGTTGCGCACCCCGTGCTCTGCCCCTGGCATGCCTGCACTGCCGCCGTTGAGCCCGCGGAAAGCGGGCCCGCCATCACCGTTGTCGTAGCGATCCCGGCTGCGTTGCTGTTTGAGCCCGTCGCAGCCACCTGCGCGCCCGTACCGCCCACCCACTGCACAGCCGCACCCTGCACAGGCCGGCCATTGCTCAGTACGATCGCCGCGGGCGACCAGCTCACCTGCGCGCCGATCGCGATATACAGGGCATTGGTCGCGGCGATAGTCGGCGGCGTGCCTCCGTCAAAGGCAGCAAACACAACCGCCCCATTCGCCAGCGACGCGCTGACCTGGGTTGCCTGCGCGCCGGTCGCCGTCACCGCGAGGGTCGCAAACCCGCTTCCGTTCGACATCACCGCGCAAGTCGCCGCCGCGCAGCCCAGCTGCGCCGACCCACTCGCCACCGCAAAATTCACCGCGACATTCGCAGCCGGCGTTTGCCCGTCCGCCGTCACCACCTGCACTGTCATCGGCATGGGGACGCCCTGGCTTACGGTCCCGCTCGGCGCGGCAACAAGCTTGACTCCGTCATCCCCGTGCGCGTCATAGCTCAGCCCGTCCAGGATCTCGGCCAACCCCAGCGTTTGCGGGTCCCGCACAGCCAGGGTCACTGTCCCTGTCGGCGCGCTCACGGCGGGCGCCACTGCCGTAATCTCGGTCGGCGTCACACTCGTCACCGCGGCCTGTGCGCCATTGACCAGCACCTGCACACCCGTCCGAAAGCCCTGGCCATGGATCGAAACCGTGCCGCCGTTCAGCGTCAAGCGCGCCGGAAACACCGAGTCGGCATAAAGAAGGCGCGCACGATACGTAAAATCCGGCCGCCCGTCGCCGCGCACATCGGTGTAAGCCACCCGGACCTGCCCGTCGGCCGTGGTCTGCGCCGAAAGCACGGACAGGCCGACCTGCGCGCCGTTGTAGGGCGTGATCGTGGACAGATCCGGCGCTGTATTCAGTGCGTCCGCACCATCCCATATGCCGATCACCACCGCCGATTTGCTTTCCGACGGCAACCCTGTCTCGTCCACCGACGCCGCTTCCACGGTGAAGTACCGGTTGGCGCGCGCGTGGAACTGGAACCAGCCTGTGTGCCCATAGCCAACCAGCTTCGCCAGCCACTCGCCATTGCCGTTGGCCTTGTTCGGCGCTGCCTGCACACCGTCGTCGGTGACTGTGCCGTCGGCCGAATCGGCCATCGTGAAGTTTTGGGTCACAACCGAGCCCGCACTCAAGCTGCCCAGAGTCACAGCCTGCATCGCGCCGGACGGCGTCACCTGCGAAACGTTGTACGGACCCACCGACTCCGGCCCTGTGTACAGGCGGTTCACGGGCTCGACAAACAGACGGTACCGCGCCGAGCTAGCGCCCGGCGGCAGCGGCACGCCGCTGATCGCAAACCAGCCCTCTTTTGTCATGTCGTCCGTGCCGAAGCGCCCATACGCGTTGCCTTGCGCGTCCGCCGCGCCCATCACCGGGTTCGCCCCATTCACGCAGAAGTATGCACCCGAAACCGCGCTCACGGTGTAGCGCAGGTCGGGTACATCGCCGTTTGCGGTCGCATTCAAGGGCACCAGCACGACGTTCACGCCCTGCATTCCCTGCCCGTTTCGGAACGAGACAGTTCCCTGCACCGTCACCGTTGCCGATGCTGTAATTGCCTTCCCGCTCCATGACCCCGCATTGGCTGAGGTGACTGGATAAAGCTGGTTCAGGCTGGCAATATCGTCCAGCCGCAGAGTCGTCGGGTTGGGCAGGCAGGTGTTCGCCGAGGCCGCGCACAGCCGCTCGCCGGCGTGCATCACCGGCCACCCGGCCAGCCCGTCAGTCGTTTCATACGGCCACATCGATTCGTTCACCTGCGACCAGTCCAGCCCCAGCACCCGCCCCCAGGCGCGCACCAACTCGTACCCGAGCAGGGCGTTCCCGTCTGCTGTGGTCGCGCACAGGCCGTTGATGAGGATCACGGCGTGGCTGATGTTCCCAGCCGCCGAAAAACCGTCCACGGACGTATACACGCCCGTCTGCGTGCACTTCTGGGGATTGCTGGCGCCGATGCCATAGATGTCGTCGATGACGCTGCCATCCGCGTCGAGCACGACCGCGACCGGCCTGGTCGTCGCTGTGGGCTGCGCGTCGGAAGGAAGCGTGGCTCCCGTACCGGCGGGCGTATTCGCAGCTACGTTGCCGCCGTTTACGTCCTCACTCAACAGGCCGCCTTGGGTGATGCTCACCGCAGCGGTCGCAACGCCGGACCAGACTTCTGCTGCAGCCGCTACCGCCGAGCTCGCCTGACTGTTCGAAACCGAGGAGGACAAAGCGCCCTGGTCCATGTAGAAGCTGACCTGCCCATTCGCCCATACCAGCGGGTTACCTTTGGCAGCAGGGTTGAAGAATTGTGCGCCGGCGACCCAGTGCGGGCCGCTCGCGTGGGCCACACCACAAAAAACTAGCAAAACCAACAAAGCCACCATCCGAATCGAACGCATCGCCAGAGCCCCCCAACCGCGCGGAATGCACTCCGCGGCAGAACGTAACTCCATTCCGCCATGGCTCCAGGCACGTCAGGGAAAGAATCGGCAGGGTTGGGCGAGCCTTGAATCCATCCTGGGAGAAAGAAGAAGGGCTGTGCCAAATCGGCACAGCCCTTCTAAAAAAGCCCACTCCGGTGGCGTTTGCGACTCGGCGGCCATGCCTCCATCGCCGCGATGAACACGATTCCGCGCTGTTTCAAACCTGCGGAGGATAGCTCGCCCGCGCCCTTCAAAGCTGGGCACGTCACGGGCCACTCCAAATTCAGCACCTAGATTTCTGGAAAGAATTCGAAGAACGCTTCAATACTCTGCCGCAGCTGCGCTTCGATCTCTTCGCGCGAGCCTTCCAGCACGTGCATGGTTACACGGGCTTCGTTGCCGTTCTTCAGCGCCACAGGGGCGTCGCTCACGCCGGCGATCTCGTCCGCCGGCAACAGCCGCATGCCATACACAAGGGTCAAATTTGCCATGTAGCCATGCTAAAGCCCGGCCTGCATCGCCTGCTCTGCCCACGCATCCCTTATGAGCCGCCCATCCAAAGAAAAACCGGCGGGTAAGATAAAAAGCGAATCCCCATGCCAGAAACTCCTGTACGCGACGTCGTTATCCTCGGTTCCGGCTGCGCCGGCCTCACCGCCGCCATTTACGCAGGCCGCTCCAACCTCAAGCCGCTCATTATTGAGGGCCATGAACCCGGCGGCCAGCTGTCCATCACCACCCTGGTTGAGAACTTCCCAGGCTGGCCCGAAGGGATCCAGGGGCCGGACCTGATTGAAAACATGAAGGCCCAGGCAGCACGCTTCGGCGCTGAGTTCCAGATGGGTCATCTTGTCTCAGCCGACCTGTCGACACACCCGTTTCAGCTCAACTTCGGCAAGGAGAATATCCTGACCCGCTCGCTGATCATTGCCAGCGGGGCGTCTGCGCGCTGGCTCAATCTGCCGTCCGAGCAGGCGCTGATCGGCCATGGCGTGAGCTCCTGCGCAACCTGCGACGGCTTTTTTTTCGGCGGCAAGGACATTGCCGTAGTCGGCGGTGGGGATTCGGCGATGGAGGAAGCACTGTTTCTGACGCGCTTCGCTTCCAAGGTGACGTTGCTGCACCGATCGGACACCTTTCGCGCATCGGCGATCATGCTGGAGCGGGCGCGGGCGCACGACAAGATCGAGTTTCGCCCCAATGTGCAGATCGAGGAAGTGCTGGGCGCAGAGGAGAAGGAAGTGAAGGGCGTGCGCCTGCGCGACCGCCACACCGGCGAGATTTCCGATCTCCCCATCTCCGGCCTGTTCCTCGGTATCGGCCACGAGCCGAACGCGAAGGCCTTTGCCGGCCAGATCGAGCTCGACCATGACGGCTACATCAAGACGCATGAGCAGGTGTTTACGCGCGTGCCGGGCGTGTTCGCCTGCGGCGACGTGCAGGACCGGCGTTACCGCCAAGCGATCACGGCGGCCGGCTCCGGCTGCGCGGCGGCGCTTGAGGTGGAGAAGTTTCTGGAAGAGCAGGGCCGCTGATTGCTCCTATGTTGATGAGCATCGCGGACAATCTCGACCGCGTCCAAGACGCGGTTGCGGCGGCCTGCCGCAAAGCGGGCCGCCCGCGCGAGGAGGTCCGGCTGATGGCAGTGTCGAAGACGCACCCAGTGGAGCTTCTGCTGGAGGCAGCGGCGGCGGGGCAGCGGCTGTTCGGCGAGAATCGTGTGCAGGAGTCGGCTGCCAAGACGCGGACGCTGGAAGGGGTCGGCTATGCGGTGGAGGGGCTGGCGCAGGATGTGGACCCAAGGCTTGGGCAGCAGGACTCAAGGCTTGGGCATCAGGTAACCCCGAGGCTTGGGCAGCTGGACTCAAAGCTTGGGCAGCTGGCCTTGCACATGATCGGGCACGTGCAGGGGAACAAGGCCGGGTTGGCGGCGGAGGTGTTTTCCTCCGTCGACACAGTGGACTCGCTGAAACTGGCGGAGCGGCTCCATGCGGCCGCGGAGAAGGCTGGGCGTGTCTTGCCGGTACTGCTGGAGATCAAGCTAAGCCCTGAAGAGACCAAGGATGGGCTAACGCCGGAGGACCCTGCCTTGGAGGCGCTTCTGGCACGGCTACCGGACCTCCACGCCCATCTACCCTTGCGCGGGCTGATGACAGTTGCGCCGATTTCGGACGATTCAGAGGTAGCCAGGGCCTGCTTCCGGCGGTTGCGCGGGCTGCGTGAGGAGTGGGCACAGCAGTACCCGCGGCTTGGGTTTGAGGAGCTTTCCATGGGCATGTCAGGCGACTTTGTGGTTGCCATTGAGGAGGGCTCGACGACGGTGCGGATTGGGACGGCGATCTTTGGGGCGCGCCCCAGGGTTTCGCAGGCGACTGCGGGCTAGAGCATTTTCACAGTTACTCTGATCTGCCCAGCATCGGCGAGATGCGGCTTTTCTTGACGGAAAAGCCGCGTGAAAATTTGCTCCTCCCCCCACACCTACTGTGAAAATGCTTTGAAGTGTTCCACGTGGAACAGTTCCAGATATCGGGATTCCCTGTTTTGCAGAGAGCGGGCTCGACCGCTAAGTTGCTGATGGTGAGTGGTTTAGCATGCAGGCGCTACAAGGCAGCGCAGCGTGGCGTGGAGTTCAGCTTCCTTGTGGTAGCCGGGGCCCGGCTTTACACTCAGGCAATCGCTTGAGGAGTTCCTGTTGAGCCCACTCTACGCCGCCGTGCTTGGCGCCATTTTGCTGATCCTGCTCCTCGTTTCGCTCGCCCGGCTGCGGCAAACCCATACCAAGCAGGATTACCTGATCGCAGGCCGGTCGCTGCCGGCGTTTGTGCTGGTGTTTACATTGCTGTCGAGCTGGATCGGGTCAGGGTCGCTCTTAGGCGGGGCGGAAAACGCCTATAACCATGGGCTGGTCGCGCTGTGGCAGCCGGCGGGCGGCTGGGCGGGGCTGCTGTTGATCTACTTCATCGCGCCGCGGGCCCGGCGGTTCGCGCAGTATACGATTCCCGACCTGCTGGAGGCTCGCTACTCGCAGGTAGCACGGGTACTGGGGGTAATCGCGATCCTGTTCGCCTATACGGCGATCACGTCGTACCAGCTGATCGGCGGCGGAGATATCCTGAGCCTGCTTTTCCCAAACACCATCACGCCGAACCTGGGCAAGTACGTCATCGCGGCCTTTGTGATCTGCTTCACGGCGCTGGCGGGGATGAGTTCAGTCGCGTATATGGATCTGTTTATCGGCCTGCTGGCAACCGGGACGCTGCTGGCGGCGCTGCCGGTGCTGGTCCATGCGGACGGG
>CAXTWG010000019.1:0-16783 GCA_964247895.1 uncultured Acidobacteriaceae bacterium
CCATATTGGTCGCCGTGTAGCCGGTCTTGCTCGGCCCTTGGCTCGACCACACATCGGATTCGACCGGGTAGCTCGCCCCGCCAAGCTGCATCGCAGTTAGCCGCACCTCCAGTTTCGGAGGCCCCCCGAGCGCCCCGGCATTTTTCGCCTCCACTACCTGCCCGGTCAGCACCGCGCCACGCGGGATAGCAAGCACACCGCCCGCGTACACGTCGGAAGCGGCCGTAACCTGGAAAAACTTACCGTCCTTAACATGGCCCGTGCTGACAGGCTCAGACGTGCGCACGTTCAGCAGCGTGCCGGCCGGGATCGTCACCGGGTCGCTCGCGTATTGCCGCTGCGGCTGCACTCCCGCCGCATAGTTGGCCGATGCTCTCGGAGAGGGGCCTTGCGGGCCGTAGCCTTGGGGCACATGGGCGTCCCCGCGCGGGCCAAAATCAGGCTGCTTTACATACGGGGAGTGCACCTGCGTGGATGTCCCGCCGGTTGGGTAAGGCGTGTAGGTTCCAGTCTGCGCAGTGTCCGCCGGAGGAGGAGGCGGAAAAGTCGGGGCGCTTTGCTGTGCAGACTGTGCCGTATTTGGCTCATCCGGTGGCGGCGGGGCCTCATTGTTTGCAGTGGTGGGCGTTTTCGCGTTACCTGCCGCTTGGCCGACTACATCAATGTTGTCCTGGATTGATCGAACCCCGCTCACCCCGGCAACCGCCTGCTCGGCCTCAGTGCGCATCTCCTCAGTCGCAACAGTGCCTTTCAGCGTGATCGTGCCTTCCTTGGCGGTGGCAAGGATGGCAATGCTGCTCAGCATGGGATCGTTGTGCAGCGCCTGACTCACATTTTTTTCCAGTTGCGAGTTCGGCACTGCGTACTGTGATTGCGCAAGCACAACCTGTCCGCCGAACACTGCGAGCGCGATACTTCCCGTGCAAAGAAGCCGTTCCATCCTCATTTGTGTATACCTCCGCTCTTGATCTGCCTGGCCCAAACCCTTACACCAGCAAGAACACGCGCTTGGAAACGAAGTTGCTTCTCGGACATGAAACGGCTTCTCCTGCTTTTCAACGCCCGCGGACTCACTTCAGCCTTCGTTACTTGCCTCGGTAATGCGCGATCAGCGCCTTCGTCGAACTATCGTGCGGGTTCTGCTTTGACCCGTCGAGGTCGCCGATGATATCGACCGCCAGCTTCTTGCCCAACTCCACGCCCCACTGGTCAAACGAATCGATCTGCCAGATCACGCCCTGCGTGAATACCATGTGCTCGTAAAGCGCGACCAGTTTGCCGAGTGACCCCGGTGTGAGCTTATCGATCAGCAGAGTATTCGTGGGCCGGTTGCCCTCAAACACTCGATGGGGGACCACTTCGGGCTTGGTCCCCTCCGCCTTCACCTGCTCCGCTGTTTTGCCAAAGGCCAACGCCTCGCCCTGCGCGAAAACATTCGCCATCAGATACTCATGATGATTGCCGAGCGGGTTCAGGGTCTCTTTGAACCCGATCAGGTCGGCGGGGATGAGCTTGGTGCCCTGATGAATAAGCTGATAAAAAGAGTGTTGCCCGTTGGTGCCGGGCTCGCCCCAGAATATCTGGCCGGTCTGGTAGTTCACCGTCTCGCCCGACAGCGTGACATGCTTTCCGTTCGACTCCATCGTGAGCTGCTGTAGGTATGCCGGGAAGCGCTTTAGATATTGGTCATACGGGAAGATTCCGACTGTTTGCGCGCCGAAAAAGTTGTTGTACCAAACCCCCAGGACACCCATCAGCACGGGCAGGTTTTTCTCAAACGGCGTCGTGCGGAAGTGCTCGTCCATTGCATGGAAGCCGGCCAGCATCTCCTTGAACTGCCCCGGGCCGATCGCAATCATCGTCGAAAGCCCGATCGCCGAGTCCATCGAGTAGCGCCCGCCGACCCAGTCCCAGAACCCGAACATATTGTTCGTGTCGATGCCGAACTTTTCAACCTCTTTGGCGTTGGTTGAAACAGCCGCGAAGTGCTTCGCAATAGACTTTTCATCGCCGCCCAGCTGCTTCAGCGACCACTCCCGCGCCGTGTGAGCGTTGGTCATGGTTTCAAGCGTGGTGAAGGTCTTCGAAGACACGATGAACAGCGTTTCGTCAGCCTCGAGGCCCTGCGTGGCCTCGGCAAAGTCGGTTCCGTCGATATTGGAAACAAACTTGAAGTCGAGGTCGCGCTGCGAATAGTGGCGCAAAGCCTCGTAGGCCATCACAGGGCCAAGGTCCGAGCCGCCAATGCCGATGTTGATGACCGTTTTCATGCGCTTACCCGTGTGGCCTTTCCACTCGCCCGAGCGGATGCGGTCCGCAAACGCCGCCATGCGGTCAAGCACCTCATGCACGTCCGGCGTGTAGTTGTGCCCATCGACCACCATCGGCTCGTCCTTCGGCGCGCGCAACGCTACATGGAGCACCGCGCGGCCTTCCGTCGTATTGATCTTTTCTCCGGTAAACATGGCCTCCCGGTGGCTGGCGAGTCCGCTCTGCTCGGCAAGCTCTAGCAGCAGCTTGAGCGTTTCGCTCGTGATGCGGTGCTTGGAGTAGTCAAGGTAAAAATCCTCAAACTCGGCGGAAAGGCGGGTGCCGCGTTCGGGATCCTGCTCGAACAGCTCGCGCAGGTGCTTCGGTTCGATCTCCCGGTAATGCACTTCGAGTGCTTTCCAGGCAGGCAGCTGAGTTAGGGGTGTTTTGGCGGCGATGCTGTTCGGCGTCGGTGCAGCAGTATTCATGCGTTCGGTTCCTTTCGAGGCAGCGGCTGTGAAGAGCTCAGGCGACTTCATTCTACGGCGTGCTTGTTTCGCAGATCTCCCTTAAGTGGATGCAGAAAATGGAAACACACGTCCCTGCCGCCGCGTGGCCGGTCGTATCCAAGGTTGGCTCGGGTTGGCTCGGGTTGGCCGTACTTCAAGCTTGCGGCGGCTCCGCATCGGGCGAGCGCGTCTAAGCAGACATGCCTGAGAAAAATGAAGAAGCGGCAAGACGACGAACCGCGTCGCAGGTCCGGATCGTCCTGCGGCCTTATGCGAGCGCGCTGCCACTCGGTTGCTTTGCCTTCGCGATCGGCAACGGGCTTTACAGCGCGTTTCTGCTGGGCTGGATTCCGGCAACGGAAGCGCGCACGCTGGCGATTCTGTTGCTGGGTTTTGCCGCGCCTCTCGAACTGCTGCCCTGCATTATGGCTTTTCTCTCGCGCGACACAGGTGCGGCGACCGCGATGGGCATTTTCGGCTTCGCCTGGATTGTGCAGGGCGTGCCCATGCTGCTCGCCAACGGCGACCCGCCGAGCGCGGCGGTGGGAATCTTCCTGCTCGCGATCGCCATCTGCCTGCTGATTGTCACCATCGTGACGCTTTCGGGCAAACCGATGATCGCGGTCATGCTGATGGTCGCTGCATCCCGCTCAGTTGGCGCGGCGCTGCTTCAGTTCGGGGTGCACTCATTTGTGCCTGTGCTGACGGCCGCGCTTGGGTTGTGCGTGACCGCGATCGCGTTTTACGCGGGGCTCGGCCTACTGCTTGAGGATGTACGCGGGGTGCTGCTGCCGATGACCTTCCGCAAGAAGGAAGCTCAGGCGGCGCTGGAAGGGGATTTGGAGCACCAAGTCGCGCACCTGCACCGGGAGGCCGGAGTGCGGGAGCAGCTATGATTGCGGAAACCATCGCCGCCTGTTCGTTGAAGCACTGTTCAGGCTTTCGCTTCTAGAGCAGGTCACCTAGGAATCCTGCTCATCGCAGAGATTAAGAAAGAGCTGCCGCACTTTACGCGGTGCGCGATCCGTTTCTTTCATGCCCTCCCGAACACGATTGGCCAAAACAGCAGATGCTTTCGCTTGCGGAACGGCCGCACCGATCGCTATCATAGCCTCAAGCTTTTCCACGGTCAGTATCTTTGAGTACACATAGGCGACAACAGAAGCATGGCGAATCTATACATGGTCAACTATGTTCAAGTACATCATGGTGTCCGACTTCATGCGACGCGTCGTGACACTCGCAAATATGACTTGGCCGTCTTTACCCGGATGAGTAATTGCAATGTGGAGATGCGAAAGGCTACTAACATCTCCCTCATTGGATAGAAGAAAGGTGTCCCCTGGGCTCAACAATCAGGCCACCTCAAGGTGCCTACCCAATTGCCATTCAGTCTCCAATTCATCTATGGTCGCGTCGATTTCATCTTCTGCTTCACCCAAAGCTTTGAGAATGTCACGAAGGGAGATTGGAAGGCTGCTGCCGTGCGGGTTGCGCCACTCTGGGAGCTCATGCATTTGGTCAACAAGCGCCCACCGATTCTGATGACCGTATGCGGAGAATATCTCGTCCAGCAACTCTTCTTCGGCTATTGAGAGTTTCTGAGCCGAGACAGCACTTGCAATCAATCGGACCTCGTAATCTTCAAATGGCGCGGAAATGTGCTCGGACCAAATCCTGGATCCGCCATCCTTGATAAGATTCAGTGTGCGACTTAAGACAGGTCCATTATCCATTGAGACGTAACGATCATGGCTAAGAGGAATACCCCAACGGGAAAGGGCTTCTCTGTCTGCAAGATAAAGAAGCTTGATAAGCTTGATGTAGTGCATCTGTCCGCCACGCAGTCGAAGCAGATGTGCTGCTGCCTCTGTCACCTTCTGCTCGTTGAACTTCATGGCGTTTCTCCTCTCTTCGGCTTCATGAACCACAGCGATTTTTCTATCAACCACTACCCACATTCTAAGCCAGGTGCACTGCGAAGCCCCTCGCTGCCTCCAACAGCTTGCTCACCGACTCCTTTGAGCAGGATTCGGAATAGATGCGGAGGAGGGGTTCGGTGCCGGAGGCTCGGAGGAGAAGCCAGGTTTCGGCGGGGTTGGGCTTGGTCGCGGCTTCGGGGTTGCGGAGGAAGAACTTGATGCCGTCGAGGGTGGAGACGCGCTCGACGCTCATGCCGGCGAAGCGCATGCCGGTAGAGCCGGTGTCGGCAAACTCCTGGGCAGCAGCGCGGGCTTTTGCGATGGCGGCGTTCTTGAGTTGGTCGTTGATATGAAGGTCGATGCGGCCGTAGTGGTGCTCGCCATACTCGTCTTGTAGGGCCTGAACGAGCTCGCCCAAGGTCCTCTTTTTTTCGGCCATCACGGTCGCGAGCAGGAGCGCGTTCAGCAGGCCGTCGCGCTCGGGAAGGTGGCGCTGGATGCCGATACCGCCGGATTCCTCGCCGCCGATGAGGATGTCCTCGTCGAGCATGAGGTCGCAAACGTATTTAAAGCCGATGCCGTGCTCGTAGAGCTTGCGTCCGTGCTTGGCGGCGATACGGTCGAGCATGCCGGTGGTGTTGAAGGCGCGGGTGACGCCGCCGGGCCAGTCTTTGGTGGTGAGCAGCCACTCGAGCAAGATCGAGAAAATCTTGTGCGGATCGACGAAGTTTCCGTGCTCGTCAACTGCCCCGATGCGGTCCGCGTCGCCATCTGTAGCGAAGCCGGCATGGCAGTGATGGGCGACCACGGCTTGCTTTAGCGCGTCGATGTGCGGCTCGATGGGTTCCGGGTTGATACCGGGAAAAAGCGGGTTGTGCTCGCCGCGAATTTCGATGTGGTCGACCCCAAGATCGCGGAAGATGTCGGCGAGGATGCCCCGGCCCGCGCCGTACATGCAGTCGATGGCGAACTTCAAACCCGACGCGCGGATGGCCTCCAGATTTGCGAAAGCGCGAATCTTCTCAATGTAAGGTGTGACGAAATCTACATGCTCCACCTTGGCTGGGGTCGAGGCTGCCTCCAATACTTCCCCTAGCTCCTTTTCGATTTCGGCAATGATGGCGGGGCGTCCGGAGCCGCCGTAAAAAGCTTTGTACTTAACCCCATTCCACTGAAAAGGATTGTGGGAAGAGGTGATCATGACGCCTCCCGAGCAGGCTCGGTCGCGCACTGCCATAGAAAGAGCGGGCGTAGGGGTAACGCGGTCGGCAAGGACGACGGGGATGCCGGCTTGCGAAAGAACCGCGGCAACAGATTCGGCGAAAGCGCGGGAGCCGAAACGCGTGTCGTAACCGATGGCCGCGCCTTTTTCTCGCGCGCCCTGCTTGAGCAGGTAGTTGCCGATAGCTGCAGCTGCCGCACGAACGTTTTCGAAGGTGAAATCCTCGGCGATAATGCCCCGCCAACCGTCGGTGCCAAATTTAATTGCTTCCGTGCTCATCGCTTGTTGCTTCTCCATTAGCCTGATAGTTGGCGCAAGCGGAAAACAGATCCTTCGCTGCGCTCAGGATGACACTGGTTGATGTAGGTGTTTGATTAGATTAGTTCGGTTTTGCCCTGGGACGCGAGCTCCTTGACAATCTTGCCGACATCTTGCGAGTGAGCTCGGGTAGTGACCAGGATGGCATCTTCCGTCTCAACGACCACGAGATCTTTGACGCCAACCATCGAAATAAACTTCTTCGGGCTGTAGGCATAGTTGCCGCGCGCGTCGACAGCGAGGAAACCTTGGGACTCGGTAACGTTGGCGTGGGCATCCACGTTCTCATGTTGTTCAAGCTGGTGCTCGTAGAGAGCAGCCCATGACCCGAGGTCGTTCCAGCCGAAATCGGCTTCAAGGCAGAAGAGGTTTGAGTGGTGCTCGCCTTTCGCGGAGCGGGGCTCAAGGATCGCATAGTCGACGCTGATGTTTTCGCATTTCGGGTAGAGCCCGGCGAAGACGGCGTCGAATTGCGGGGTGCCGTAGGCCGCGGCGATGGTTTCAAGCATGGGCGCGGTTTCTGGCAGGTGCTCGCGTATGGCATTGGCGAGGGTGCGGGCGCTCCAGATGAAGATGCCTGAGTTCCACCAGTAATTCCCGGCGGCGACAAAGCTCTCGGCGCGTTCGGTGTTGGGTTTTTCGGTAAAGCGGCGCACGCGGCGCTCCCCTGAGGGAAGGGTATCGCCGGTCTCGATATAGCCGTAGCCGGTTTCGGGGCGGGTGGGCCTGATGCCGAGCACGACCATGTGCTCGCCCGCGGCAGCGATCTGTGTGGCACGGCGAAGGACAGCGACGAACGCAGGCTCGTTCGCGATGACATGGTCGGCGGGGAACATGCCGAGAATCGCGTCAGGGTTTTGACGCTCAACCAGGAAAGCCGCGAGCCCGGCAGCAGGGGCCGTGTTGCGCGCGGAAGGTTCGCAGACGATCTGCCCTTTCGGGATTCTGTCGAGTTGGCCACAGATCTCAGGCGACAGGAGGTCATTGGTGATCACCCATACGTCTTCGGGGCGCGCGAGCGGAGCGAGCCGGTCCACTGTGCGCTGGATCATCGTCCGCTCGCCATCGAGCGCTAACACCTGTTTCGCGCGTGCCTTCCGGCTGCGCGGCCAAAATCGCGTCCCACTTCCGCCGGCCAGGATAATCGGCCGAAACTCTTGCCCTTGTGCCATTCCCTACTCCCCTTTGCTTTCCAGTCTCTTATCGGCTGTTTCCGCCCTTTGTTTAGGCCAGCGCGCTTTCAAGTGACGTTGCTGCCGCCGATGAAGCACCTCGAGGCACGATGCGGATGACTTCGGCTTCACCGCGAGCCTCCCAAACGGGCGTGTTGGCGGGGATGACGGCGAGCTCGCAGCGGGTAAGGGTAAAAGGCGCGAAGTCCTTGCCTTCGATATGAAGAGCGCCTCCGGCTACGAAAATAAGCTGCGGGCCGCCATCTTCCCGGGCCGCCGCGCTTAGGCCGGCAGCGTCGCCCTCCCAACGCTCAACGCGAAAGTACTGTTCGTCGACAAGAACAGCTTCTCCGCGCACGCCTGCTGTGCGCTCGCTCTTGCCGGCGCCGGTGTCCAGGCGCATGGCTTCGAGCGAAGCGTCGACGTGGAGTTCGCGAGGGCGGCCGTAGTCGTAAAGCCGGTAGGTGGTGTCAGAGGTTTGCTGGGTTTCAAGGATGACGGAACCGGGCCAGATGGCGTGGACTGTGCCCGCGTCGACGTAGACCATGTCGCCGGTGTGGAGAGGAAGCCAGCCAAGCAGATCCTCCATCGTATTGTCCACGATCGCTCTGCGAACAGAATCCGGGGTAGTACCGGGCTTGAAGCCGAGGGCGACCTTAGCATCCGGCTCAGCATCGAGGGCATACCAGCACTCGGTTTTGCCGCGCGGCTCGCCTTTTTGCTGGGCAAGAGCGTCGTCGGGGTGAACCTGGACACTGAGTTTCTCGCGGGGAAAGAGGACTTTTATGAGGAGCGGGTACTCCGCTTCCAAGGCGAAAGCAGCCCCGAGAACGGCGGAGGCGTGTTCCTTGACGGCTTCAGCGAAGTTCCGTCCTGTGAGTGGGCCGGTGGCGATGGTGCATTTTGCGCCGGTAAGCCAGACTTCGCCGATCGGCTTGCTTCCCGGGGAGGTCTGGATGTCGAACCAGGGGCGGAGATCGTCAAAGCCCCAGATGCGCGTCTGGAAGTACGGCATGAGCTTAAACGGGGGAAGCGGGCCGGAGTGCGTCATGGGTCCCAGTATGCCCGATTTTGGGACCTTGGAGGTAGATACCGAGACACGGGAGTAATGTATAGCAGCTTGCCCCCAGGGAAAAGCTGCTCGATCGGGCGAATGCCGCTTCTCTCGCTCAGTTTTCCGTCAGGAAATCCGAACAACTCCTGTGCTCGCCTTCCATAAGCAAGCGCAACAGATTTTCGACGAAGTCTTGGAACCATTCGGGTTTGATGCTTAGATGCTGTTTCCCAAAACTTGGCGCGCGATGCGCACTCCCCGACACCCTTCACCAAAGCACACTTCTGGAGGCGCATTATTTAGATTCAAAAACTAGGGCCCATCCATCGTTCTCGTAAGTATTCCGCCTTGTATGCTAAACGGGATTGGGCACGCGCAAATCAGTTCCACCTCCCTTCGTGGCTCGGTGACGGACAGCACGGGTGCGCTGGTGCTTGGAGCCAAAGTCACGCTGCACAACCCGGCGACCGGGACGGATGCCGCACAAACGACCGACAGGCAACTTACAAAAAAAGTTACAGATGGGGCGGAGCAGTTTCCCGGGCAACCGGCTTCCTACAGCATCCGGGATAACACCAAAGGCTTGGCGGGCGGGTACACTTGGTCACCTACGGCGAACCTGATTAACGACGTACGTTACGGGTACATACGACAGGGGTACGGGAACCGGGGTGTAGGCTCGGGGAACTATGTGGATTTCCGGTTTGTGGACCAGTTCAACGCGGAAACTCGGACGACCATCGTAGATGTGCCGATGCATAACATCGTTGACAACCTGAGCTGGAGCAAGGGGAGCCATACGGTTCAGCTAGGCGGCAACTGGCGATTTATCACGAATCATTGCGCAACGGATTCGCTTTCCTATTCAGTCGCGAGCACGAACCCTTACTGGCTGAACACCACGCCCGACCCTGGGACAGTAGGGGTGCCTACCTACCAGCAAGGGTTTACAAACTCCTTCCAGATCGCCTAAACAAATCTGGTCAGGACGGTGCCGCAACTTACCAGCGTGTATAACTACGCCGTAGGGGCAGGCGGCAGCTCGGGCGGGCTTCTGGGGCAAGGAGCCTATCTCAACCGCTCGTTCCGATCCGATAAGTTCGAGTATTATCTGGCCGATACATGGCGGGCGACGCCAAAGCTGACGCTGACGTATGGCATCCGGCACACGATCCTGCAGACACTGTATGAAACGCATGGGCAGCAGGTCGCTCCGACGATCGACACGAATGCCTGGTACAAGCAGCGCGAGGCGGCAGCGCAGATCGGGCAGGTGTATGAGCCGCTGCTTTCGTTTGTACCGAATGGAAGGTGAACGGGCGGCCAGGGTACTGGCGAAGCAAAAGCTGAACATTGCGCCGCGTTTCTCCGTGGCATATGCGCCGGACGGGAAGACAAGCGTGCGGGCGGGATTCGGGTTGTACTTCGACCATTTTGGACAAGGAGTGGTGAACACTTTCGATGAGCTGGGGTCGCTAGGCAAGTACGGCGCGGTGCTGACGCGGCCGCGAATACAACGGTTTTCGCTCAGGGTGGATTTTTGAGCTTTCGCCGCGCCCGTAGCATGGAGGAATGGCGAAATATCTAGTAACAGGGTGTGCGGGGTTTATCGGGTCGTGGATTACGGAGGCATTGCTCGAACGCGGGGAATCGGTGCGCGGGCTCGATAATTTCGAGACAGGGCGGCGCGGAAACTTAGAAGCGATAACAGCGGCGGAGCGGAAAGCAGCTGCGAAAAACAGTGGAAGCGCACATGCGGCAGGGTTTCAATTTTGCGAGGTGGATCTACGAAATGCGGAAGCCGTGGCGGAAGCTTGCCGAGGCGTGGAGGTGGTCTTTCATCAGGCGGCTTTACCTTCAGTGCCGCGTTCGATCAAGGACCCGCGGACTTCCCACACGGCAAACATCGATGGAACATTCAACCTGCTCGAGGGGGCACGCGCAGCGGGAGTGCGGCGGGTCGTGTATGCGGCTTCATCCTCGGCCTATGGAAATCAGCCGGGATTCCCAAGAGTGGAAACGATGACGCCTGCGCCGATCGCCCCTTACCCGGTACAAAAGCTGGCCGGGGAACTATATATGCGGTCCTACTGGCAGGTGTACGGGCTCGAAACGGTGGCGCTCCGCTACTTCAACATTTTCGGGCCGCGGCAGGCACCGGACTCTCCTTATTCGGGGGTGATGGCGAAGTGGGTCTTGGCAATGATGCTGGGAAAGCATCCGGTGATCTTCGGGGATGGGGAGCAAGGGCGAGATTTTACATTTGTAGCCAACGCGGTAGCAGCGAACCTGCTTGCCGCAGAGGCATCGGTTGAGCGGGTAGCTGGACGGGTTTTCAACGTGGCCGCAGGGGAGCGGCATACATTGAACGAAACATTCCGAGTGTTGGCAGGGCTATTGAGATTCGACGGCGGGCCAGAGCATGAAGCGGAGCGAGCTGGGGATATCCGGAACTCGCTTGCGGACATCGGGGCAGCGCGGGAGGCGTTCGGGTACCGGCCTGTGGTCGGTTTTGAGGAGGGGTTGCGGCAAACCGTGGCGTGGTACCGTGCGAACTATGGAGGTTCGCTTGAACGCTAAAGGCTTGCAGCGATCTCATCTGTCGCTAAGCGGCTTCGGCGATTCTCCTAAAGACAGGCTCCTCGCATGTGCGGGTTTATGAGAACGCTTTCTGGTGGGCCGCCGTACGCTTCAACGCACAAACAGGGCCGGGGCAGCCGATGGGTCGGATAAAGAGCCGGGCCGACAAAACGACGAGAGCGGTCCATAGCAGGTCGGCGCCGAGGAGATGCGCGACCTGAAGCCAAGTGGGGGCGAGCAGGAGAACGTCGGCAATACCGAGGAGAACCTGGAAAGCGACGAGCGTGGCAGTCATCTGAGAGAGGCGGTGATTTTCCGTGTGCCAAGCGCTCGCGACCATGAAAAGAACCCAGAACGCGGCGAGTGTGCTGAGGGTGGGGTGGACCCACCGGACGTGAAGCAGCCAGTTAGCGGAAGGAGAAAAGTCCTGCGCGAAGGCCTCGGCGAGGGAGTGGGCGGGGTAAAGTGTATCCCCCAATGCGGCGAGGGAGCCTGAAACGCCGACGGAAAGGGTGGCGAGAAGACCGGCGGCAGCGAAGAGCGGACGGTGGAGCTCGACCGAGCCGCGCATGCGGCCAGTGGTGCGGCCGAGGAAGTGTGCGGTAAGCGCGAGAGCGGCAAGGAGCAGGAGTGTATTGGTGAGATGGAGAGAAAGCCAGAAGGCGCGCATCGGGGACTGGTCGGTGCCGGTATGGTGCAGCACAACCAGCAGAGCGCCCAGAAGGCCTTCGTTGAAAGTAAGCAAGATAGAAAGCCCGACGAAAGCGCGGGCGAGATGGCGATGGGCGGTGGTGCGGAAAATCCATACGCCGAGGGTGAGCAGAGCGAAGACACCGACACCGACCGAGGCGCGATGGGCGAACTCGATGATATTGGCGAGGGTTTGCCAGTGCTGGATGACAGTGCCGTTGCAAAGGGGCCAGTGATCTCCGCAGCCGTTGCCGGAGCCGGTGGAACGGACGACCGCGCCCCAAAGAACGACGAGAATGTTGTAGGCGAGCACAAACTGGGCGAAGCGGATAAGGGCGCGCGAAGGCGCGAGGGTGCTGGGACGTGTCGAAACGGCGTTGGACAGAACGGCCGGGATGGTAGCTTCCGTTGCCATGGGCATCGATACTTTTTTGATTCTACTGCTAGCGCAACCTACCTGGGCGATGTACCATCTGCACAACGATCATGAAAACACTCCGCGTCTTTCTACCCTTCTCTTCCGTCGTACTGGCATCCACGCTGCTGATGTCTGCTGCACTCCAGGCTCAGACTGCCGGCCAGGACGCACAAAACGCGGGGACCGATACCAAGAACGCAGCCACCGATGTCGGCCACGCTACGAGCAAGACCACAAAAAAGGCATATCATAAGACCGCTCATGGGACTAAGAGCGCCGCGTCGAAAACCAAAAGTGGGACTTCCAAGGCCGTCGACAAGACCAAGGAAGGCGGGACGGTTGCAGTCGATAAAACAAAGGAAGTGTCTGTAAAGGGCTACGACAAGACTAAGGAAGGCGTGCAGACGGTATTCGACCCAAAAGCTGCGAAGAGAAGCAAGGTCACGGACAAGGCGAAGGAAGCGCACATGGATGCCAAGGACAATCTGGGCCATGATAAGCAGAAGATCCAGGACTCAAAACCCCAGTAAGGCTGCACATCGAGAGGGTATCGCAAGGGCGTCCTGTGGGACGCCCTTGCTGCGTTTATGGAAGGAAAGCAGGTTCTTCGCTTGGCTCGGGGCGGAGAGTGTTCGGTATTGAAAACTACTTCAACCTTTGGCCAGGGCGCGAGCGCGCTCAGTGGCACGCATAACAGCTTTAATAAGGGTAACGCGGAGGCCGCCTTCTTCGAGCTCGAGAATGCCGTCGATGGTGCAGCCGGCAGGAGTGGTGACCGCGTCCTTGAGCAGGGCGGGGTGATAGCCGGTGTCAAGCACCATCTTGGCTGCGCCGAATGTGGTTTGCGCGGCAAGGAGGGTGGCGACATCGCGAGGCAGGCCGACCTTGACGCCGGCTTCGGCGAGGGACTCGAGGATAATGTAGATGAAAGCGGGGCCGGAGCCGGAAAGCCCGGTGACGGCGTCCATGTGTTTTTCGTCAACCAGGACGGTGCGTCCGACAGTAGAGAAGATACGGGCAGCAAGGTTCATCTGCTCGTCTGAGACGTAACAGCCGCGACATAGGCCGGCGATGCCCGCGCCGAGGGTGGAAGGGGTGTTGGGCATGGCTCGGACGACGGCGATCTCTATCCCTGCGGCTGCCTCTATAGCTGCGGTGGTAATGGAGGCTGCAATAGAGATGACGAGCTCACCGGGGCGAAGTGCAGGGCGGATTTCAGCAAGAAGTTTTTCGATTTGGAAAGGTTTTACGGCGAGCAGGAGGATGTCCGCTCCATCGGCGGCTTCGAGGTTGCCGGTGGTAACAGGAATGCCCCATTGGGCGGCTAAGGCCTGAGCGCGCTCGGGGTGAGCGACCGTGGCACGGATCTGCTCAGGGGCAAAGAGCTGCTGACGCAGGAAAGCTCCAAGGAGAATGCCTCCCATTTTGCCTGCGCCGAGGACCGAGATGCGGGTCATTGTGAGCCTCCCTGGGCTGATTTCTGACTGGACACCCAGGCACTTACACGTGTTTCGAGGATATCCATGGGAAGGGGGCCGGAGCCGAGCACCTCGTCGTGAAAGGCCTTGTAGTTGAAGTGGGGGCCGAGCGCGGTTTGGGCTTGCGCCCGAAGCTTGAGGATTGCAAGCTGACCGATTTTGTAGCCCAGAGCCTGCGCGGGCCAAGCGATGTAGCGGTCGGTTTCGGCCTGAACTGTGGCTTCATCAAGGCCGGTGTGAGCGTGGAAATAATCGATCATCTGCTGGCGGGTCCAGTGCTTGGAGTGCACGCCGGTGTCGACGACGAGCCGTACGGCACGGAAGACATCGGTTTCGAGCCGGCCGTAATCGGAGTAGGGATCTTGGTAGAAGCCCATGTCCTTGCCCAGGCGCTCGGCATACAGGCCCCACCCTTCGGTATAAGCGGTGTAGCCGGCATACTTGCGAAACTGGGGCAGTCCCGTCAGCTCCTGAGCAATGGAGATCTGGAGATGGTGGCCGGGGATACCCTCGTGGTACGCGATCGATTCGACATTGGCAAGCGAGCGGTGGGCGTAGTCATAAGTATTGATGTAGATGGCGCCGGGGCGAGAACCGTCCGGCGTGCCGCGCTGGTAGTAGGCCGGAGCTTGTTCCTTTTCGGAGTAGGTGGGGACGGGGTTGATGGTGAGCTGGGCTTTAGGAAGAAGGCCGAAGTACTCGGGGAGCTTGGGGCGCATGCCATCGAGGTCGCGGCGGTAGAGCTCAAGCAGGGCTTCTCTGCTCGCGGGATGCTGCTTGGGATCGGCGGCGACCGAGGTCCGGAGAGCGGCAATCGTAGGGAAGCCGAGTTTATGGGCGATGGCAAGGATTTCGGCTTCGTCACGGGCGACCTCATCGAGGCCGGTCTGGTGGATCTGGGCGGGGGTAAGCTCGGTGGTGGTGGATTGCTTGACGCGGAAAGCATAGTACGCATCGCCGTCAGGTAGCGACCAGGCGCCGGGCTCGGCGCGGCCGGCGGGGATGTAGGCAGACTGAAGGAAGCGGGCGAAACGCGCGTAAGCGGGCAGCACGTCAGACTGGATAGCCGCGAGCAGCTCCTGCTGAATACGGGCTTGCTCGGCAGCGGGAAAGGATGCCGGGAACTTGGCCAAAGGGCGGGCGAAAGGGGAGTCCTCGGGTTTTTGAGCAGCGAGGGTCTGGGTCTGGGTGAAGACTTTTTCGAGCAGGAAGCGGGGCGGGGTACGGTGGTCGGCAATGCCGGCTTCGATGGAGTCTGTTACTTGCTGGAAGGCTTTCGGCACGGCACGCATGCGGGCGATCCAGTCGTCATAGTCCTTCCCCGTCGCGAAAGGGGCGATGGAAACCAGCTGGGGAAGATTGACCTGGAGCCCAGAAAATTGGTTGACCGGCATCTGCCACGGTTTGTAAAGAGCTTCAGTCTGCTGTTCGACGAGGCGACGGACGAGCAGGTCTTTCGAGAGCTGGTCTTGCTCGGACAAACCAGCCGAGTCAATTGCGGCGAGGCGGGCGAGAAAAGCGGCGCCGCGGGCGAGATCGTCGTTGTAGGCGGCAGCGGTATAGGTGTCGAGCCGGTCGTTATAGCGCGGATCGCCGGTGGAGGTGGCGAACTCAGGGTTGTGTTCGAGCCGGTCCTGCCAGACCTCGGCGAACAAGGTTGCGAGTGCAGCCGACCGCTCAGAAGGGGACTGGGGCGCGGCGGAGTTGCCCGCGGCGGGCCGAACTGCGCGCGAGGTTTGCGCGGGTGCGTTGAGGACTGCGAGCAGGAACGCGAGGAGAATGGAAGGCGTGCGCCGGGGCATGATGGGAGGTGAGTCCTGTCGGTTCGGGAGCAAATGGGCCCGGGCTCAAGGCGAGAGCCGGGCGCATTTGTTGCCGAGTGTACAGGAAGCGTCCTACCGGCTGAGCGCTAGACAGCAATGCCGGTGCGTGGCTCGCTGTCCGAGCCGTTGGCATCGAGAAGGCGGTACAGTGTGGAACGGCTGATCCCGAGCAGGCGCGCGGCGCGGAGCTTGTTGCCGTTGACGCTCCCGAGCACCCGGCGGATATGACGCATGATGGCGCGGTCGAGGTTGGGGTCGAGCGTAGGTTCGAGATCGGACTCGGTGTTGGCGTCCGGAGTGGAAACCGGGGCCGAAGCGTGGGACGAGCGCCGCGGGAGGTTTTCGTTTCCAGTCTGCCGGGGAGCTGTGCAGGCACTCTGGAGACGTGGACCCTCCCCTGGACGTGCTGCCCAGATCATGGACGGGAAAGCAGCCCGGGTCGGCGCACTCGAAGCAGCGGGGGTACCCACAGACGGGAGATCGCGGGCGCGGAGCCACTCACCTTCTGTCCGCAGGGCAGCCGCGGCGAGGGTCTGTTCGAGCTCGCGGACATTGCCGTCCCACCGCCGCATCAGCAGAGCGGGTACAAGATCGGGAGCATAGCCGCGCAGGCGTTTGCCATGCTTGTCGAGGTACTCCTTGTCGAGATGGAAACGCTTAAGAAAGTGCTCTAACAAGAGAGGGATATCCTCCTGGTGATCGCGCAGAGGGGGCAACTGCATGTGGACAGCTCCGAGCTGCGCCTGAAGATCGCCGCGGAATTTTCCGTAAAGCACGAGCGAGCGCAAGGGCCGCTCCGAGGACACGAGCAGAGCGCGAGGCCGAGGCGCTTCCTCGTCTTTGGAGAGGGGGGTGAGGGGCAGAACTGCCCCTTGAGTGGGACGCAGGGCGGGGTAAGAGCCGGGCGTGAAAGCCGTCGGGCCGGAAAGCCCAAGCGGGCGGGCGTTGGCCTGCGCGAGCCAGCCGAGAAGGTGCAGCATGCGCCCCTGCTGCTCATGGTTGAGCGCGTCGACGCCGGACAGGTACAGGGTGCCTCCGCGCACCTTTTCAAGAGAAGTGGGGAGGCTCGAGCCGGAGAAAAAAGCAGCAGCCGGGCAGTGAAGAAAAGGGCCGCCCTGGTGGGGAGAGAGCTGATGGAGCGTTCGCGCGGCCAGCTGTTTGCCCGTGCCCCGCTCGCCCTCAAGCAAGGCGATACGGAGGTGGTTGGCAAGGTAACGCATCTGAAGGAAAAGCCGCTCCATGGCGGCGCTTCGCCCCACCATCCCACCCAGCGCCCAGCGCCCGCCCCCCCCATCCATCTGCCGCAGCGCCGCCGCTGCCGTGCCATCCCCAATGTTACCCAGCGTT